>CAZHSW010000001.1:0-5108 GCA_964534635.1 uncultured Methanomicrobia archaeon
ATAATTGGGGTTGTTTTAGAAGACGAGAAGGTGAGAGGGACTGCCCATATCGCTCTAGGGGATAACAGCACAATTGGCGGCCGTGTTGCAGCAGGCGTTCATCTTGACGCGATCATGCGTAAGCCCCGGGTTTTTGCCGACGGGCACGAGATCGCGCTATTATAACCGCCTATCTCACCACAAAGTGATTCAGCACCGCAGTAAAAGTTATCTAACGCTCTTTCTCGCAGAATTAAGCCCTCTATCGTTTCGCGTTTGTCGTTCGTGACACGTGAGAATCTGGAGAGAACGCCTACGGCGTCGCCATCTCGGCTCCCTTTTTCTCGCAGAGCTCGAGATCAGATTTCGCTGGCTTGCCCTTCACTTTGATTGGCGGGATCAGAACGATCGCCCCTCTGAACTGAAAAAACTCTGCAATCTGCTCCACGGCTTCCCCAAATTCTTCGTAAGAACCTAACACGAAGGCCTTCTTATCGTGGAAATCAAATCTGTCGTAGTTCTTCATGAAGTATCGGACGTTTGATGGGGGTTTTTTATGATACGTTGGTGTGGCGACGACGAGGACATCTGCATTTTTGACGTCAAACGGTTTGATTTGTCTAATATGCTTTATTAACGTTTCAGCTCCGGCTGCTCGCGCTCCGCGTTCCAATGCATACGCCATAGTTCTTGTGTTGCCGTGATAGCTCTCGTATCCGATAACGATATTCATGATTATTACAGCTGTCTTGCCAACATAAAACTTTCAGGTTTCGAAGGAGCGCTCTATCTCCTATTCTTGTGTCCAATTGGTCAAGACGAAGGAATATACCGCGAAAATATTATTACGACGTCGACCTATGAGGCAAGGAGAATCAAAAATGACGACGCAAACTGAAAAAGGATCAAAATTCAGCACACGGATCGGCGAGGCTTTGGTTGGCGAAATGCCAGAGCTTGCACATATTGACGTGGCAATTGGCCAAAAAGGCGGGGCGTTCGAGACTTCGTTCCTGACAGCGCTCGCGACGCCGCGGACAGGACATACGGCGCTGCTGGCTATACTGGCGCCAAACTACGCTGTCAAGCCCGCAACGCTTATGGTAAATAAGGTCACCATCAAGGGCGCTAGGCAGGCAGAGCTCATGTTTGGCCCTGTGCAAGCAGCGATCGCAAAAGCAGTTGTCGATAGCGTGCAGGAAGGAGTTATTCCGGTCGGCGCCGCGAACGAGCTGATGATTATCGCATCGGTTTATATTCACGGGAGCGCTTCAGACAAAAAGAAGCTTTATAATAACAACTACGGCGCGACAAAAAGTGCGATTAGCAACGCAATGCGGGAATTGCCGGCTGTAGACCAGTTGCTGTCGCAAAAGGATACCATCGTGCACCCGCTGTCATAGAAGTGCGGATGGCTACGGATAGAGAGAGACCCCCTCCAATTCAATGAGTTCTGCGTATTCCGGCTCGACTTCTTCTTCCCATTTCAGCACGACGTGCAATTCGCGATGAGGCTCTAGCGTTCTGACGAGGTTGTAGACCTCAGAGTAGAACTTGGCGTGATCGAAATCAGTAGAAAAGAGAAGCACGATGTCGACATCATACTCGTCAGGAAACACGCCTTTGGCTATTGAACCGTAGAGAACGATCGACTTCAAACTCGGTGGCGCCCACAGCTGCACGGCTCGAACGAAGCTCTCGATAAGATCTCGATCAATTGCTGGCATCACCAAGCGGCTAAATTCGCGCGTATTCACGGAAATCTCCACGACGTGACTATGTCGTGCTCGCTGCGGTTAAGTGGCAGATCAAGCACGTCTTGCTCTTCTTTCTTGTCTTTCTAACGCCTCGTTCTTCAGTAAAAGCGCATCGTAGTTCTTTTCGTCGACGGCTAAGGCCCGATCAAAACATTCTATAGCGGCTTCAAGCTCCCCAAGTCCTAGGTGAAAACAGCCGAGGTTATTCCACGCCATAGCATAAGAAGGATCAATCTCTATAGCTTTCTTCAGATCCAGCATACCTTCGGTGTCCAGACCGAGGTTGAATTCCGATAAAGCCCGCGCGTTGCGTGCCTCTTTATTCGCTGGGGAAAGCCTTATTATCTCATCCAAAACTCCTTTAGCCCTGTCGAAATCGCATTTACTGTTCAACGAGATGGCCTTATTGAGCATAACGCGCAGCTCCCGCGGACGAATGGCAAGAGCTTTGTCATAACACTCGATAGACCGATCGTATTTCTTGAGGGCGAAAAACGCTAGGCCCTTATTGTGCAGCGCCCTGAAGTTGTTAGGGACGCACTCGAGCACGACATCATAGTGATCGATCGCTTCGCTGAAGTCGCCGCGTCTGAACCTGGCATCCCCAAGCTCGATGACGTGCTCGAGGTTTTCTTTTTGCAGATCCTTTTCCTTCGTTCGCCTCTTCAGCATCGAGGTCACATCGCTACGGCAAGGCCATAGGCTCCGGGAATCTTCGAAAGGGGATCACGGTGTATACTGACGGGAGATGCGCACACTATAAATACTACACGATGCTCTAAGGCATGTGTTTGCGCTTGCGGGGTCTGACGCTGCCGGCGAAGCGCACACACCGTTTTGCGGCTCATTTGGAGGCTCTTGAGATTCGAAAGTATTTAGAATGGCTCAAAGAGAGGCACGTCGAAAGGACTGCGATGCTTCTCGTTGTGTTCCTCGTAGCCCTCTATTTGCGGATTAGATTGCCTTATGCCAATTCAATACAAGGTGGCAACATAGTCATATCTGATTTTGATCCCTATTATCACCTTCGGATCATTGAATATACCATCCAGAATTTTCCCCACGTCCTCGCATTCGATCCCTACGTTGACTTTCCTAACGGATTTTGGATCGGTTGGCCACCGCTATATGATTTCTTAGCGTCTGCTTATGCGATGGCGGCGATGGCGCTGTTTCACGTCGACTATCAGGTCGCTGTGGCAACATTTCCAGCGCTCTTGGGAGCCGTCGCAATTTTTCCCGTGTATTACATAACAAAGCTCGTCTTTGACTGGAAAGCAGGGGTCGTCGCCGCAGCACTTTTGACCGTTCTTCCCGCGAATCTCTTGCGCTCGATGGTCGGAAACGTAAATCACCACGTCGCTGCGGAGGTGCTCTTTCCGGCTTTCTTGTTTCTGTTTTTTATGCTTGCCCTAAAAGGCGAGCTCACTTTTCATAAGATGCGAACGTTAACCTTCACCCGTGATGATAAAACGGCGCTTCTCTATGCGGGATTGGCCGGCATCTTTGTGACGGCGCTATTGTTGACGTGGCTCGGAGGTTTTTTGTTTCTCGGAATCATAGGGGCTTTCGCCCTTGCGCAGTATATCATCTATCACCTGAAGGGAGTCCAATCTGATAATCTCACCATTGTCGCTGTGACGATGCTTGTGGTATCCCTGATTACGTTTCTGCCGGTCAGCCTCTCAAGTCATTTCGGAACGACCATTGATCCTGTGAACGTGTCCCTTTTTCAGCCTTTTCTGCTGGCAGCTGTGCTGATCATCTTCGTTTTGTTTGGATCGCTCGCCTACTATCTCAGGGATAAGCAACGTGCGGTTTACCCCTTGGCGATCTGCGCGCTGTTAGTTGTCGGGGCCTTAAGCCTCTATCTCGTGCGACCTGACTTGGCGACGACCGTGTTTACGGGTTACGGATTTTTTACGCAAAGTGGCGTTTTGCAGACTGTGGCGGAGGCGCAGCCGTTATTCGGCGGCCCAGGAGGCTTTCAGCTCACTACCGCCGTGAGCTATTTCCAAGTCCTTTTGTTTGTCGCCTTCATCGGTTTGGCGGCGCTTGGCTATCAGGTGTACAGAAAGCAAGACGAAGCGGCTTTATTGTTATTCGTTTGGAGCATTTTTGCTGTGGCTATAACAGTCGTGCAAACGCGTTTTACTTTTCTGTTATCTGCGAACGTTGCCATCCTTTCTGCGTTCGTCGTCGTGTGGGCCCTAGACGCGCTTGTCGGCAAAGGGTACGGTGCGCTCGCAGGCGTCCACGACGCGGGTGCACTTCGTGACCTTTTTGGGCACGAAATAAAATACACGCAACTCGTTGGCGTTTTTTTTGTTGTGCTCGTCTTGCTGTTGCCCAGCGTTAACATGACCACAGCTTATGCAAAGAACGTCCAACAGATTACGCCCGATTGGTACGAATCGCTGCAGTGGATGAAAGCGAACACGCCGCCCACTTCGAACTTTAACGTTAGCTCGAATCAAAGGCCCGAATACGGCGTGCTAAGCTGGTGGGACTACGGCAACTGGATTATCTATCTCGGTCACAGGCCTGCTGTTGCGAACAACTTCCAAACTGGCGTTAGCGACGCGGCGCAATTTTTCACGAGCCAGAACGAGTCCGATACCATGAACATCATTCAGAATCGCAGCGTCAAGTACGTGATGACAGATTATGAAATGGCGGATTATAACGGCAAATTTCAGGCAATCGCGCTTCTTTCGGGCAAGGGCGTTGAACCGTTTTTAACGTCGCAAGCATACTACACTCAGAGTGGAGCGATAAGTCAGCAGCTTGTTCCGACGGAAGCGTACTACAACTCAACTGTCGTTCGGCTTGAATACCTCGACGGCAATGGCTACAGCCACTATCGCTTGGTTCACGAATCCAACTCGACCGTTGGAACATTCGGGGGGACGGAAGTTAAGTACGTTAAGATCTTTGAGTATGTGACCGGTGCAAACATTACGGTGCGCGGCAACGGCAACGCAACGGTATCTCTGAAAGTTGTTACAAACCAGAATAGGACGTTTAACTACACGCAGAGCGCTATCATAAACGGATCGCACACGTTTGTTGTGCCGTACTCGACAAACTGGACGCTTTACGGCGTGCAAACCGGCAACGCTTACACAGTGACCGTCGGCAACGCGACGCAGTCCCTTGCAGTTAGTGAGGGTGACGTAACCAGCGGCAAAGAACTTGTGCTCACCTTTTAGACAAACGCTGCAAAAAGCGGGTCGCCGCTCGGTTGAGACGGGGCCTTTTCTGCAGTTTTTAGCGGTTCGACTATTCCACGTAGCGGATGGCTTCGGCGGGGGATACGAGGGAAGCTTTTCTCGCTGGAATTATTGTCCACACAATGGTACCTATATAGAC
>CAZHSW010000002.1:0-4961 GCA_964534635.1 uncultured Methanomicrobia archaeon
GATGGAGTGCTGACATTAAGCCTCGCAATCGGCGAACACGAGATTGAGACAAAGATACCCGATCGAATCATTAATCTCGTCGACGAGAAGATAAAGCAGCGACTTTACGGAGCAAAGCCTGAGAATTGGGAACTGATTTGGGAAAGCTCGCAGAAAAAAACCCGCTTCCGAGGTGACCCGACCGAAGAACTAAAAAAACGCCACTGGATCAAGCACGGAATGAGCCGCGGACAATGGATATTCGGCCCGCAAGTCACGAAGGTCTTGACATCTTTCTCGAAAGTCATAGAAAAGGAGATCCTAATCCACCTTGGCTATTCTGAAATGATATTCCCAAAGATGGTCCCGTGGGAAGTGTGGAAGCGGTCTGGACACGCTCGCGGCGTGTACCCCGAGATTTATTACGTTTCAAGTCCAAAAACCCGTGACCCAGAATACTGGGAAGAAGTGATGGATTACTTCAAAGTCACCAACGAAGTCCCTGTGGAGCTCATCAGAACAAAGATTGACGATCCTCTCGGAGGTATGTGCTACGCACAATGCCCCTCGTTCTGGCCGTTTTTGCAAGGAGAGACGATCTCGTCTGAGTCACTACCGGTAAGAGTTTTTGACCGATCGGGCACGTCACATCGCTACGAAAGTGGCGGCATCCACGGTATCGAACGAGTCGACGAGTTTCACCGGATAGAGCTTGTCTGGGTCGGAGATGCCGAGCAAGTAAACAAAGAGGGTCAGAAACTTAACAAGCGCTACGCGCACATTTTCAACGACATTTTAGACCTAGAATGGAGAATGGCACGCGTTATGCCTTGGTTCATGGCACAAGAAGGTTCCACAGAAACTATCACTGATCACTTGGTCGGGACGGTCGATTACGAAGCATACATGCCGTATCGAGGAGAGCGAAAAGAGAGCGAATGGCTCGAATTTCAGAACGTAAGCGTAAATGGGAATAAATATCCTCGTGGTTTCAATGTAAAGACACAAAAGGGAGAGTTGTGGTCAGGATGTTCAGGCATAGGCTTAGAACGATGGGCTGCGGCCTTCTTTGCGCAAAAGGGGCTGGATATTGAACTTTGGCCTCCGAAATTCGTAAATATTGTGAAGAAACTGCCTAACGGAATTAAGTTCCTTTGAAAAAATGTTATATGGTATTATCATGCATATAGCTGTAGCTCAAAGGCAGAATCCTAGCGTGCGGAACAGCAATTAGACACACGTTTACATTTTAAGCTTCTAAGATGGAGTTTTTGAATGGCAAGAAGACAAATAAAGAAGAAAGCGGAAGGCTGGAAAGCAAAGAGATGGTACGACGTTGTGACGCCTGAAATCTTCGGCAAGACAAACATAGGCACTACTCCGGCGGACGATCCTTCGAAACTAGTAAATAGAGTCATCGATACGACCCTCGGTGAACTAACCGGGGACCTAGGAAAACAAAACGTAAAGATGCGTTTCAAGGTTGACGAAATCAGTGGCGATGCCGCTTACACCAAGTTCACTGGACACGAGCTCACGCGGGATTATCTGAGGAGCCTCGTAAAAAGGCGAACAAGCCTCGTTGAATCAAACGTTGTAATAACGACCAAAGACGGCTATAAAATTCATCTCAAGCCCACGTCGCTCACGATAAAACGAGCCGGATCCTCTCAAATCAAAGCCATCCGGGATATTATGAATAAGATCTTACGCGAACGGGCAAACGAGCTGAACTACGAGCAATTCATCCACGAAGTCGTTTTAGGAAAACTGGCGAGTGATATCTACAAAAAAGCCAAGGTTATATATCCATTGCGCCGCGTCGAGATCAGTAAGACGAAAATACTGGCAGAACCGTAACTAATTTTCGCGCAAAGCCAGACCATTTTACGCCATGGACGTAGCCAAGAAAATTCTTCTGGTCGTACTAGATGGAGCAGCTGACCGCCCTTCAGTCAACGCAACGACCCCATTAGCGGCCGCCAATACCTCTTACATCAATCAACTAGCGCGAGAAGGAATCTTAGGAACCTTAGATGTCATCGCGCCGGGGACGCCTCCGGGCTCAGACACCGCCCATCTATCGCTGCTAGGATACGCGCCCAAAAAGGTGTACACGGGACGCGGACCATTTGAAGCGGCTGGGGTAGGCATCGAAGTCCGTCCAGGCGACATCGCATTTCGCGGCAACTTTGCGACAGTCAAGAATGGCACGGTTGTCGATCGACGCGCCGGCCGCATTAGCGACACACGCGAGCTAGCCGAAGCGATCAAAGAACAAGTGCACTTAGATTGTGAGTTTTTCTTCAAAGCATCAGCAGGCCATAGAGCAGCCTTGGTGCTCAGAGGAGAGGGATTGAGTCCGAACATAACGTCGACGGATCCTCGGCGACCTGGAACGATGTTACGTTCAAGACAAACGGCCGATGACGCGCAGGCTCGCCGAACTGCCGACATCGTGAACGACTTCACGCGCCAAGTGCGTGAAGTGCTCGAAGAGCATCAGCTCAACAAAGATCGCTCTATTGCAGGCGAACTTCCAGCAAATGCCGTGCTGCTTCGCGGAGCAGGCGTGGTCCCGCACCTCGTGCCGTTTGAGAGACGCACGGGGCTGAAAGGCGCCGTCATCGCGGCTACAGCGTTAGTGATCGGCATTGGCAAACTGAGCGCTATGCAATACATCCCAACAAAAGGAGCAACAGGACATATTGATTCAAACATCGACGAGAAAGTGAAGAACGTTAACGAGGCACTTAAGAAATACACGTTTGTGCTGCTCAACGTAAAAGGTGCGGACGAGGCAGGTCATGACGGCGATTTTGAAGCCAAGAAGCGTTTTCTAACACGAGTAGACGCCGCACTATCAAATCTGACGTTGAATGAGTCGACGCTCGTGGCAATAACGGCAGATCATACCACTCCAGTAAGTTTGAGAGAACATTCGGGCGATCCTGTTCCGTTTCTGATTCACGGACCAGGCGTGCGCATTGATCGATCAGACAGTTTCAACGAGTTTAGTGCCGCCCAAGGAGGCAGCAACAGGATACGCGGTCTTGATTTGATGCCAACACTTTTGGATCTGCTGGGCAAAGGCAAGAAATTTGGCGCCTGAACATACGGTCGCCCTTGTTATCGTCGAAGCAGCTTCAAGGGCACTTCAGTCGCAACGGCAAGCACCGATCGTGGTACAAAAAACGAACACGCATCTGCGATGACAAAGCGAAAAATAGACACCCAAGGCAACTCATCAAATCGGGAGCGAAAATGTCAATCCATCCGATAGAGTCTCGCTACGGCACCATAGAGATGAAAGAGATATGGAGCAACGAGAGAAAGCTCCGCTACCTGCTTGAGGTTGAAGTAGCACTTGCGAAGGCCGAAGCCGAGGCTGAGTTCATACCAGCGAAGGCTGCTTATGAGATCGAAAAGGCAGCAAGCAACGTATCTCTCAGACGTGTCACCGAGATTGAAGGCAAAATTCATCACGACATGATGGCAGTAGTGGAAGCAATTTCAGAGCAGCTTGACTCTGAAGTTGACTATGTGCACTACGGAGCGACATCAAACGATATCTTAGACACTGCGCTTGCTCTCCAGTTGCGCGATTCTATCAAGATACTCGGCGAAAAACTTGCTCGACTCATAGACGTTCTGCTACGCCTCGCAGGCGAAAACAAGAATCGCGTCTGTGCCGCAAGGACACACGGGCAAATTGCCGTACCGACAACATATGGCCTGCGTTTTGCCGTCTGGGCAATGGAAATCGAACGGCATATATGTCGGCTCTCGCAGGCACGCGAACGGATCGAAGTCGGTCAAGTAACGGGGGCAGTCGGCACTCAAGCAGCCTTCGGCAAACACGGCATAAAAATCCAAGCCCGCACTCTCGAGTTGCTAGGCCTGACATCTGTCGAGGTCTCAACGCAAGTCATTCAGCGAGACCGGCACGCAGAATATTCGATGCTGCTTGCGGGTATCGCCACATCGTTGGAAAAAATATTCACCGAGGTGAGAACCCTACAACGAAGCGAAATAGCTGAAATTTCGGAAAGTTTCGGGAAAATGCAAGTTGGATCGTCAACGATGCCACACAAGCGAAATCCGATTCGATCTGAACAGATATGTGGTCTCGCACGCGTGATACGATCGTTCGTTTTACCTTCACTCGAGAACAACACACTGTGGGACGAACGAGATCTCACGAACTCTTCGAGTGAGCGGATCATATTGCCGGAAACTACCATACTCACGGACCACATTCTTACCCTCTCAAGTAACGTCTTGGACAACTTGGAATTTCACGAGGGGCACATCAAGCGAAACCTCGAAGTTATGCACGAGATAAACATGAGCGAGGCGGTTATGATGCAACTCGCCAAGAAAGTGGGGCGGCAACAAGCACACGAAATCGTGCGAACAGCAGCAATGAAAGCCTACGAAAGTGGCGAAAAGCTCACGGATGCCCTGCTCAACGAGCCAGTTTTCGCACAACATTTCACGCGAGCTCAACTAGACTGGATGGTAAAGCCAGAGAACTATGTCGGAACGGCGGTTCAACAAGTAGATTACGTCATAGAGCTTCTCAAGCAGAACCAATGTCAGGAATAGTCGGCGCCGTCGGACTAAACACTTCTGTGGCCGTGTCAAAGATGTGCGAAACCCTCGGCCATCGGGGTGCAGCTCTACAATCAGTCACTGGGACGCTAACAGATCACGTGGAGTACACCATGTGCTCGCTCGAACGAGCAAAATGCAACCGAGCTTCAAGCCGTAAAGCTGTACCTATGTCAGTCGAAGACTCCTTCGGCTCAAGCTACGCGAAGGCACACATTACGAACTCACAATTTCTGAGCCTGGAACGAGACTTTGTTGGCGCACGGCCGTTATTTTATGGTGTGAATCGCGAGAACTCGCTCTGCGCGTTTGGCTCCGAACGGAAAGCAATCTGGGCTGCTGGAGTAGAACATGTGCACAGGGTTGAC
>CAZHSW010000003.1:0-17026 GCA_964534635.1 uncultured Methanomicrobia archaeon
ATCTTTGTGAAAACCGAGTCAGTGACGCACTATTGCGATAGTCTCGCGCCGCGACGAGGGCTTCGCGCTCTTTTTAAATCTTAATCCCCGATCGCCGGGATAAGGTTGGCGGTGATCACGCTCACCGTAGCGGATCGATGCAGGGATTCCTTTGGGAAACGCTTCGCAAGTAAATTCTGAGTGTTTTCGACGGTGTATACATTGAAGGCATTGCGCGTGAGCGAGTAGCATTGGTAAACCTCACGCAGATAAGGCTCGCAGAACCGATGAACACTTCCCGAAAGCCCAGCGAAACAACTTGCGTGTGGTCTTGTCTGCCGAAACGCGCTCGATTCAGATCTGGCTGATTGCATGAGTGGCCCAATCTTTGGTGCTCGCGCCTTGAGCTGTTGCACATAAGCTTCATAATGTCTCCGCCCTAGTTTTCGAATATGTACATCGGTAAATCAGTTCGGCTTGAGCGCATTTTTAATCGAAACACGAGCAATACCATCATCGTGCCTATGGACCACGGCGCTACCGTCGGCCCGATCAGAGGATTGGAAGATCTTCGCATCGCAGTAAACAAGGTCGCTGAGGGAGGAGCGAATGCTGTGCTTGGACATATTGGCTTGGCCAAACACGGACACAGGGGCTACGGTCGTGATATCGGGCTCATTATCCATCTTTCGGCAAGCACGTCACTCGCTCCCGATCCAAACCGTAAAGTGCTCGTCAGGACCGTTGAAGAGGCCATTAAGTTTGGCGCCGACGCCGCAAGCGTTCACGTAAACGTCGGTGCGCTGAATGAATCCGAAATGTTGGCCATTCTAGGGCAAGTCTCGGAGAGATGTGACTACTGGGGCATGCCATTACTTGCAATGATGTACCCTCGCGGTGACAAGGTCGGCGACGAGCACGACGTCGAGCACGTGAAACTCGCTGCCCGAGTCGGAGCTGAACTCGGGGCGGATATCGTCAAAACAAACTACACAGGAGACGTCGACACCTTCAAAGAAGTCACAGCTGGGTGTCCTGTACCAGTCGTCGTAGCAGGTGGTCCGCGAATGGACACTGAGCGCGAACTCCTACAAATGGTGCGAGACTCGATCGACGCCGGCGGACACGGGGTTGCCATAGGCAGAAACATCTTTCAAGCGGACGATCCAACAATGTTGGTCAGAAAGATTGCTCGCGTCGTGCACGAAGGATACGACGTGGACGAGGCTCAAAGACTCTAGCTCGCGATTTGAGCTTACCACTGTTTGCCTCGGATGCGAGCATCACGCAAGAAGCCGACGGCGGCTCCGACGCGCATTGTCTTACAGAATATAGCGGTTTATTAGCCGCGTAAGACCTTTCTTCAAGAGGGACAAAGTGAGCAAATTAAAGCCTCCTCTGGACAAGTCTCGCTGGGCGGATATCCGCATTAGCAGCCACATTGAGGCAAGGCGAGTGACGTGACGCTTGAGCATTGTAAGGGCTGTTGACGCTCCCAAAATCACAATTATCGCAGCCCACAAAAAGACAAAGGCGAACAGACTCAGCGGGAAAGAGATGAGCCGATCTATCAATATGGTCCCTGAGATGCCTGCGGTAAGTAGCGCAACCGTAATGTGCCACACGTGAGCGCGCCGGTCTGGTTGGCGTAGCGCCTGGTCGAGGAACCCGTCGATAATCTGCTCTCGATACTCAGGATTTTCCTCAGCGGCCATAACAACGGCCTGCACATCATCATAGAGTTGGCCGATTTGCACATCTACAAGATATTGTGTGACGGGTATTTATAGCTAAGTTGCGAAAAACAAGCGTCCGCTAGCGCTGTCTCCAAAAGAAGTAAGCAGCGAAGGTGAGCGCAGCAATCCCGAATCCCGCCTCGAATCCAGGCAGCGGATTTACACTATTGGTCTGAGAGACCGGCGCGCTGCCGGCCTGAATGTAAATCGTGCGGCTCTCACTCGTAAGGTTTCCACTCCTCGCATAAAACTTAAAGTCGTAGTTCCCTGAAGCGCCGGTTCCGGCGGTAATCTTTACTGCGAACGTGGCATTTGAGTTAGGTGCAATGTCAAAAGCGCCGCCATTGTTGATCGTTATCTCTCTTGGTTCATTTTCGAAGACTAGGAACGTAGAGTTGGCAAGCGTGAAACCTGTGTTCTGCACAGTCACGTTCACCGCAGCGGTATTGTTTGTGTAGGTCGGTGCAGAAATGCCGGTCACGACGAGCGTCGTGTTAGCTGGCGGCGCTGAGATTGACCCAATGGTTAAAGCAGGGATAAGCGTGACGAAGAGTGTAATTAGGACACGCTTACGTAAGCGCGCTCTATTCATAGGACATCACATTAATAGTTTTTTAAGCCCAGCACGGCGGTGGAACGTATACCTATAAAAACGCTTCGAACTTCACTTACTTGGACGAAAGCGATTAAGAACTGTTTCTGGCCGCGTTTGTGCGTCCTTGATCGATTTCTTCTAAAACCCCGTCCACAACTTGCGCCGCATCAGTAGATGAATCCCAAAGGAGTTCGAAGCTCGACTCGAGATATTGCCCATATTCTGGGCTATTAGTCCAAAAAGCTGTGTCAGTCGCGTCTTTCCCGTGACGGAGCTTGTCAAACGTTATGGTTGTTAGACTTTCGCGAGCATCTACGACAAAAAAGTGTGTTGCTTCGTAGTTGCGGTAATGGCGGACTTCGATCCCCCCTGCAAGAGCCTCGCGCACCGTACCAACGTTCCGAGGGACGATGTCAGTGACGCACCGCGCGTGTACCCCTCTCTGCACCGCTTCTATGCAGTACTCAATGATTCCGCTGGCTGAAAGAACGGAGATTCCACCTTGCGATGAGACGAATGTGAGCCGTTCTACCGCCGCGGCCACGAGCTGCTCCATAATCGCGAGGGTGTTTGCACGGCCTTTAACTACTTTGAAGGTGTAGAGATCGCCTGCGATTGATTCACTTGACAAGTACTCTTGTGCAAGCTCGAGCACCTCGTCGCGATTCTCTTCCATCCACCGAAGTTCATATGCGTGCCGCATCATTGCACCGGCGAGTGCAGCATCAACGGCTACAGCTGCGTATTTTGTCGGCTTCTCGACGGACTCCTCGATCATACCCTTTTCCATAAGCGTCTCTACTAGCCGATAGATGTCGACGCGGTAGCTATGAAGCATCTTGGCCAGCTCGCCCGTCGTTTTTGGGCCGTACTTAAGCAGCAAAACGTAAAGGTGAGCCTCTTTCGAGCTCAAGCCGAACGCTTCGAGCTTCTCGATTAAGGCCTGTTCCATAAGCCGAGATAAGTCGTTGTTCGATTTATCCCTTTGCCTACGCGTGGCTTCAAGACGCGCTAAATCTAGAAGAAGTCGACACATTGTGGCCGTAGCATCAATTGGTGCGACTTTAGACTTAGCCAGAAACAGCGTAGGCGTTGCGCGGGGATACTCAGCTACAGCGAAAACGAATGTTTAGCACAGTGTCACAGCTCGCTCTGCCGAGGTTGCTGGTTACTGGCTTACGTCCGAACTGACCGCGAGAAAAGGCCCACTTCTTAATCGCCAAGCCATCTAAAACGTTTTAAATCGTGCTAAGTCCACTCTCCGATGATTTATCATTTCTGCTACCCGCCGCTGCGTAAACGTTATGCTTGCGCCCGTTGTTTCTTCATAAGTCACGTGCATTTTTTGGGCCAGCTTGAGTCATCGAGGTCGAGTATGCTCCAAAATCAAGCCTACAACATTGATTGGCAGCTCTTTGACCGAGGGTATATTCCACTGCGCCGATGCTCATTGTGTGTGCATCAAGAGAAGTTCGAGCCGATGACAGACCAGAATTACTATTGCGGAAGGCTCGGCCAGTGGACGGCGGCGATGTTCGAGTGTCCTTTCTGGGAAGCCCGACAGGAATGGAAGACGTGGTATGCGCAGTGTACATCGACAAGGGCACGAAAAAGAGCTTGAAACTTCTTTCAGTGCAGATAGCAGCTGTTTGCTCGCTATAGCGGGCCGTTGCCTTGCACGACGCGGTTAACCTTGGGGCCTTGCGCGTTCATCAGCGAATATGCATAAACTAGCTAAAGCGCACCCTTAGTGCTTCGGACCCCTTTTCGGGGATGAAGCGCGTCGCTAAGCGCCACACCAAGCGCCTTGAAAACAGCTTCGATTGTATGATGATCGTCCGTGCCGTACGCATTGACGTGTATCGTTAGCATAGCGTGAGAAGCAAGAGATTGGATGAAGTGCTTCACTAGGCTAGCGTCGATGCCGTCGACGCCCGATGAGATCGTTGTGTTGAACACGACGTAGCTGCGGCCTGCTGCGTCGACGGCGATATTAGCGAGGGAATCGTCCATTGGGATAGACGCGCTACCGAACCGTCTGACGCCATTTGTTGCTGCGATGACGCTTTTGAGGGCTTTACCCAGTGCGATGCCGACGTCCTCTACCACGTGGTGGGGATTGCCGTCACTGCGTACTACGAGACGTATTCCGATGCCGCCGTGGAGGGAGAGCGCTTCGAGCACGTGCGTGAAAAACGGAACTCCAGTTTCTATGGTCGTTTCCGATGGATCATCAAGGTTGACATATAGGTCGATCTTGGTCTCCTTTGTCTCCCTCTGAACGCTGGCCGTGCGCATGTCTTCCATACTCTAGAGGGTCCGTACTATTTTAAACGCATCCCTGAGCGTGAACTTTCCAGTATAAATCGCGGAGCCGATCACAATCCCAGCTGCTCCGGTCGAGGCGACTGCTCTAATGTCCTCTACACGTCCGACGCCGCCAGATGCCACAACTGGAACCTTGACGCATTCTACGAGAGATCGGATCACGTCCGTGCGGACACCGCTCATCTTTCCTTCGACCTCCACATCCGTGAAGAGTAGCGAACCCGCCCCCATCTCTTGAAAAAGCAGGCCTAGTTCATGAGGCCGCCAACCCGAGCTTCGCGTCCAACCTTCGACAAGGACTTCGCCTCCTCGCGCGTCGACTGATACCATAATCGATGCGCTGCCGAACTCTGTGCTCAGATGATGGACGATCGTAGGATCGCTGACAGCTGCGGTCCCGAGAATCACCCGGTCGACACCTGTCCGAAGCAGATCGGCAACGTCTTCACGCGAGCGAACGCCGCCGCCAACCTGAACGAACGCATCGAGCCGTGCGAGCTTATAGATGATTTTTAGATTACGGGGCTTTCCAAATGCGCCGTCGAGGTCGATGACGTGGAGGTTGGAAGCACCTGCGTCAATCCAGTTTTGAGCGACTGATGTAGGGTCCTCGAGCGAAACAAGCACGTTTTCTTGTACCCCGCCCACTAGTTGGACACATCTGCCATCCTTAACGTCAATCGCGGGAAATATGTCAAAGGGCATTGTAATCTCTACCTTAGGAAACGGCCGAGGATCGATCGGTTATCCAAGAATATTAATGTTTGGAGCTAGTTTGTGCTGCTCCGTCATCAAGACACGAATTGCACTTGAGAAGCTAGTGCTGGACTCGAGGCTGCCACGAGCTGCGCAAGCGCATCAAGCAAAATGATCGTGCCCTTCTTGTCAAGCGGCTTGTTGTCGTTTCCGCACTTGGGGGAGTATATGCACGCCGGCACCCGATATCGCACGCACACCCCCTCACGAGCCTGCGTGCCACGCTGAATAACTCGGCAATTAGTTCTGTTGCCTTTTCGGCAAGCCCAATGCCGCCTTCAAATGCGTCATAGATGAAGATAGTAGGTTGGCCAGTATCCGCGTGGGACACGGTTGAGACGCCTCCGACATCCCACCTGTCGCACATTACGTGCAGCGGCGTGACGGCAATCAGCGCGTGCTCTGCGCCGTGTATGCTGCCGGCGACGTCCAAGTCGTTTGCCACACAGGGGGCAACAGCGGCGTCCGGTATAGTAAACCATAAAGCAGTCGTCGTAAAGCGAAGAGGCGGTAGGTCCAGACTTTCGATTCCAACGACCTGATCATAGCGTAACGTTTTGTAGCCGACGTACTGCTCCACGACTTCAACAGTGCCAAATGACACGGTCAGCAGGCCCTTCTGCTGGGTTTCGAGCTCTTTTATGATGTGCAGATCAACCGTCTTGATTGGCTCAGTATGAAAGTCGACGTCCTTTTTGCTCACGGAAATAACGCCGGAACTCAAGTTAAGCTGCTTCACGATGTAGGTCTCACCATCGTGCAGTATTACGGCTCCTTGGTGCGCCTCGCGGTACGCGAGGACAGTGTCTAGCGTTTCGAGCAGACGCCCTTCGCATACCATCTTGAACATATTGGGGCTGAGTGTATTGAGTCGGACTGCCTCAGTCGCCCTCCCTCTCCCGGAATACACCCATCCACCGGCTGTTTCTTTAGTCAAGTCGTGCTGCTGCAGCTCCTGCAGTGACTCTTTGAGAAGAGCCGGGAAATACGCCTCATCGTCAGGCACTCGAAGCGGCAATTCGGCTGCTGCGCACATAACGTGTCCTGCGGTGATGTATTCGTTTGAAAGTGCGATGACGGCGTTTTCATGAGAGCCTCCGAACAGAACTTCCGGATGTTTCATGAGGTATTGGTCAAGCGGATTGTGACGTCCGATCAAGGTTGCAATCGACTCGCTCTCTCCTCGGCCAGCTCTGCCCGCTTGTTGCATCGTTGAAATAATCGTGCCAGGATAGCCTGCTATGACGACCGCATCTAGGCTGCCAATGTCAATGCCGAGCTCCAGGGCATTCGTTGATGTGATGCCGATTAAATCACCGCTTTTCAAGCGCGCTTCGATCTCTCGCCGTTTTGCAGGCAAGTAGCCCGCACGATAGGCTGCGATGCGGTCAACGAGTGCTGGTTCGGCATCCTTGACTGTATTTCGAGCCCAAAGCGCAACCAGCTCAGCCATCTTCCGAGACGGCGTAAAACATAGCGTTTGCAGGCCTTCTCGAACGAACAAAAGAAACAAGTTCGAAGCTTCGCGGCTGGCGACAGGTGCTCTGTTGGTGCGCGAGTACGGGTTGTACAGCACAAAAAACTTGCGCCCACGAGGGGACCCATCATGCGCGACGAGATCGAAAGATACCCCGGTGAGTCGTTCGGCGAATTCGACTGGATTTGCCACCGTTGCGGTCGAGATGACAAACTGCGGCTTTGCTCCGTAATGCGCGCACAGTCGCCGCAGCCGTCTAACCAATAAGGCTATATTTGAACCGAATACGCCGCGATAAACGTGTGCCTCGTCGAGAACGATGAACTTTAAGTGCGCCAGAAATCGCTGCCACTTGTAGTGCCACGGCAGAACGTGGTGCAGCTCATAAGGGTTGCTGATGACGATCCGAGAAGTGGTTCGAATCTTCGGCCGTTTGTGAGGTGGCGTATCGCCGTCGTAAACCTGTGCTCTGACTGGTATTCCAGAGATGCGCTCGAACTCGTCGAGCACCCTCAGCTGATCGTTCGACAGTGCCTTTGTTGGGTAGAGGTAGAGAGCGGTCGCGCTCCGCTCACGGTCGAGCCTCTCAAAGATCGGAACATTAAACGCGAGCGTCTTTCCAGATGCCGTGGGCGTGGTGATGACGACGTTCTTGCCCGCTCGCAGCGCGATGCGAGCATCGGCTTGGTGCGTGTACAACCGAATGACTTTGTGTTTCAGGAATGCGGCGACGTTTGGTTCGACGTCGTTGATCTCACTGAAAACAGGTTCGCGGGCCGGCAGCACTTCGACGTGCTCGACGTTGGCTCGGTAAATGTCAGCACGCTGAAGGATTGCCAAAACTTCAGCGACCGACGTGCTCATCCCTCACAAACCTTGGAGAAAATCCGCGCCAGCGCGACAAGATCCTTTCTATTATGCTCAACGATGGCGAGCAAAGGCCCGACGTTTTGTGTCTGCAAGTACGTTTCATAAAACTCAGGAACGAAAGCACTTGGGATATCTTCTTCGCTGGTGCCGAGGAGGTATTCTTGGAGCGTGGTCAACCGACAATCGGGAATCGTCCCGCGCCATCTTCTTCGTGCGAAGTGAAGCACATCAAAGTGTGGCTTTTGTAAGTCGCCCTGTATCTGGTAGTAAGCTAGTCGTTGCTCAAGATAAGGAACGTCAAAAATCCGACCGTTAAATGTTACAAGTGCACTGCGCTCATCAATGTGAGAAAAAAAAGCAGTTAGCGCCGCAGGCTCTTCTTTCAAGTTCCTAAGCACATATTGATATACGGTAAAAGCCTCGTCGACCAACTTAGCTAGTCCGATCACGATGATTGGGCTCAAATAAAGTCCTAACGTCTCGATATCAACGAAGAGCAACTCATCAGGCGCGTGAAAGGCGGACGCGTGCAACGCCAGCAGATGGGATTTCGAGAATCTTTTCCCTATCCATTCGATTATCTCAGCTGTATCAAGAGCGTCAACAATTTCTATAAAGCGGCGAGCTTGTGCGCCAAATCGAGCGTGCTCTATAAGCGTGTCGATGCTCGTGTAACCACTTCTTTTCAGGGCGATCTCAGTGGCACCTCTAATGCCGTGCAGAAGCTTCAAGTCAGACAGAAGGTACTCCTTTGCAATCGGCCGCGAAATGATCCGCAAGCTGGCTCTCTGCACGGTTTTGACAAGGTAGCACGCCCCTCCCTCATTTACGAATTCGGTTCCTGGGAGAACCTGGTCGAGGGACATTCCGTCATGTCTCTCTAACCAAGCACGTTTTAATGCCTCGACGTGATCGTACTCGCTTTTAACCTCGCGAAAAAATTGCGCTGAGATGAATTGATCGGAATTTGCGATCTGCGTGTAACGTCTGTCGCTCTCTCGACTCTGTCGAGATTGTATGCCCTCGGCAATCCTCGCAAGCTTCCGACCGGTTCTTCGCTCGTCCACAATCTGACACTCTCGTGCACTGCAGATTATAATGCTTAGCTGCAGCTTCTTGGGATATAAAAAGGAGGGCGCGGTCTCAACTTAAGCCTTTGTTTTGACGCTATATCGTCTCTATACGTCCGCTCGAGACCATCGTATTGCTTGCAGGGATCTCGATGGCGCTGGGATCTGCTTTCAGGTCGGTCTCAGAGAAAGCGAGACTGAACAGTGCGTACCATTCCTAACCTTATTTGCTGTTCTTTTTCAGAAATGATCTGGCTCGTGGCCGATACATCATCCTGGCTACAAGACTGTGGGCATCAGTGAGCATCATATTTCACCCTGGGACTTATTCTGTTCAGGCTATCAGCGCGTGATGATGCCGCTCAAGCTCATTCAGGTATGATTAGACGATGTTGTCGCTCATTCTTGCTGCCAGTCTTATCTGACGCCATTATCATTTTGCAAAGATGACGTTGGATCAGGAGACTCCGATGGTCAAACAAAAGATTATATATTGGTGAAGGTCGAGTTTGTTCGCGAAAGGCCGAAAGACAGGCTGACTAATCGGTCTGGTTCTGTCAGGCGAACATTGCTAAAATCATATGACGTTTTCACGGCAAAATACGGAAAGCATCGTTTTCGGGCACTTTGCTGGAGAAAAGACTGCGAAAGGATCTCGGCGAGGAACTGATGAAAGCGCTTTCGTCTCTCAACTGGCCGAATTTGGGTTGAAAGAAAAGGAGTCGCGCATCTATTTTTATTTGCTGCGCAACGGCCCCAAGAGCGTTACAGACATATCAAAATTTGTCAGGACTTATCGAGAGGACGTTTACCGACGACTGGAGGCGCTTATTCAAGAAGGCTTAGTAGAGCAATCGATCGAGAAGCCAAGCAAGTATGCTGCAGTGCCACTCAGAGCTGCACTCGATGTAATCCTCCAAAAACACACGTACGCGAAGCGGCAAATGGAAAGGGTGCGGGATGAGCTTCTACAAAAAGCCGATACCGCTCAATTTGCCGGCGCCGCTGTCAATGAGGCCCCGGGGTGCCGGCTAGTGAAAGGCGAGCACGAGATATTGGCTACTGGTTCCCGGATGATTGCGGAGTCTGAAAGCACTATCTGCTTCGTGGTGCGCCCGACTATCTTACCAAAGCTCGCCCATTACGGCATAATCGAAGAATATAAGGAGGCTGCGTTACGAGGCGTACAAGTCAGAATCGTTACAGATGCTGTGTCAACTAACTTTGCCGCCCTGACAGAGTTAATGAGTGCAACACAGGTTCGCTGCCGTAAAGACTACACAGGAATGTTTTTCTGGATAGCTGATAACAAAGAAACCGTGACACTCCTTGCAGCGGCTGGAGCGCGTGCGTCGCTAGCTAACAGCGCATTTTGGACGGACAGTGCTGAGTATGCTGGATACATGACGTCGTTCTTCGATCTCCTATGGGGGCGATCGGTCGCCGCTGAAGACCGCGTAAGAGCAGTTTCTTCAATTTGGTAATAGCTGGGGATGCATTCGCAATCAGCGGTCTCGGCATTCGCACGCCGTTCCGTGGTTAATGCCTAAGTGCGGAACGAATGGTTCTGAATGTGAGAGACCAGATGTGGTCTTTTTCATTTCTAGTAAAGCTTCGCTAGTCAGCGCGTTACCACGAGCGTTACGGCTCGGCCGCATAGCAACGACAGAAGAGGGAAAAGTTTTATTTATGCATCCTACTCTGGTTACGTCGAGTTTCGTTGAAGCACCCCTGTAAGATGATCCCAATGATCAAAGTTAACGTTGAGAAATGCGGGCACTGCGGTGCCTGTGTAGCAGTCTGTCCAACAAATTCAATCGAGCTCATAGAATCCTGCCTCAAGATAGCCGATACTTGCACGTCCTGTGCGACCTGCGTTTCGATCTGTCCTGTGGGGGCTCTCGACGCGCTCGGGGAAGAGGTATGAGAGACGAGTATGACGTCGTTGTGGTAGGGGCGGGTCCCGGAGGCTCTGCCGCAGCGCGGGTAGCTGCTCAAGAGTGTGAAACTCTCCTCATAGAGAAGCGACAGGAGATCGGGGATCCTGTGCGCTGCGCCGAGGCGTTGCCAGGAGGCGTACTGATGGAAATAGTCGGACTTCGAAATATGAAGAAGAGGTGGATCTCGAGTGAGATTAAAGGCGCTCGGTTTCACGCTCCTGACGGCACCACGGTCGACGTCACCTCCGAGATGTTCCGAATGGAAGAACCGCTTGGGTATATACTCGAACGCAAGATCTTCGATCGTGACCTTGCTAAGGAGGCGGCGCGAGCGGGCGCACACGTTATGGTGCGCACCCGTGCCACGGGCCTCATAATAGAAGACGGCGCAGTGAAGGGCGTTAAGATGAACAGCCTGGGTGATGATTTCGAGGTTCGTTCAAAGGTGGTCATCGGCGCAGACGGTATTGAGTCACAGGTAGGACGATTGGGCGGAATCAACACGGCTCTCAAGATTAAGGACATTGAGAGCTGCGCCCAGTATCACATGGAAAACGTCGAAGTACGCGAGCATATGCTTGATTTTTACTTCGGGGAAAAGTACGCTCCAGGCGGGTACGCGTGGGTCTTCCCCAAGGGCGGGCACGCGGCAAACATCGGGCTTGGCGCCTTGGGCAGCAAACTAAACGGCCGGCGTCCTGTCAACTATCTCAATGAATTTGTTGCGGACAAGTTTCAGGGCGGTCAACAGATCGAACTCGTCGTAGGGGGTGTCCCCGTCAGCGATGCGCTCAAGACTTTCGTTAGCGATGGCCTGATGCTCGTGGGCGACGCGGCGCACCACAGCGAACCGCTGACCGGTGCTGGGATAACACTAGCGCTGGCAAGCGGACAGGCTGCGGGGGAAGTTGCTCGCAAAGCCGTGCGCGAGAAAGATGCGTCTGTGAGAGTGCTTCGAGAGTACGAGACCGAGTGGAACAATAACCCCTATGGCAAGCAGCGGAAGCGCTTGTACAATGCCAAAGAGTTCCTCGTTGAGCGATCCGATGAAGAACTCAACCGTATAATACGAGTATTCCGCGGCTTACAGCCCGAGGAGCTTACTCTGAAAGGGATCACCACGCGGATCCTGAAAAAGGACCCGAAGCTCATGCTCATGATCCGTCACCTTCTTTGAATGCTTTGCGATTGATCAGAAATGTAAGTAAGTAAACGGCCGGGATCACGACATCGATTTATAGTTTATGTTTTTCGCAGCGTGACTTACTGGCGTAGTATTAACGGTTACACTATTATCCAAGGACTAAGCGGGTTACAGGCTCCGACGCTCTCGACCAAGCTGTCTTCGAGCGATCATCGGCTGTCTCGCGACGCTGCAAGCTATGTATCGCTTGGGAATTCTTGCAACATATTCACAATTCTGTCGTGCAAGGCCCTATTTGTAGAACACACAAGGGAAAGATTGGAGGCGGTGACTGGAGCATCTAGTCGATGGCCATTACCGCTTGTAATGATCCCGTTCGATTCAAGCAGTATAAGCTGCGCTGCAGCGATGTCGTAACCGCTCAGGCGGTCTCTCGTGTCTATTACGGCGTCTAGCGTCCCGGAAGCGACTAGGCACAGGTCAAATGCAATGCTCCCGAAGATTCGCACAATACTCTTCTTTTCGAATGCAATGAGGCCGCGCGGTATGTGCGACACGCCGTACGCGTATGCCGCAACAACCGGCTTATAGCGGTTTTCCTCGCGTTTAACGAGAAGAGCTCCCCTAAGCCGCGCTCCGTCACCCTTCGTGGCGGCGAACACGTCTAACGAGTTCGTTACAACGACACCCATCGTGATGTCGCTGAGCGACACGTCGTCAATTTTTGGCGCATATGCAAGCGACGAACAGAAGTGGGGAAAACCAATCGCGACGTTAGTTGAGCCGTCGATCGGGTCAAAAACTAACGTGCAACGCGGGTCATCGCCGACAATCCGATCGCCGTATTCTTCCGAGACAACGCGCGCGTTGACGCCGTTAGAGAGCAATTCATCTTGGAGCTTCTGCTCGGCGACGAGATCGAACCTCCTCGTTACGTCGCGCTCTTTCTGCTTCGTTATCGCCGAGAAGTCTGCTTCAGTAGCGATAAATGCCAATACGGACTCCATAGACCGCTTAGCCATTGAAATAATAGTCTCAAGCTCCATTTAAGTCCCGTCTAATCTCTTTTACAATGATTTCCGCTGCCTCGGCTGGCGAGAGACGCTCGCTGTCTATGGTCAGCTCGGGATTTTTCGTCGGCTCGTAAGGCACATTCACTCCAGGCACTGCAGCACCAGGCGCTCGTGATTTTTCGTAGATACTCTTCGGCGTGAATTCCGCAGTGCGATGCGATTCGCGCCGCCTGCACGTGTCGAGCGAGCACGTCAGATACACCTCTTTAAAACGCGGTACAAGCTGTCGAGCGAGATCACGGTAACGTTTGCGGTTGCCGGTGGCGTCGATAATGACATTGACGTCGCACTCAGTCAATACTTTCGCGGTGTACGCGAGAAACGCGTAGACGATGTCGCGTTCTTCCTCAGAGTACGTCGGGTGAGGCGTCACAATCGTTCGAATCTCGTCGAGTTGCAGCGTGCGTAGTCTCTTCCCTTTAAGCCTATCCGCGACTTCACGCGCGACGGTAGTTTTGCCGCTCCCTGGCAAGCCTGTAATCCAGATCGCCCAAGCCATGTGTAAGTGCCTCGGTCGTTAGTCAGAAAGGAGTGCGTTAACGTCCCGGTAGTCGAATTTTTGAACTTCAAGCACGTTGCGCACAAAATTGAATAGCTTCTGCCGCACTTTTGGATCTATATGCGGATACCATAAAGGGCTGGCTACGACAAGTCCCCTGAAGGCGTAGAATGGCTGAATAACTTCAAGAAGTTCGTGATCCTGGGTCTTGTCCAAGTAGTTGCTTATGAACAATTCAAATAGCTTCTCGAACTCGTTTGCTAGCTTACCATATTTCTGAATCGAATAAAATAGATAATTCACGCTCAACGACGTGACGTCATCGGCTGCTTCGCCGAATTCCCCGCGACTCCTGTCAAGAACAGTGAAATCAGTGCCGTCTTTGAACATTATGTTCCAGGGGTGATAATCGCCGTGCACCATACAAAGCCGATGCGCGCGATCCTTGAGCGCATACCGCCAGTCGATGCATCGCTTTTCGAGCAGACGAAACTCATCCTGCGAAAACACGTCGAACGTTACGGGATAACTATCTATTAGACCCATAATAAGCTCCCCGTGGCCGATCAGCTCACGTATGCGGCGGGTGTAAATGACGGGATCAGCGCGTTTCACGGCGTGAATCCCAACGAGATAGTCCGACAGTGCCTGAGCGCGCGCCACGTCGAGCTTACTGAGTGCTCCCGTCTTCTTGACGTGATCAAGGTCATAAAAGTATTCAGTTCCAGAGACCAGATCCATCAGGATGAAGTATTCGTCGGCGTCACCGGCCGATTGCATTCGCCCGTCGCGGGCGAAGTAGCCGACATCAAAAGCGCGCACGTGCTGCGGCAGTGATCCGAATGTGGCGTACTGCCAGATGAGAATTTGAGCTCGATCTGAAAAGTGGTCGTGTCCAAAGCCACCATCTTCTCGCATCGATGAAAGCACAGCGGATCTGAGCTCGCCGTTCAATGTAAACGTGATTTGATACGGCTTTCCATAGCCAAAGCCTTTCAGCTCCGCTGCCGGATGTCCTAGTTCGCTCACCTCAACGACACTCGCGTCACGTCCAAACACCGCTTTGATATATTCCTCAATTGCGCTCATACTTTAGATCCAAGCGCTGCTGCGGGCTCCCTTGAACTACGTGCCTAGCGTCCACGAGCGGAGGTACGCTTGTTGCTCTCCTGTGAGTCGTTCAACTTCAATGCCGATCGCGTTCAGTTTTAATTCAGCGACGCGTTTATCGATTTCCGTCGGCACGCGGTGCACGGCGTTGCTGAGCTTCTCGTGATGCTCGACAATGTATTTGACACACAATGCCTGGTTTGCAAAACTCATATCCATTACTTCTGGGGGGTGCCCGAATGCTGCAGAGAGATTGATCAGGCGCCCCTCCGCCAGCACGTAAAGCGTCCGACCATCAGCCATTCGATACTCGTCGACATTCTCCTTGACATTCGCAGTGCCAGTTGCCATTCCCTCGAGATCTGCCAAGTCGATCTCCACATTGAAATGTCCAGAATTGCATACGATAGCGTGGTCTTTCATGACCGCGAAGTGTTCGGCTCGAATGACTGAAACATCGCCCGTAACCGTGATAAAGAGATCACCAATCCTCGCCGCCTCGGACATCGGCATGACTCGGAAGCCTTCCATGGCCGCTTCGAGAGCTTTTCGCGGCTCAACCTCGACCACTACTACATTTGCGCCGAGGCCTTTTGCTCGCGCCGCGACGCCTCGACCACACCAGCCGTAGCCGGCGACAACGACGGTTTTTCCAGCAAACAGAAAATTCGTCGCGTTCATAATGCCGTGAAGCGTGCTTTGCCCTGTCCCGTAGCGATTATCAAACATCATCTTGGTTTCAGCCTCGTTCACAGCGATGACCGGATACTTAAGGGCTCCTTCTGCGGCCATCGACTTCAACCTGACCACGCCGGTCGTCGTCTCTTCGCACCCGCCCATAATCGCGCTCAGATATTCTGTGTACTCTTCGTGAACCTTCGCGATGACATCGGCACCGTCGTCTAGGGTAACTTGCGGTTTAATCTCTAGCACCTCTTTGATACACCGGTAATACTCATCGTCGCTCTCCCCGCGAAAGGCGCAGACTGTAACCCCGCTTTTAGCAAGGGCGGCCGCGACGTCGTCTTGAGTGCTGAGCGGATTTGAGCCTGCGAGTGCAACACTCGCCCCCCCACTCTGAAGCGCGCGGATGAGGTTTGCAGTCTCGACGGTCACGTGCAAGCACGCGGTGACGGTTATATCATCCAATGGCTTGTCACGAGCGAACTCATCCTTTATCTTTTCGAGGACAGGCATGTGCCTGCGCGCCCATTCGATCCTTTTCTCCCCCGCTTCAGCGAGATTTACGTCTTTAACAATACTCTTCATCATAAGCCCTCGTTTTTAGCCCAGTTGCGGGCACCGTTCGATTTATATAGATACCAATGGAACAGCAAACCTAAAAAGGTTGTCAAAGGCGAAGCGAAACGGATTACTATGTATGATAAAAGGTTTTTGTTTACGTCTGAATCGGTGACCGAAGGACACCCCGACAAAGTGTGTGACCAAATCGCGGACGCGATATTGGACGCAATTATCGAGGAGGATCCGAAGAACGCTCGAGTCGCGTGTGAAGCGGCGGTTACGACGGGGCTGGTCGTCGTGATAGGAGAGATCACTACCACTTGTAACCTAGATATATCTGCTGTCGTGCGAAATACGATCCGGGAAATTGGGTACATCGATTCGCGTTTCGGCTTCGATTGTGACAACTGTGGTATTATTTTGTCGATCAAAGAGCAGTCGCCCGACATCGCACAGGGCATCAACAAGTCGCTTGAGTGCCGGGTTGCGCCTGCGACAAATGAAGCACAGGACGTCGAAGGCACGCCGGCGCCTGCAGACCTCAGTGAGGACGCAGAGCTTGGCGCCGGCGATCAGGGGATGGTGTTTGGCTATGCCACCAACGAGACGCCTGAACTCATGCCGATGCCTGCGCTTCTTGCGAGTAAGCTAGCGTTGAGGCTCGCAGAAGTCAGGAAGTGTGGGGAGATTGGATATCTCGGACCCGATGGCAAGACACAGGTCACTGTTGAATACGTCAACAATTCTCCCAGACGAGTCGACACGGTCATCGTCTCTTCACAACACGATGCTGAAGTCGAGCTTGAAACTATTAGAGAGGACATTCAAGCAAGGGTGATAGATGCCGTGATCTCACCTAGCATGATGGACGAACACACGAAGGTCTATGTTAACCCGACTGGCCGGTTTGTCATCGGTGGACCGAAAGGTGACGCTGGTATGTCGGGGCGCAAGATTATCGTTGACACTTACGGTGGCATGGCGAGACACGGAGGTGGTTCATTTTCTGGTAAGGATCCGACAAAAGTCGACCGCTCGGGGGCTTATGCTGCTAGATACATCGCAAAAAACGTCGTCGCGGCGGAACTTGCTGATAAGTGTGAAATTCAAGTCGCCTACGCGATCGGTGTCGCGCAACCTATCGCAGTTTACGTCAACACGTTCGGCACAGCTCACATACCTGAAGCGTCTATCTCTGAGATTA
>CAZHSW010000004.1:0-15176 GCA_964534635.1 uncultured Methanomicrobia archaeon
GCCGCTTTGACAAAAAACACGGATTTTTCTGAAAAGATAACTATGCGGACTAATTGCGCACTAGACGCGTTGTGTGGAGCGACTAAACAGACGTGCGTCGGTGATTTGTTTGAATAAAGTAGTGCTCGCGATAGGGGCTCATCCCGACGACTGCGAGTTAGGCTGTTATGCTACATTGGCGTACCACAAAAGCAAAGGCGACGCCGTTCATCTGCTGGTGCTCTCCCAAGGCGAGGCAGGAGGGCCGAGCGACAAGAGGGTCACCGAGTGCAAGAAAGCAGCCGAAGTGCTAGCGGCTGATAGTATTACGATCGAGACCTTGAAAGACCGGATGATTACCATCGACTATGAAACGATTGAACTCATTCAGGCAAAGTTCGATGAACTGCGGCCGGACAGGATATATACGCACAGTCCTCACGATAATCACCAAGATCATCGAAATGCCGCGCTCGCAACGATGACCCTTTACAGGCACGTGAACGACATATTGCTGTATGAGTCTCCAAGCGTCTCCCTAGAGTTTACGCCGCGAGTCTTTGTCAACATAACAAAGTTCTTCGACATCAAGATCAGGGCTCTGAAACTCCACGAGACTCAAAACGACAAATATTACGTTCGCACAGAAGCGATTGCCGGCCTCGCTCAGTATCGCGCTTTCCAAGCTGGAATGCTAGCAACTCACAATCACAGCAAAGCAGAAGCATTCGATCTCGCAAAACTCACGTTATAGCAGTTCGCGCATGAGTTTCCTCAAACTCCTAAGCTCCTCTTTTTGGCTTGCTCACTTCACGATTTGCTCTGATTGCCAAGCTCGCTGCGCGCAACGCCCACACTGTCACAAAAAAAATTGTGACGAGGGTCAAGGCGGTCAGAAGGCTATACGGAGCAATCCCGCCTGTCATGCTTATCAGTATCGGAGTATAACCTAGAAAGAGGCCGATAAAGACGACTAATGTAATACTCAGACCGATAGATATCGCTAGTCGCTCGGTTACTTCCAGCTGATCCAGCCTTGGAAAAAACGCGAGGGACGCCGCGAACCCTGGTACCACAAGAATAAGAATAAAAGCGAGGGCAATTTGCAGTATGCTTGACATCTTTTTCCTTATCAATCCTTTTCCACAGCCGCCGCCAAAAGTCGCAGGTGAGACCTCAAATCAAGCTACTTCTGTTCGTTCTTGAAGAGAGCGATCAGAATCAGTTGTCATTTTTCATAAATCGGCAGAGCTTTTGAAGACCGTCCTCAATCTTGATTTCGGGCTCATAACCGATAAGTTCCTTAGATCTACCTACGTGTGCAAGAGACCGTCTTCCATCGCCGAGCCGTGGCGCAACGTGTTCAATGCGTGAGTTAGAGGGCACAATCCCTATTATCATGTTCGCGAGATCGTTTATAGAAGTCTCGACGCCGCTCCCGACATTCACAACAATATCGGTAGCTTTGCTTTTCGCTGCCAGCAGGTTTGCCTTAGCGACGTCCCCTACATAAACAAAATCACGCGTTTGTTTCCCATCGCCATGTATCTGGATCGGCGCATTTCTCCCTGCATTGTAGAAGAACTTGCTAATCACGCCGGAATAGGCATTTTCCGGTCGCTGATAAGGCCCATAAACGTTGAAATATCGCAGAGAGAGCGTATCTATATCATACAAGTTATGATAAGCGGCCATATACAGCTCACCAGAGTACTTGCTGGCCGCGTACGGCGACAAAGGGCGGATGGGCTGCAATTCATCGGTAGGATACACGTCAGCATTTCCGTACACTGCAGCGCTCGAGGAGTAGATTACTTTTGGCACATCACACGCGCGAGCAGCTTCGCATACTGAAAGAGTGCCCAATATGTTGTTGTCCAAATCAAGAAAAGGCTCGCGTGCGCTGGTCACTACGTCTATTTGCGCTGCGGTGTGGAAAACGACATCGACGCCTCGGCAAGCTTTGCGAGTTATATTAGTGTCGCGAATATCGCCTTTTATCAAGTTCACGTTCGGAAGTCGGACTGCTCTCGCCACGTTGCTGAGATTGTCCAAAATTCTCACATGCGAGAACTCGGCTGCAAGTAGCTCAACGATCTGATTGCCGATGAATCCATAACCGCCAGTAACAAGCCCGATCATGTCATCTCTAAACTCAGGACAATTCCATTCCATCCGACCCATACTTAAAAGCATCGTTAGCTTGTGTGTTCGTCTGCCACCGACGCAATCTTTTTTAATCAAAAACTATCTCAGAGCGTTCCACTTGTACGGGTACTGAGTCGCAAGTTCTTTATTTCCACAAGGCGGGGCATCCTGATCGGGACAGGCAGCCAGACAGTCGCCTCGGCACAGCGGTGAAAAACGCCCGCACTGGTCTCTTACAGACAATAATCCAAGCGTTGTGCACGGCGTCCGCCGAAATAGGAGAGGATCGACCTGTTCTTGACATATCGACAAGGTCATTCCGTGGCGCGCACAAAGTGAGTCGACGAACCTGTACAAGTTTACTCGATTTGCCAAGCCGAGCTTGTAGTTCCCGCCCTCGAGGGCGTACAGAGCTTTTATCCGGTGAATCGAATCGCGATCTGGACTAAGGAACAGCTGCGATATGAGTTTGCCGAAAGTGTTAGTTCGGAATGTACCTGTCGATATCGTGACGTTCCTAACTCCTATCGAACTCAGCGCTTCAAATAGCTCGCGTAGTTCGTTGCGATCGTCTGTAAACCCTGCGATTATCGGATCGACCCTAGCTACCACATCCACCCCTGCGTCGATCAGCTCCTGCATCGCCGCTAACCTTTTAACAGCCGATGGGGCATTGCTGACTGCGCTTAGTTTCGTGTCGTTTATACTCTCGCAGGTAATGGAAACGCGAAAGCGTTCATAGTCGTACCAGCACGTCTCGAGGATCCGCAAAACCAGATTAGATTTCGTGACGACTGTGAAGAAGACGTTATGCTTGACAGCAACGCTCATCGCACGCAGCGCTGTGTCAGACACGAGGCCGAGCGGTTGGAAAGGGTCCGTTACTGCGCAAAAATAGAGAGGCGGGCAGGTTCTGATGGTGCTTAACTCGGTATCGAGCAGTTCCGGCGTATTTTGAAATACTTGTATTGCGCTCCCCAAGCAAGACCAAGGATAGCTCTTGGCGTAACAGTATGCGCAGTCAAACACGCAATCTCCGCTTTTGGTTATATTGACTATAGCCGCGTGTGGACACGTTCGACGATCAGCGTGGTACGGAAAGTCGTGGATGATTCTGCTTCGTCGCTCGATTGGAACCGCTTTCACAAGAGTATATCTGTATTATTCAGCTAATATTATTATACGTGCTCAGGTCGAAGCGAATCAAGTCGTGCCCACTGTTCGCGAAGAAACGGATCTTCTACAACAAGCTCGTTAACAGTTGCCAGCGGCACGCTAGTAATGATTCGTCAGCCTCTCCGATTATCTTGTGCGTGTATACATGGCCCCAGCCCTGTGACTGAGCGCCGCGAATGTTGCATCAAGGTTGATTATTATGAGTTGCAGTGAGAGACGTAAATCACCTTCTTGACAAACACTCAAAAGACAGAAAAGTTGAAGGAGTGACGAGGCTACAGAATCTCAGCACAAAGGATAGAGCGTATGATCGGATTAAATGCGAGTAAGAGCTACGATAATGAACTGGCTAGAGAAATTCGTATTTAGGGTGTACGTCGCCGCGTTTCGAGTGTGCAGCGGCAGTATGCGCGTCTACTTGGCACGCGGACTAGGAGTTCGAATCGGTAAGAACTGCCAACTCTACTACTGTAATCTGAGCACAGAACCGTATCTGATCTCAATTGGCGACAATTGCAAGATCACATACGGGGTGACCTTCATGACTCACGACGGCGCGAAGTGGGTTTTGGAGCAAAATCACGATTTTGACGGCACGAAGTTTGGCCCGATCACTATCCGCGATAACTCTTTCGTCGGGGTAAACTCGATCATAATGCCGGACGTCGAAATTGGGCCGAACAGTGTTGTTGGGGCAGGATCTGTTGTCACACGGGATGTACCTCCAAACACGGTGTACGCCGGAAACCCAGCAAGATTCATTTGTACCTACGACGAATATGTAGAGAGATGCCGACGCAAAAACACGGGCAGCATTCCTCGGAAGAACTTGAAAGAAGTTCTCACTACGATGTTCGAGCAGGAGCTTGATCAAAAAAAGTAAGTCCATTGAGAACCGTCGCGCCAGCTGTTTAGAATGGCTTCTGATGATTAAATCATTAGCCAGAGGGTGATTTCAATTTGACTCGAATCGCAAGCGGCTATCTAGCCTAGAAGCCAATAGCGTTGAGTTTGAGTCTTCAATAGTGCACGGCAGCAGAAGATCACAAGAAGATCTTAAGATCTTCTTGTGCTGCGTCTACGCGTAATTCAACAAGCGCAATATCTCTTCGATTTCGCGGGCCGTGACAAAGACCGGCTCTTTCGGCACATAAGGTTTGATGTCTCCTTGGGTCGCTAGATTACAATAATATTCTCGTACGTGCGATAGTCCTGCGACCTCCGGCACGATTATGAACAAATCTTCAGCCTCGTAGGCCCGCTGTTGTTCGCGGTCCGATATAAGCTCTTCTCTGAGTTTTTCACCAGGCTTTACACCTATCAGCTCCTTGCGAATCGCGTTGGGTTTAAATCCATATGCAGGCGCCAACACGCGTATCATAACGTCAGCAACATCTGTAATTTTCATTGCTTTCATCTTAAGAATAAATACTTCTCCACCTTTAGCCAACTCGCAGGCTCTCGAAATCATTTCTAGCGCGTGCGATAGGAGAATGTATGGTCTCGCCATCTCCTCGTGCGTAATCGTAATCGGCCCTCCAGCCTCAATTTGCCTTCTAAACAATGGCAAGACTGACCCACGAGAGCCCAGCACATTGCCGAATCTAACACTGGCAAAAATAGTTCCTGAACCCCCTCCAGCAGTGTTCGCCAAGGATATTAGACGTTCTGCAAAGAGCTTAGAGGCGCCATAAGCTGTTGTCGGCTTAACCGCCTTACCTGTGCTTGTAAAGATTGCTTTCTGAACGTTGTGCTGCAAACAAGCATCGATTACGTTTTTGGTCCCTATAATATTCGTTTTGACGGCTTCGTAGGGATTGTGCTCGCACATTGGCACGTTCTTAAGCGCTGCCAGATGGAAGACAAGATCGACCCCTGCAAAAAGGGGTTCAATACGCTCCTTGTCGCGAATGTCAGCGATAAAGAAAGAGACATTATCAGATCTAAGATCTTGTTCGAGGTCATAAAGCGCCCCTTCGTCATTGTCCAGAAGAGTTACGTTGCGCGGATTCGCGCGTAGCAAAAAGCGAACAAGCTGACTTCCCACTGATCCAGCGCCGCCAGTAATTAAAACAGTCTTGTTCGAGTAGAAAGATGCAGCGACGCTCCTCATAGTTCTCTAAAGACTTTAGAATCGAATCTTCTTGATTTTTATCATTTTTATAATTTTTTCATCAAAGAGACTCCTGCGCGTATTCTTTGCCCGTATTAAAAGATTCGTCCATCGCCATAGCGTTGCATCAAGCAGGGCAGCGGTCGTCGCGTGGTCTGAACGGCACAATCGGCTTGACCGTAACATCTCGAATTCGAGCGGTACGATTATTCTTATCTTACGTATCGCCAAGCCTGAGAAGCTCTCTGATAAGGGCCTTCTCTTTCAATGCGCACGCTCGATTCGAGTACTTCCTAATGGCGACAGATCGGCACATTTTTTCAAAATGTTCGTTCTGCAAAGCTTCCGAAATTTTTTCCGCGATATCAGCGGGGTCGTCGGACGTGAGATAGCCCGTAACGCCGTCTTCTATTGTATCGCGTATTCCAAACACGTTCGTGCCCACTGCGGGGGTTCCGCAAGACATAGCCTCTATGAGCACCCTCGGCTGCCCCTCGACGGCGCTAGTCATCACCAGCAAGTCTGCCATGTTAATAAACAACGGAACATCGGAGTACGGTATGGCACCGGTAAAGAGGACTTTGTCGGCAATGCCAAGAGATGTTGCCATTTGTCTCAATTCATATTCACAGCTCCCAGTGCCAACGATAAAAAGTTTAAAATTCATATCAAGCTGCTCAACTGCCTTCAAGAGGAGCTCAAGCCTTTTTACCGGATGTAATCTACCTACGAACATCAGAATCTTTTCATCTTGAATGCCATACCTTGTTTTGAGCTCAGTAACATCAAGGCCCGGTCGAAAAATGTCCTCATCAAAACTAAAGGGTACTGTCTCTATTCTCTTGACGCCCCGTTGACGCAGCTCCTCCGCAAGCGCCTCATTGCGGGCGACAACGATGTCCGCATTCCGTATGACGTAATTCTCTATTAGCCGAGCGACGGCGCCTAATAGCCTCCCTTTGTTTATGTGAGTCACTTGATATGCCCAGTTATATTCATAAAACACAAGAGAAGGTTTCCCCTTGATTCTTGCTGCCAAAATCGCGCCCGGACACGCAGCCGAAAAACTCCTTACGATGGAGGTACCCTTCAACCGTCGCGCGATTTTGAACGCGCTAACGACGGTGTAAGAAAGGTGCCAGAGGCCAAATCTTTGAAAGAACGCCGAAGGAACGTGTTCTACGGAGGGGATCAACTCAAACTTGTTGGTATCTCCGGTAAATAAGAACAGATCGCACATGTCCTCGTACCTAAGCAGGAAATCCTTCAGCAAACGAATCATGCTGCCGTCGGTGTTTACGCTGTCAATAAGCCGAACGTCAAACGAAGTTACAAATAATATCCTGCAGCGCGTGTGAGCCATCCGACTCTGTATACTGAGTGAGTGTTAATAATCTTTTACGTAAGCCAAAAGAGGTTTATCTAACAAGAGCGGGTTGGAACATTAACCGATATGGCTAAAAAGACAGCACCGATTGCTTCCAGGCTCGAAAAAGCGCGCGACTTGATGTCGCTGCACTTTATCAGAAGCATCGTCCGCGGGCTCTCCGTCTTGGGGGTGGGATATGGCTTGGCCAAGATCATCTCGCTGGCCGAGGAGCTCTTTGTTGGTCGCTATCTCGGTGTGCAGGTGTATGGGACCTATCTCATAATTCTTGCCATAGCTACTATTTTAAACGCCGTCATGACCTTAGGCTTTCCAAAGGCTGTAGTTAAGATCGTGGCGGAACGAAATGAGCGCATGGCAGACGTACCGACAAATGCTCTTTTTTTGACATTTTGTCTCTCTATTGCGATGTCAGTCCCTGTCATCGTGATCGGCCATTCGAACCGCCTCTTAACTATGTTGAGCATCACGCATTACGAGCTGATTTTCGGCTATATAATCGCATTCTTGCTGGCGCTCTACACCGTGGCTCAGGCGTTCAAGCTCGCGCTTTATGAGATTAGATTTGTCGTCGTCGCAGACATCGTCTACTGGAGTGTCGCGCTAATCTTCTTCGTAGTGTTTCGCAACTTGTCGCTTGGCTTAGTCGGATTGTGCATTGGCTCTCTGCTAGGTTCTCTGGTCCTCATTCAAAAAGTGCCTTTTGGCCTTGCAAATCTCTCTATGCACGGCGTCCGAGAACTTGCCCCGCTGAGTGTCTACCTAGGCGCTGACAGTGTTCTCGGAATCTCAGCACAGCAGATTAGTATCCTGTATCTCAATGTCATCGCAACTGCCTATGCCGTGGGGATTTTTGGCGCACACTACCGGTCGAGTATCTTTCTCATCGTGCCTCTCGTGACCGTTCTGTCTATGGCGCTCTTCCCCCGATTTTGTTCAGTTGACGCGAAGCTGCGACCAAGAGTTGGCCGATACCTTGGATACTTCGGTGTTCCAATCTGTCTCGCTGCGTTTTTGCTGTCCTATTTGAGCGGTGTTTTCTTCCTGCAGATTTTTAAGGTTGCGCTGATTCGGCCGCTCCTGCTTGTCCTCGCAGCGTATGCAGGGCTCTTTGTCTACAACAGGATCTGGGACAAACTGGTCACGGCTTGTGAAGGGGCAAAGATCGTTGGTTGGGGCATAGTCGTCGGAACGTTCACGTTCTTGATTGTGATGGTCGTGCTGACCCCGTATTTAGGCGGCATGCTCGCAATCGCCACTGGCATGGTCTCCAATGAAGTCGTGTACGCCGCTATGCTGCTCGTATGGTTCAAGCAACGCGTTATAAACCGGGTGAAGCAAAAACTATAAGTGATTCGGACATAGCGGTTCAATAGAAGTCAATTTTTGTACTTTTCGAGGCAGTCCACATCTGATGCGAGAGCGATACGATTCAAACAAGAGATATTCTCGATTGGGATCTCGGGGACCTCAGTCGGAGGAGAGCGGCGAGATAACCGCCAACAGACGCTCTAGGGAGTTAGGTAAAAAGATCTCCGTCGGTATCATGCTGACCACCCTAGCGCTGTTGCTCATAACTGTAGGCTATGCAGGATACTGGAACGGCGGCATAGACTTAATCGATCACGACACGGCGACCTATATCGCGCTCGCTAAATTCGTGCAACAGAATGGCGCTCTAAGCGCCTCCAACCCAAACGCAGCGTCTGGGGATGTCTGGTATAACGGTCAGCCGCCTGGGCTCCCAATCGTGTTCAGCGCAGTTGCCACGCTCGCCGGCATCAACATCAGCTTGAGTTCCGATCTGCTTGTTCTTCTTCAGGCATTCTCGGCTTTTTTACTGGTGTCTTTCGTTCTGACGACTTTTGTCGTCGTGAAAAAGATTACGGGCGATACACGCATAGCTGCCCTCGCGTCATTTTTTTCAGCGACCTTTAGCCCGAACCCAGCAATATTAGGGCCGCAGTATATTGTCCCGTCGAGCTTCGGGTTGATGTTGATGTACCTAGCGACGTACTACCTATACGCCGCGATCAAGGATGATGCGGGAAAATCTATCCTAAATTCAAAAAATACACTGCTGGGCGCTCTCACCGTGACGACGCTCATTTTTACCCACAGATTCTCAACGACGACGTTTTACTACATTTTCATCGTCTTCGTCGCACTTTACGTGTTGATCAATCTGGGTACGAGGATGCACTTGAAGCAGGTCAGCGTTATGATATTGCTGCCTGTCATATTCAGCGCTCCCTGGTGGCTGTATATGTACGGCCAGTTTCAGACTTTGCCCTGGAGCATTCCGGAGGTCTTGACCTTATCGGCTGGCATGCTCGGACTCGCCGCTGTCGGACTGCTGTTTAGCGGGAGTGCCGACAAAAGATCCCCTCACAAACGCCGCGACAGACTGTTCGCCGTCATAGGACATACCACAAAGAACGCCTTGAACCTAATTATCTTCTTAGTACTACTCGCCATCGCCGCGGTAGTCGCAGTCGCTCTTGTATTTTCAGCGCAAACAGCGTTTTCACTTGCGTTCATGATCTCTAGTCTCGGTCTTATCCCGATTCTTAGTATTTTAGTCTACAAAACAACGCTGTGGGATCGCCCCGAGACCAATCTGCGAAATATGATCGTCTCCAGCTGGCTTCTCGTCGCCCTCGTGCCGACCGTGTTCGGGGTTCTCGGGATAGCCGTTCCACATATGCCGTGGCTCATCCAACGTGTCGTGCCGCACGCTCTGCAAAACCAAGACGGGGTACGTTCGATCCTCTACCTCGTGCTGCCGTTGTCTATACTCGCTTCCATCCTTGTGTTCAGACTGGCTTACGAAACGCACCCACGCACCCAAGGCTTGCGGCGGAGGCGAGAAAACAGAGCGATGCGCTCGGTACTTATAATCGCTTTTGTGATCATCTCGGTTTTGTCACCGGTGTTTCATATTGCCACTGCAACAGCTCTTGCCGCGCACGCCCAAGATCCAAAACTCACCGACAACGAAATCGCTGCGCTGCTGTGGCTTAATAGCCATGCGACGTCCAACGACGGAGTGTTGTCCGACCCAACTTTTCTGCAATACGTAAACACCTTCACGAACGCACGACCGACCTTATCGACCGACTCCGAAAACTCGTATGTGGTTACTCACCAGTTATCACAGCTCACAGACCTTTCGAATTTCATGAACGGGTCAACTGATTCCGCGACCAAACTGCTGATTGCCAAAAAAATGGATGTCAAATACTTCGTTTATGACCCTATAAAATCCAGCTATTCGAGTAGCATCTGGCTTTTTCCCTTCCCGAATTTCGTCCCGGACACAGGGATTATGACAGAAGTGTACAAGAACAACGATGTCACGATCTACCAAATTGACCAAAGCAAGGTTGCTCAGACGCCGCCCCAGTATGCCTCGATCAGCAAAGTCGAATTGGCCGGCGATTATGCAGTGCTCTACGTCACGAATCACCAAAGCGACCCGATGAGCCTGCACATCGCTTGGCAAGACACGTACAAGCCGGTTACCTTAAACGGCGGAGAGACAAAACCAGTGCCTATTAACCTTCCAAAAAGCAGCGGCTCAAGCAGGTTCGGATTTATCCCAACGCTCGGCTCAACGAGCACCGTGTATGTGAGCCTTTGGATGGATCCCCCTTCCAGCAATGCCACCTCAAGTATGAGCGCACTGTATACGTATCCCATCGACGCGGTCAATATTAACTCGCAACAGCTGCTGTAGTCAGTAGACGCTTGTCACTGTTCGTCACGGCGCAGACGGGGATTTTTTTGCAGAGACGAAAAACTAAGCTCGCGTGCACGAGGGACATAATTTTGGATCAGACGTCTCACGATTGGCGCTCGCGTACCTCAAGATTTTTTCGAATGCTCAAAAGGTTGACAACCAAGCTAGCGCTATTGCTATTACGCCAGATAGGCCGCACAACGCCCAAAGAGTCCTCACCAACGCCGGTTCTTTCATCGATCTTCTTGCCAAGATGTAGTCAGACAAATTCTTGCGAACGGAATATGACTTTGATGGCGTCAAATAACCTTCTCGCGTTACCTGGGTCGCCGTGAATAAGTGACTCTCCGTGACCTTCCCGACTGAAAGCAATACCATAGCATAATTGACTATATAAGGAATAGCCGCAATCACTGCAAACAATTCGATTTTGAGCGCGATGGCGCCGACGGCGATGGCGCTCCCGATACACAGCGCGCCCAAATCCCCTGTAAAAATACGGGCCGGATACTTGTTAAAAGGAAAAAAGCCCAGAAGAGCTCCGAGCAGGGCCGCCAGCATCAAAAGGCCGCCTATGCCACCAGATGGCGGCAAGAGCAAACAGCCGACGACGATAAGGGAGAACGTAAGGATGGCCCCACATCCAATCTCCATTCCATTAAACCCAGCAAAAGTGTTAACTGCGTTGGCTCCGGCTGTCACGGCGAAAGGCACAATGGGAAGCCATGCGAGTCCTAGCCACAACGTCCCCATAAGAGGCACTACCAAGTACGGAGCACTACTAGCAGTCAATATGAGCGGAACTCCAGCAAGAAAACCGAGGAGAGGTTTTTCTTTGGCGCCGAGGTGCATTACATCGTCCAGGGCGCCTATCATCGCCGATATGGTCACGACCAGCAGAGAGACAGCAATGAGTTCTAAACTGATCCCCAAAAACGCGGCAAGTATTACAGAGGCTGCGAACCCTGCATATACAGAAAATCCCCCCATTTCAGAGATCTGAGGCTTTTCAGGTTTGTGCACGTCTATGCCAAAAATCCCCGCAGATTTCATTCTCCTCACGATCGGCGGGGTCGCGGCGAAAGTGACTACGAATGCGAGCAAAATAGAGAATATAAGCAAAAAGAGCGTATGGTTGTTGATCATCTATAGTTTCAGTTTTGCGAAATGTTTAAGCTTTTTTGATGGGCCCAAACGTGCGAATAATCCGAGCTCGAGCGACGTCTGATGTGATCTCCCCGGTCTCGTCGAACATCGCTTGCACGTTGCCTCCAGCTTGCGTCGACGCTCGCGTGCGCATGCCCATATACCCCTCAGTAAAATATGTAAGATGAGTATAAAAGCTCGTTTTTGAGACCTGAGGCGATATCGTAAGGGCGCCTTCTGAAAAAAGCTGGACGACTTTAGAGACGATGCGGCGGGACGACTTCCCATCGTTCATAGGATCGGTCAACTCCTTGCCCAATGAAGTCGTCCTTACGGCGTCAATCAAGACGTCAGGTTCAGGACTCTTGCCGATGAGCCTGTTCCATCCGCTTTCAATGGTCTCAATATAGTAAGTGCTGTCAGACAACGTGATACACGGCGTTTGCAGGATCGCACTTTCTTTCTGAGGCCCCCCAGAATCGGTGACCAACACGTCACAATCCATCATTAGACGTATAAACTCTGTATATGCCAGCGGACCAATAAGATGAATATTCTGAAGTTTTTCCAGTTTTTTCATTAAACGAAACTTAATGAGATGGTTTCGCGTATTTGGATGCAGCAGCATGATTATGCTATAATCGTCGAGATTGATCGCGGCCTCGACGATTCTCCCCAATGCTTGGGGACTGCCGATGTTCCACGGCAGCCTCACAGCGAATGCTGCGAGCGGCTGGCCGTCTTCGCGATACGCAGTAAATGGATCTGTTTTTTGGGCTTTTGGCTTGTGATCAAGTAGCGCGTCGACGAGGGGATCGCCTAAGTAATAGACGTAGCTCGGATCATAACACTCTTCGAGCAAGTTTAGGTAGGCCGCGTTGCACACCGGAAAGAATACTGTTGAGCACGATTCGATCACTTTCCTCCTCACATCACTGTGTAAGTCACGCAGCGAGCGATAACCTGACTCAATGTGACCGACCGGAACGATGTTCATCGATGATGCGATAGCGGCGCTAAAAGATGAGATGACATTGCCCTGGACAAATACGAAATCGGGTCGTGCTTCTGCTAATATGTCATCAATTTGGTTAATCATGGCGGAGATCTGCTTATTGTAGCTCATATTGCCGAGCGAGAGGCGGTAATCAGGATTTCTAAGGCCCAAATCGACGAGCAGGTCTTCATACATCCCGCGATCATAATGCTGTCCCGTGTGGGTAAAAATTAGCTCAGTCTCCTCGCTCTTGTCAATCTCCTTCAGAAAAGAAGCCATCCCTATTAGCTCCGCTCGTGTCCCAATAAAAACAGCAATCCGCATGTCTCATCTCCTCTGAGCTAACAAGCTCCATCGGCTATATAGCTTCTTATCTCAGAGCGTTCAGTTCAACGAGGCTTAGAAGATATCGTTTCGATTCGTGAGCCCGGGGGATAGATTCCGGCAGCCTGCGCTCCAACGGCCACTATAGACGCAGGACCAATCGAGGTGCCGACGTTTATCATGCTGTTAATGCCCGTGTGCACGTCGTCGCCCATAATAACCCCTAATTTCCGTCGCGCGGTGTTCAACCCTCCCATGCGAACGGAGCGTCCGTCAAACCGCAGATTCGCCACTATAGTACCAGCCCCGAAATTACACCGCTCACCGATGACACTATCTCCAACGTACGACAGGTGTCCAATTTTCGTGTCGTCCATGATAATGGAATTCTTCACTTCGACTGCGTTACCGATCCTGACTCGATTTCCAATGCAGGTGACGGGGCGAATGTAGCAGTTTGGCCCAATTTCGCAGCTTTCGCCGATTATGACTGGACCCATAACGTAAGCGCCATTTTTTAAAATAGAACCCCGCCCGATCTGCACGGGGCCGTGTACCGTAGCAAGAGGTTCCACGATCCCTTCGTTTGCGCTGCTAAGTGTCTGCTGAAGCAATTCGTTCGCATTCAGTAGATCCCAAGGCCTTCCTACGTCGATCCACGGCTCCTCGATGTTTCTATATTGGACCGTATGTCCTTGCTCGATCAGCAGTTGAATAGAGTCGGTGATTTCATATTCGCCCCTAGAGGACTTCCGTGTCTGAAAGATGGCATCGAATATTATCGGGTCGAACGCGTAAATGCCCAGGTTTGCCAAATTAGAGACCGGTGTCGCTGGTTTTTCGACTATCCGGAGAACAACGTCTCCTTTTGCATCGATTGCGCCATACCTGCCAGGATCCTCAACTCTTTTTGCTGCGACCACGACAACCTCGGGTGGCGCCTCAGCCAGCAGCTTCAGCGTGAGTGGACTTATCAAACTGTCGCCGTTGATAGCGAGAAAGCGCTCGTCTAAGAGATCTTTGGCCTGGCCGACAGCATCTGCAGTCCCACAGCGGTTCTGTTGTGTAACGTACTCGATCTGGATATTAAGATCTGCTTTCTCAAAGTGCGCACGAATAGCTTCCTCCTGATACCCAGTAACGATTATCACCCGCTCAATGCGTGCCTCAATGCACGAATTTACGATGTGTCGGAGTATCGGTTTTCCAAGCACCGGCAGCATGGCCTTCGGGCGATTATATGTAAGCGGCCTCATCCGCGTACCTTCGCCCGCAGCAAGTATGACTGCGTGCATTATACGTGCCTCTGCACCACAACTCTAGCCCTATCGTATAGGCTTTGCATCGTCTCCTGGTCTTTCGCTTCTGCCGTGATCCTAATCTTAGGCTCTGTTCCGGATTTTCTCACCAAGAACCACCCATCGTCAAAATCGAGTCGCACGCCATCAAGCGTTGACATCTGGGCACCGTCGAACAAACGTAATTCTCGCGCAATCGCGGGCATCGGGTCTTTTCCTGTTTCACAACTGAATGATCCTCGCAGAATGTGGTAAACAGGGAATTGCGCGATCAGCTCAGAAATCGACTCATGCGCGGCTATTGAAACGATTTTCGCCGCCGCATAGATACCGTCAGGACAATAGGAGAAATGAGGAAAGATCCAGCTTCCGCTGCTTTCGCCTCCGAAATCCGCGTTGAGGCGTTTTACTTCTTCTGCAACGTAGACATCGCCTATCCGCGTCTTATGCACAGTACAGGCCAGAACGTCATCGACCATTCGAGAGGTGTCAATGGGATACACGGCTCCTTTTTTTGCCTCCCTAACCGCGAATAGCGCAAGCATCTCGTCTCCGGTTATATATCTGCCTCCGCGGTCGACCGCCATCATGCGATCAGCGTCACCGTCGTGCGCTATGCCGATGTCGGCTCGAAAGCTTCTCACGGCTTCCATGAGGAGGTTCAAGTTACGTTCGATCGGCTCAGGATCTCTTGCAGGGAAGTAACCGTCGAGCTGCGCGTTTAAGGTAATGACTTCGCAGCCCATCTCTCTGAGTAGGTAGGGCGTGATGGTCGCTCCGGCGCCTGAGCCGCAGTCGACGACGACTCGACAGTTTGCGCCTTCCTCGAAATGCCTAAGCACAGCCTCTTTGTGATCATAGACTGC
>CAZHSW010000005.1:0-25696 GCA_964534635.1 uncultured Methanomicrobia archaeon
CGGAGCTTGGTGCCAAGCATTTCAAGCGGGTAAGCCCTTCGAATACCCGTTCTGGATCCGACAATACCCGTCGTGCCTACCACGAGATTAGAGCGGCCAAACACATCATCGATATCAATGCACTCTGCAGAATCAAGAACAAGCTGAGCGTGAGAAGCCATTGCTCGTGCCTCAGTCCCGAGCTCGCACGGCCCTATCAACGCGAGTTTTGAATATCCAAAGTTCTTCATGACGCGTGCTACAGCGCCTACGTTGCCCTGATAGACTGGATTTACTAGAACTACCTTGACTTCCATCATCTGCCTTTGACTCTCTTAGTAGACAGGTCTAACACGCAGATCCAAGATCTTTTAGTCCTAATCAGGTTTTGCGCGAGCTACAGGCTAAGCCGACTGCGTCTAAACCTGAGACACGACTCATCTGGGATACATTTTTTCGCGCGGGCTAATCATATTCTCGCCACGTGTAACCACATTTTGTACACCGAAAAAAACGCACTTCGCTTTCATCTGCGGATCGCAGCTGCCTCAGCCACCAATATGCCTTGTCGTTACCGCACTCAGAGCAAGACGCCTTAACAGTAGGCTTACCTTCTTCTAATTCACTTTCGATCACCAACATCTGCCGCGCGTTATGAGAAATTTCATGAAAGTGGCTCTTCTTAGCTAAGCTACCTTTCTCTTTCGTGAAACCACAGGCGCGACAAGTCACTCGGCCTTCTTCAGGCACCATCATGCTTTTGCACTTGGGACAGAATTCCATTATTTCTCACAGTTCGCTTAACGGATGAAGCGCTTTCTACAGCGGAGTCTTTTGTTACTCGTACCTTAAATACGTACGGCGCTAAGTCCGACAACGCAGACCAACTACGCCAACGAGATTCAAACCGAAACAACCAGTCAAAATGGTTATATGCGAGTTTCATTATAAGGCGATTTGAGTTTGTTTGGCGACTTCTTGCCCGCTGGGTGTTCATGCAAATATTATTGTGGATTGCGCTCGGTCTTTTCATTATTGCGACCTTTGCGCCACGTAAGGCCGCTTATCCACTTGGAGCTGCAGGCTGGATTTTTTTCGCATTTCACTGGGCATATCAACCCGTGCACTATTTGGCAATAGATGACTATTTCAATGTCGTTGTAACTGTTCTCGTTGCGATTTTTTGCGCATACGTAGGCTATGTTATGTGGAAGAAGACTGACGATTTGACCCTCCTTATCACCAAAGCTGCCGCCATTGGAGGGATATTGTACTTTTCTTTTGCAGAGTTCGCTACTCTTAATCACGTTTTGATCGCCGCCGTAGCGTCGCAAACTGTGTTGGTCTTGAATTTCTTCGGCGTACCGGCTGTGCAAAATGAGTGGAATGTTCTGTCGCTCAACGGCCACGCCGTTGAAATCATCCTTGGCTGCACTGGCATCGAAAGCATCGCCCTATATCTCGGCGTTATTTCGTGTGTCGTGGCACCGCCGCGCAAGAAATTGGCAGCCTTTTTCGTCACTGTCCCGGTCATTTACGTATTAAACGTGATTCGCAACGCCTTCGTGTTAACTGCTACCGGCAACCTTTGGTTTGGGTTGCCCGAAAACAGCTTTTACGTCTCACACAACATTATTGCTAAAATGGGATCTATCGGTGCTTTGATACTCATATCGCTGATGGTATTCAAGCTGCTCCCTGAACTCTTAGATATGATAATTGGTGTGTTCGACTTATTGAAGGGAGGCGTCACGCGTGCTAGCTGAAGGCTCCGAATCTTGGATAGCGGCTTCCATAGCGCTCACCGCGTTTACGGGATTCTTCACGCCTTATGCGTACATAGGTATATTAGTCACAGCGATCCTCTTCCTTTTTTTTAGGGATCCAGAAAGATCGTCAGAAAGCTACGACGCTACCGACGTGGTGAGTCCTGCAGATGGACGGATATTCAGAGTGCAGAATCGCAAGCTTAGCATTTTCATGGGCATTCATAATGTACATGTTAACAGATCCCCTTTCGACGGCGAAGTTGCAAGCATAAGATATCAAAAAGGAGGAAGAGTGCCTGCTTTCTGCAAAGATTCAGACAGAAACGAGCGAAACGCTATTACAATCCGCACGCGGCTCGGCAACATCATCGTGACACAGATATCAGGCGCCGTTATCCGTAGGATCGTTTGCTACGTTAAGCAAAATGAAAAAGTCACGCGAGGCCAGAGAATCGGAATGATCAGGTTTGGCTCACGCGTCGACGTCACGTTGCCCCCCGGCTATAGTTTCGTCGTATCGAGAGGACAAAATGTCAAAGCTGGCAAGACTGTAATTGCCAAGCTGCTCGTGAATTAGTGATGTTTATGAGGTTACCTTTTGATATCGAAATCAGAGAATCAGATGCCGCGACAATTGCAAATCTGTTAATCGGCACGCTTGCTATCCTATTCGTTGTTGAAGCCTACGCAGAGAACATAACGATAGCTGCAGTTCTTATTCTCCTCTGCGTCTTCGCAGACGGAGCCGACGGGTATCTAGCCAGAACGCGAGGACAAGGGGCCCTGGGAATCCAGTTTGATTCACTAGCGGATTTTGTTTCGTTTGGTTTGCTGCCGTCAATCCTTGTATACTACGCTGCAAGAGAAGCAATCGGCATTCGTAGTCTTTTCCTGGTGATCTTCATTATCTCGTTCTTGTATTTAGCCAGCGGGATGCTGCGACTCGCCCGTTACAACGTTGCGCCAAAAGAGCCGGTTTTTTACGGGTTACCGATAACGGCAGGAGGGCTCATAATTGCACTCTACATCATCACCGGATTGCCATCTGCGGGCCTGTTGATCGTAGCGCTGATTCTCGCTGGATTAATGATTAGCGACTTCAAATATCCAAAAGTCAGAAACACGCTCACTCTCACGGTCGTTGCAGGGTTGCTCCTCTTCATCCTGATTCTCTACGCGGTTGGCTCCGGTTATGCAACTGTTTCTCTCGTGCTTCTACTACTTACGATTGTATACGTCCTCAGTCCGTTGTATCGGAGTTATTTCAGATGAACGACAGAGAGCAGGCGCTTTTCGAAGCGGGTATAAAACTCGGAGCTTTGTATCACCAATACGTTGGCGCGCCCCTTGATCTACGTACAGTAGCGACGCTTGAGAAAGCTATCGAAGAAAGCATAAGCGTCCAACCATACGTGGAAAGCGTCAGAGTTAAAATCGACCGCGAAGGAGTCACTGCGAAAATCAACAAGTTTGGTTATACGGAGCTCGAAGGAAAGATGCTCGACGTGGAGCTCGTCATCGCCTATGAAACAGCGAAGGTGCTCGTCAAGATGCAGTACGACGAAGATGCCGACTACCCTCTAATGTTCATCGAAAGGTAACGCTAGAATTTGTGATTTCGACATCGAAGCAGACCATTTAGATCGCCCGAATTATTGATCGAGCCGCGTTTTGCTTAATAATCGACTTCAAACCTTTAGCTTAACTTTAAGATAAATGATTTGCATAGTCCGACGTACATGAGTAGCGATGTCAAAGAACGATGGGCTACATTTTTTGGACGATACTACGAAAAGCAGATACTTAAACTCGCGAGCGACTACCCGGAAGTAACAAGCATTGACGTAGATTACCAGATGCTTCAAAACTTTGATATCGCTCTGACAGATGCATTGCTTGAGGGCCCAGTGCCGATTTTGCGCGCTGCGCACGAAGCACTCCTAGAGTATGATTTGCCCATCGAATGTAAACTAGAAGCCGATGTGCGAATCGTCAACGTCTCTGACAAGATAAAAATAAGAGATCTTAGAAGCAGTCACGTCGGGAAGCTCGTGTCAATGGAGGGGATCGTCCGCAAAGCCACTGAAGTCCGGCCAAAACTTACGGCGGCAGCGTTCGAGTGTTTGAACTGCGGCCACGTTACAACCGTCGAACAAGATGAAGCTAGGCTCAAAGAGCCGACTGAATGCACTCACCGCGTGTGCCGCAAGAGAGGCCCTTTCAAGTTGAGTTTTACCCATTCTAAGTTCGTGGATGCCCAAAAAATTCGGCTGCAGGAGTTCCCAGAAGGTTTGAAAGGGGGGGAGCAACCACAAACGCTCGACGTGAACGTAGAAGGTTCTCTCTCTGGCAAAGTATTCCCAGGCGACCGCGTAGCGATAACTGGCTTGTTGCGTGTTGCGCAACGACAGTATCAGAACGTAAAGAACACAACGTTCGACTTGTTCTTAGACGCAAACTCCATCGAAGTGGAAGATAAAGCATTCTTAGAAATCGAAATACTGCAGGAAGATGAAGCCAAGATCGTCGAACTTGCGAAAAAAGCGGACATTAAGCAAGCCATCGTATCGTCATTCGCTCCGTCGATTTTCGGTTATGAAAGTGTCAAGGAAGCAATAGCGCTTCAGCTCTTCTCAGGCGTACCAAAATCGCTACCCGACGGCTCGCATGTTCGAGGGGATATTCACATCTTACTTGTGGGCGACCCCGGCATCGCGAAATCACAGTTATTGCGCTACGTGATTCAGCTAGCACCTCGAGGCATATACACGAGTGGCAAGAGCTCAACTTCGGCTGGCTTAACCGCTACAGCGATAAAAGACGAATTTGGAGACGGCCGATGGACATTGGAAGCGGGCGCATTGGTGCTTGCCGACCAAGGCATTGCTGCAGTTGATGAGATGGACAAAATGCGGGCTGAGGACAGATCGTCTCTGCACGAAGCGATGGAACAACAGACGATCAGCGTCGCAAAAGCTGGCATAGTCGCGACCCTACAGAGTCATTGCGCCTTGTTGGGAGCTGCGAATCCACGATATGGGAGATTTGACCCGTATGAATCAATAGCTGAGCAGATAAATATGCAGCCTACGCTTCTGTCTCGCTTTGATTTGATTTTCGTCCTAACCGACGTGCCTAACGAGGGTCGCGACACGGATATCGCGAAACATATACTCGCATCACATTTTGCCGGCGAACTCGCCGCTTCTGGCTCGCCAGATCAAGAGGTACAAGCAGCATCATATCCCTTAAGTCCCGCAATCGAAGTCGAACTGCTTCGAAAGTTCATCGCCTACGCTAAGAGAATTAACCCAGTTCTGAGTGAAGATGCTAAACAACAGTTCATCGACTATTACGTCGGTTTAAGGAAACAAGGTGGTGAGGGGTCGCCTATCCCGATAACGGCACGCCAGCTTGAGGCCCTAGTGCGACTTGGAGAAGCAAGTGCGCGAATGAGACTGAGTAGAAGGGTGACCCTCGATGACGCAAAGCGCGTCATTCAAATCGTCGAAGCATGCCTGAAAGAGGTGGGGGTGGATCCCGAAACAGGGAGACGAGATTTCGACGTAATTGCAGTCGGAAGAAGCAAAAGTCAGCAAGAACGCATCAAGAGCATAAGAGATATAATACGCGAACTAGAGCGTGAGGCTGGATCTGCGCCTCTGGACAAGATCATAGAAAGAGCGTCAAGGCTAGGCTTTGACAAAGACAAAGTTGAGGCAGAAATATTTCGCCTAGTCCAAGAAGCAGTAATATTTGAACCCGTTAGGTACAGCGGTAACTATCGGCTCACGCAACAATAGGAGGCTTAGTAAGCGATTCAACTGCTCATCAGTATGTATCTAAAGTCGTACTGCGTTGGCCACGATACGCTGGTTGCAGTGTGCGATTCAGACCTTATCGGAAGGACGTTTGAAGAAGGAGACCTTCACTTATCTGTCAGCGAGGACTTCTTTAAAGGTCAGCCAGCCGATGAACCCGAGGTGAAAAAGGCGCTTTTAGCGGCTACTATCGCAAACCTAGTCGGCAAACGATCTGTTTCGTGTGGGATCGCTAGTGGGATCATCGATGAGGATTGCATCATTACGATTGAGGGCGTTCCTCATGCCCAAATGGTTCTTTTTTAAGCTGCGCTGGGCATTATGAGGCTCGAAAGCATTTGTCCGAACTGCGGTGAGCTTTCGCACGGCATTTGCGAAAGATGTCGGGCGCAACACCGACATACTACGGCAGTGCCTAAAGTCATCACCGTACAGGCGTGTCCCACGTGCTCTGCTTATCAAGTGTTGGGCCAGTGGATCCATGAAGACATACACCGTGTTATTGCTGACACGGTCAAAAAGGCTCTGAATATTAACGTAGATGAAACAGCAATCAATATCGTGCTGGAGGAAAAATCGCGTTCGAACCTGCGCGCGCACGTCGAAATTCGTGATTCAGGCAGAACGCGAGGGCTAGATGAGACGTTTGAGACGAATGTCTGCATGCGTTGGACAGTTTGCGACAGATGCTCGCGCATAGCTGGCGGCTATTACGAAAGCAAGGTTCAGATCCGCGCTCAGCACAGGATGATAGGAGATACGGAACGCGACCGCGCCCTGAAAATAGCAGAAAGCACGATTGAACACGCTCAAAGGGAAGACAGGCTAGCATTCATCAGCAAGACGGTTCGGCTGAAGGAAGGTTTAGACATTTATGTTGGGACAACCAAAGCGGCAAAACAAATCGTCCGAGCTATAATACCGCAAATGGGCGGTGGCTTTGACGATTCAGCGCAACTCGTAGGCCGACGCGACGGGAAGGACGTTTATCGTGTCACATTCGTTGTGCGATTGCCAGAATTTCCACTTGGTTCGATTATTTCTTGTAATCGACGATTTTATGAGATTTGTTCCATATCGAACGCCATAAATGCAATTGACCTCGAGACTGGCCAGAGAGCCGTTTTGAAAAGCACAGATTTGCGTCGGGCGAAGCTCGTAGGCGCTCGAGCCGACGCGAAGACCACCGTCTTAGCCGCCGTAGATGTCGACGAAGTTCACGTGATCGATCCTGAGACTTATGCTTCCCTTACGATCAAAAGACCTCAATACACCCGCAAACAAGACGAGGGCACGCAAGTCAAAGTCGTGAAGACGAGTGACGGACTTTTGCTGCTTCCATGAAAGGATATGACTTGCTTGAACGACTCCTGGGAGCGAAACTCACAAAGTACGAGAGAGATCTTCTGCCGCGACGATGGCAGATTCTCGGTGACTTAGTGCTGGTAAACATACCGTCTGCGATCGCTCACCATAAACGCGAGATTGGCGACGCTCTTTTGGAAATTTATCCCCGCTGTAAGAGTGTCTTGTGGGACAAAGGAGTGCAAGGAAGCCTGAGAACACCTCACGTCGAAGTCATAGCGGGTTCAGGCACTAAGACTGAGCACAAAGAGAATTACTGCAAATTTGCCCTAGACGCAAGCCGCGTTATGTTTTGTGCGGGCAACTTTTCGGAAAGACTTCGTATGAGTAAGGTCGGCTCGAATGAAAGAGTCCTGGATATGTTTAGTGGCATCGGCCAGCTTAGCATTCCAATGGCTGTCCACGCACATCCTCAGCTGATAGTAGCCGTTGAACTTAATGCAATAGCATATGGCTTCCTCCGACAAAATGTCGTGCTAAATAAGGTGAGGCACATAGTCCAGCCCTTACGGGGCGACTGTAGAGACGTGACCCCAAATGAGCAATTTGACCGCATAATTATGGGACATTTTGACGCGCGCGACTATCTCTCTGCTGCCCTCCGTGCGTTGTCTCCCGGAGGTGTCTTGCACTACCACGAACTTACCCCCTCCGAATTGATGCATAAACGCCCTGGTGCGCATATCGAGAGTGCGGCTGCGGCCGGTGCCAGGTCAGTCGATCGTCTTGAGACTCACAAAGTCAAGGACTATGCTCCTGGAATCGCTCACGTCGTGGTCGACGCTACCATAAGTTGAGCTCATCTTTAACGCTTGCTGCAGCCGCAACTAGCACTTCCAGCTTATGGAAAGCCATTTCTCTCGTCTGAAGGCGCAGTCCACAATCTGGATTGACCCACATATCCTCACCAAAGACTTCGACGCCACACTTTATCCGGTTCTTAACGACTTCAACCGATTCAACGTCTCGAGAGTCCGTGTCGATGACACCGAGCGCAACTTTTTTGTTGTGGTCTTCAAATAGGTCTCGCGTTAATTTTTCAAGCCAAAATGGATACTTCGCCGCTTCTACACCAACGTATTGAATATTTCTTGCAGTTAGCAATTTTACAAAATCCTCAAAAGATGCCACGTGCGGATGGAGCTTGACAGGGATCCTAACGTTCTCGACTGTGGCGTCTATGAACTTGAGGACCTTGTCAACCCCTATGTTAAAAAGTACCGGTTCATCAATCTGCAAGGCGTCTGCCCCCGCGCGAACGAGCTGTTCAGCTTCGAAGCTTAGCGCGTTTGCTAGATCATTAAGCAAACGCGGGTCCAGCCTTGACTTGTATGGCGCATCACGGCTCAAAGAGGAGGACGCAGCAAGTGTGGCCGGTCCAGTTATGATCCCCTTGACCATAGCTCTGCCGCAAGCTTGCTGGCGTGCCGACATAAGGTCCTTAGCGGTGATAGACTTCAGCGGTCGAGTTATTTTTCCTGTTATGTATGCACGGCCTCTCTCAGTTTTCATTCCGGGAATTCCGGCAGCAAACATACTAACCATGTCTGCCCTCACCTGGCCGTCTGAAATCAAGTCAATTCCTGCTTCTAGCTGGTCAGCGACTGCTGCCTCAATCGAAATGACGAATGGATCCTTCCCGGCCATAAGATCTTGGATGCTCATTCTGGCTTTAGCGTTCTCTCCGATGACGTGCGTCGGGTAGCTTCCGATCGAGTTTGTGAGAATTCCCATTCCGATCTCCTAAACAGTATCTAGCGGTTCAACGTCGTTATAAGGCGAACTTGAAAGCCTGGCCTTCGAAAGTCGAGCACGGCCGTGCCAGTTTGTTTCTGCAACGATCACGGAGGACGTTTGCGATCGACGATCATTAATAAGCTTGCTTATGGCATCGTCAATGTCGTTAAGACGAGGAGAGTAAAAAAAATGCGACCGGCATTTGCAGTCCGACGAACCAAAATTCACTATGCATGATAGCGACGGATTTTCCAGCAGTTCGCGGGCCACCTGGCATTCTATTGTTTGTTGCGTCGTGATTTCAACAGTTGCCAAGACTTTGGCGACTGCTAAAAAGTAATCAACGTGCCATTTTTTGGTTTTGAGGCGTCCTTCAGAAACATCTAGATGGCGCGCCACACGTTTGAAGCCTGCAGGCCCCATAGCTGATCCAACGTAAGCATAAAAGCCGCGCGCAAATGCGACCGTTCCAAGCTTCCCGACTACTACTCGTCGTGCGCGAGGCAAAAAGAAAATCAAAACGTAAACGCCTTGAGTGACTTTATCCCGAGCCCCCAATTGCTTTCGCGAAGTTGAAAGACTGTTTGATCTGTTCATTTACGTTGCTCGTTGTTACCCTTCCGTGCCCCGGATATAACACCCGGACGTCAAGCTTCGCCAGCTTCGAGATTGAGCGTATTAAGTCTTGTGAACTCCCGCCGGGTAGATCGGTTCGACCAATGCCCCCGTTGGGGAAAACCGTGTCCCCTGAAAAAAGGCTCTTGCTGTCAGCTTCATAAAGACATATACTTCCACAGGTGTGCCCTGGTGTGTGGATCACTCGCAAAACGGAATCACCGAGGTCAATTGTCTCGCCGTCTCTTACAAATCGGTCGACGTGAAATTGAAGCGTTCGGGCGCCGAAAACAGGCGCTGCCGAAGTCCACGTCCCGATCGCTTCAGCATCCGCGGCGTGCATCAGGACGGTCGTTGTGTCTGGCAACGAAACTTGCCCTAGAGCCGCAGTATGGTCAGGGTGCACGTGAGTAATAATGATACAGCAAGCCTCGTCCAATGGGAGCCGCTTTGCGATCTGTAGTGACCCCAAGTCAATTACGGCTTTTTGTTCCGCAACCAGCCAGAAGGTATTGCTCACTAACGAGAAGGTATTGCTCTCATTCTGCGGAGAATAGGTGTCGACTTGCACTTCCGTGGAGTAAGGTTTGCGCCCTAATAAAGATTGGGCTTTTCCTACAATACCCTGCTCACGTTTTTAAACAACGAGCTCATAAATATTTAACGAGGTGTAGGGGCACAAGCCAACATGAGCATGACCCTCCTAACTGAAGCCAAAAAGCGATTGACTAAAGATATCAAAGACGTTGCCAGGTCAGAAGGTCTAACGAGCGAAAAGCTTAGACGTAGTATCACGAGCGGGCGAAGTGTAATAGTTAAAAGTCTATCTGACGCTTCGCCGGCGCTAGGAATAGGCGAAAACCTGCGCACAAAAGTAAACGCAAATGTCGGTACTTCTGTGGAGTGCATCGAAAAAAACGAAGAGCTTGTAAAAGCTAAAACAGCCCTCGCGTTCGGCGCTGACACGGTCATGGATCTCTCTACCGGCGGCGATTTAGATCAAATGCGGCGCGAGATTCTGCGAGAGATCGAAGCTCCAATAGGCACGGTGCCTATCTATCAGGCAGCGCTGTTGCGAGATGCCGTTGTCTCTATGACGGCCGACGACATGTTCAATACGGTTCGTAAGCACGCGCGCGATGGAGTGGGCTTCATGACTATCCACGCAGGAGTCAATCTTAAATCCCTCGACGCGTTGAAAAAGAGCCGTCGAATTTTAGGGGTTGTGAGCAGAGGAGGCGCTTTTACGATTGCGTGGATGACACACAACGGTGAAGACAACCCCTTCTATTCAGAGTATGAATATTTGCTCGAAATAGCAAGAGAATTTGACTTTGTGATCAGCCTCGGCGACGGCATGAGGTCGGGATGCCTGCACGACGCCAGTGATCGCCCCAAATTTATGGAGTACATCCAGCTAGGAGAGCTTACAGAACGAGCCCATGAGAGAGGTGTTCAAACTATAGTCGAAGGACCCGGCCACGTTCCTCTTAACGAGATAGAGCCTAACGTCAGAGCGATTAAGTCTTTGACGGGAGGTGCCCCACTGTACCTGCTTGGACCACTCGTCACAGATATAGCGCCGGGTTATGATCATATAACCGGAGCGATAGGAGGCGCCCTCGCCGGAATGTGTGGCGCTAATTTCTTGTGCATGACAACGCCATCAGAACACCTCGGACTTCCGACGAGAGACGACGTCAAACAAGGGGCCGTAGTCACGAGAATCGCCGCACACGTCGCTGACTTAGCTAGAGGGTTGCCGCGAGCTCGTGAACTCGACGAAAAGATGGCAAAGTCGCGCGCAAATTTGGACTGGGAAACACAATTCCAACTGTCGATCGACCCAGAACAGGCAAGAGCCAAGTTTAACTGCCGGAGCCGAATGACGGACGCTTGCTCGATGTGCGGAGATCTTTGTGCAATAAAAATCGCAAAAGAAGCATTAAAGCGTTAAATAACTCCTCATCTCTTTCGACTATGAGGAGGACCGCCGTTCTTATGGTTTGCTGTTCACTTTCAGAATTCTGAGAGCCAACAGCGCTGCGTTCTTTCCGCTGTCAATTCCAACCGAAGCGACCGGGACTCCTGCAGGCATTTGAACCACGGAGAGAAGCGCGTCTAGACCGCTGAGCTTGCTGCTGACAGGTACCCCTATCACGGGGGCCGATGTTTTTGATGCGATGATGCCAGGGAGAGCGGCCGATAAGCCCGCGATAGCGATGTACACCTTCGCCTGAACTTCGCTGAGGTACTCTTCAAGGCGCGTCGGCTCTCTGTGCGCTGAGATGACCTGAAGATCATACGTAATGCCTGCATCTTCGATAATCTCTATCGCTTTTTCGGCCACGTGCATGTCGGAAGTAGAACCGACAACTATTGCCACGTCAGGCTTGTTCATCACACTTCAGTGACCTTCCGACCGTAAAACTGTTTCTGAATTCACCGCAAATTTTATTTATTTTTCCTCGACGCTACGTGCAAGCACAAGGGGCAAATCGCAACTGTCAGAGGCAACCGAGCAGAATCGACGCAACTTTTTGCATCAATTTTCTAATTTTCACGTAATGCACAACCGATCTGCGTTATATCTGTGCAAGCGCGACCAGGCGTCGTGACTAAAGTAAATTGGCACTGTTCTGGCAGCACGTAAACCGTGCGGCGTGCGATTCAATTCTCAAGCCGCTAAGCCACTGAGAGGCAGACCTGCAGCTCAACTATCGGCTTGAATCCACCACCTCAGCAAGAAGGCTGCCGCAAGAGCTGACCTTTTGCGACAAAGCAAGAATTTTACGCGCAGTTTCTCCAACAAGTGACCTATCTGAGCACGAAAATAACTAAATATAGAGTCTTTCGTTTCATGAAAGGAGAGGACTGCTTCAACGTAGTTTTCCAAAGAGAGGACCTTCGTGAGTGATACAGCTGAGACCGAGTTAATCATGCTGCCAGGCCCTGTGCCAGTGGAACCGCGGATACTTCGTGCTTTGTCAAAACCGATGATCAACCACCGCGGGTCGGAGTTCAAACACCTATTGGACGATAGCCGCGAAAAACTCCGCCACGTTTTTAAAACAGAAAACGACGTGCTTATTCTAAACGGATCAGGGACGTGTGCTATGGAGGCGGCAGTCGGGAACCTCGGGCGAGACAGGAGATACGTTGCCCTCGAAAACGGAAAATTCGGGGAACGTCTCAAGGTGCTCACATCACTCTATGGCGAAACGGTGGCAGTAGTTGCAAACTGGGGAATGTCATTAGATCTTAATGAAACAAAAGAAGCGCTAGAGACCGGAGCAGATGCGATCACGATCGTGCATAACGAGACTTCAACAGGGATGACAAACGACCTAGCAAGAATTGGCGCGCTCTGCCGACAACGCGACGCGCTCCTCATAATGGATGGCGTGTCATCTATAGGCGGCATCGAAGCTCCTATAGATAAATGGGGCGTAGACATCGCGTTTACAGGATCTCAAAAATGTCTTGGCCTTCCACCAGGCCTCTCAATGATATCAGTTAGCGAGCGGGCTTGGGATGTTATCAAAACGGCGCAGAAGAGGCCTTACTATGCTGATTTGCTCGCACATATGAAATCCGCTGAAAAGGGGCAAACGCCTTATACGCCGGCTTTACCCCTGTTTTTTGCCCTCGAAGAAGCTCTCAAAATACTTGAAACGGAAGGTCTGAGCGCCCGCATTAAGAGACACCGCAGGTTTGCAGCGTCCATACGGGCGGCCGTTGAAGCAATGGGCTTAGAGCTGTTTCCACAAATCGCCGCCTCCAGCACATATTCGAATACAGTAACAGCAGTCAAGATACCTTCAGGCATTCAGCTGGCCGATCTAAAACTGGGGATGAAACGCCGCGGCGTTATCATTGCAGGAGGCCAAGAAAGGCTAAAAAATCTTATCTTTCGGATCAGCAATATGGGCAATCTGACCAAAGGGGACATACTACAAGTTATAGAGAAACTGGAGCTCGTGCTGCTCGAGAATGGCATCGTTAATGAAATAGGAGCAGGGACACTCGCTGCTGACAGCGTGCTTGAAAAATAATACCGGACAGATTTATCTGCTGCACAGAGTTGATAAATGAAAATAGGAATCGCTGACACCACTTTTGCGCGATACGACATGGCAAAGGCTGCCATAGACGAGTTGCACCGATGGATGCCTGCAACAATTCAAAGGTATACAGTGCCTGGCATCAAAGATCTGCCGGTAGCGTCAAAAAAACTTATCGAAGAGTCAGGATGCGATATCGTTATGGCATTAGGTATGCCAGGATCAAAACCGATTGATAAGCAATGTGCACACGAAGCTTCAACAGGCCTCATCAGAGCTCAGTTGATGACTAATAAACACATCATCGAGGTGTTCGTCTACGAAGATGAAGCTCCGAGTGACAAAGAGCTTGCGCGGTTAGCTGACGCTAGAACCCGTGAACACGCCCAGAACGTGTTTAAATTATTGAACAACCGCCTTACTGTGGAAGCTGGAAAAGGCAAGCGAGAAGGCTTTCCTGACGTTGAACCACTGAGTTTTTAGATTGTCTAAATAATGGGAAGGAATGTTATGGATCAGAAAGGTGCTGAATTGATACGGCTCGGATTCGTCGTGGCCGAGTTTAATCGCGACATTACGCTCCAAATGGAAACACTTGCTAAGGAACATGCTGCTTTTTTAGGCGCTACAGTCACGAAGACTATCTACGTTCCTGGCGTTTTTGACATGCCATTAGCGGTTAAAAATCTAGCCGTCGATAATGAAGTCGATGCTGTTGTTACAATTGGTTGCGTGATTGAAGGCGTAACTGCCCACGACGAAATTATAGCGCAGCACGCCACACGCAAAATCGCAGACTTGGCGCTCGAGTATAATAAACCTATTACTTTGGGAATTTCAGGACCGCGAATGTCGCGCCTAGAAGCTCACGAAAGAGTTGATTATGCAAAAAGAGCGGTGGAAGCAGCAGTTAAACTGTTTAAGAGACTGGAATGAAATCACGAAGAGTCGTCTCCTCTCGAATCCAGCGCGTGCCACAGTCCGCTACTATGAAGATGGCCGACCTAGCGGCGAGGCTCAAACGCGAAGGACGAGACGTGATTAGTTTTAGTCTTGGTGAACCTGATTTTGAGACCCCGGAAAACATTAAAAATGCCGCGAAACTTGCCCTTGAGCGCGGCGAAACTCATTATACACAAGGCAGCGGAATTATCGAGCTTCGAGAAGCGATAGCGCAGAAGCTCAACACTGACAACAAACTGGACGTGACTTCCGACGACGTGCTTGTCACGACTGGCGCGAAGCAAGCGATATTTGAGGCAATCTGCACTTTGGTCGACGATGGCGACGAGGTGCTCCTGTTTGACCCGGCCTGGGTTTCATACCGAGCAATCGTCCTGTTCGCCGGTGGGAAACCGGTAATGGTACCAGTTTCGGAGCAGAACGATTTTGCGCCGGCTAAAGTCGAGAATTACATAACTAAGAACACAAAGCTCATAGTCTTAAACAGCCCGTGCAACCCGACAGGAGCGGTCTACGACAAGAACGTGATCAAGAACCTCGCCCAGTTAGCAGAGGACAATGACGTCTTCGTCATCTCGGACGAAGTCTATGAAAAGATCATTTATGACGCTCAGCATCACAACATCGGCACTTTGATCCCGGAGTTGACAGTTACGGTTAACGGATTCTCAAAGGCATATGCGATGACTGGGTGGAGGCTCGGCTATGCAACTGCACCTCGATCAATTCTCAAAGGCATGCTCAAAATCCAGCAACACTCAGTAAGCAACGCAACGTCATTTGCGCAACGAGCTGGTGTCGAAGCCTTAAGCGGGGACCAAAGCGCGGTGCGCGCTATGGTAGTTGAGTTTCGGAAGAGGCGCGACCTGATGGTGGAAAGGCTCGCTCGAATTGGTATCAAATGCGCACTTCCAAAGGGCGCTTTCTACGCATTCGCAAATGTCGCTCGGTTCGGCAATTCCACACAGGTCGCTGAGAGATTGTTACAGGATGCTCTAATCGCAGTCACGCCCGGTTCCGCATTTGGCCCTAATGGTGAGGGCTACATACGCTTGTCATACGCAACCAGTCGGGACAATATAGTTAAAGGCATCCAGGGGATCGAAACGTCGCTTCGATCGGAGCTTAACACGTAACGCGGCGCTTTATAATCTCGCGAATAATATTTTCAGTAGCTGAAAGCTTCCCGCTGTCTTGGTCGGGCAACCTGATTACTTTTGATGGGATATTTCTTTTCTTTAGATCCTCTCGCAACTTGTTCTCATCAAAATGTTGGTTGTAACCGAGCGCTATTATATCGGGTTTTATGATTGCCAAAGGTTCGAAAATGTCGTGCTCGCTGCCGAGCTGCGCGTGGTCAACCATTGACAATGCTTGCACCACCCTTAGTCGTTGTTGTTCTGGCAGAATCGGTTTCAACTTGTGCTGAACCATCGAATCGCGAGATATTATGACAAATAGTTCGTCGCCCAGTTCCTTTGCTTTGTTAAGATAAAGAATATGTCCGGGATGCAAAATGTCAAATGTCCCTGTCGCGAGAACTCTAGTCATCTTCATCGCCAAATGCGTTCTTAATATCTTCGTATACGGCGCCTGACTCTTCAATTTCAACGTCAAGCACAACGAGTTTTCTTGGGCTGCCGATTCGATCGTAACAAGCCCAACTGGTCATTTCGTAAGGATAAGCGACGATTATATGATAATCACCGTTTTGCATGAACATGTGGATATCAGCGTCTGATGGCTCGAGCGCTCCGGATGGATGGCTGTGGACTGACCCAACAATATGCGTATTCACAGGCAGCGTGAAAAGATCCATAACGGCATTCACGTTCGAAGCCCGCGTAATCGGAACGTCTACATCCGTTATGATCTGGTTGGTCTCACACAATATCCCTGCGAACTCATTGGGGTGAGACGAGGAGCAAACTTCAATTATGAACTTCAATGCTTCACGCGCAATGCCTTTTATCTTTTTTGTCATGTCTGCAGTCCATTGACATGCCACTGGCGAGGATGGTCGTGACAACCTATAGCAACGTTTTTACAGATTTCGAACCGCTTGTTTGCGCCTCAGAACTCATAGAGATCGTCATAGCGCTCTCGCGCTCGGGTAAGGATACACATCATCGGCAAATGGCAATTGAACTCCTTAGTATTATAGATATCATAGCAGTGCGACGTCATTATCATCTCGCATTAGGCAATTAACGAGGGAGCTACGATTATCCTAAGAATGCTCCATCTGACGGCGCAAGCAAGCAACCCGATAATGCGGAGGGAGGGATTCGAACCCGCGAACTCCTGCGAGAGTGGATCTTGAGCCCACCGCCGTTGACCACTTGGCTACCTCCGCTGTTTACTAGTTACCAGCAACTTTTACTTAACTAATAGTCTTCTTGACCCAACATCCCGCTATCCAGGGACGTTACAACCGTACGTTGCGGCTGAAAATTGTCACTAGGGACGTGAACCACTAGAGAATTGTACGCCTTAAACGTGTTCGCTTGATAATCTCGGATGCTTGCGATGAGCAGGGCGGCGATTTTTCGAGATCACGATTGAATATCGACATTTCTAAATACGTTTCTAGCCTTTATTTCACAGGTGATTCAGGTGGTTGTTGGAGTTACGATGGTTAATGTCGTTCCTGGCGAAGAACGACACGTTTACCGAACATTGCTGGAACTGAGCAACATACGTGAGGTATACCACGTTTTTGGAGAATACGATTTTGTAGTTATCATTGAGGTAGAAGGACTGACAGCGTTAAACAAGTCAGTTGATAACATACGTGATATCAAAGGGGTAACAACAACACATACGATCGTTGGCGCAGAACTATAAGCGGAGAGCATTCGATGGTCGAAAACATAGCGGAGAAGCTTGCCGAAAAACAGCGCGAGATTAGCATCGCAGAATTCTTCGAGAAAAATCGTCAAATCCTAGGATTTGACTCGTCGACGCGAAGCTTGATAACCAGCGTTAAAGAAGCAGTGGACAACGCGCTAGATGCCTGCGAAGAGAGTGGCGTTCTTCCCGATCTTCTCATCGAAATACAGAAAGTCGAGAAAGATAGCTATCGCCTTATAGTAGAAGATAACGGCCCCGGAATCGTTAAAGAACAGATACCGCGTGTATTCGGTAAGCTCCTTTACGGGTCTCGATTTCACGCACTAAAGCAAAGCAGGGGCCAGCAGGGTATTGGGATCTCCGCGGTAGTTTTATATGCCCAGCTAACCAGCGGTCGGCCCACCATCGTTTATTCTAAAACGGGAAAAAATGAAGACGCTCATTACTACGAGTTAGTGATAAACACAAAGACAAACGAGCCTGAAATACTGGTGGAGAAGATAGTCCCGTGGAATCGACCTCACGGGACGAGGATAGAAGTTGAGATGGAAGGCAGCTACGTGCGTGCGCGCAAACAATCCATCTACGGCTACGCAAAATCTACTGCCATCGTAAATCCACACGCCAGATTGACATTGATTGAGCCTACAGGGGACACAGAAGTGTTTGAGCGTGTCACAGAGATCCTGCCCGTCGAACCATGCGAGATATTGCCGCACCCAGAAGGCACTGAGATGGGGACCTTAATCAAAATGCTGCGCTATACTGACAGGCGAAGATTAAGCTCTTTCCTGACTAATGAATTTGCCCGGATTGGACAAAAAACCGCGAAAGAGATATGCGCCAAAGCTGGAATCGATCCAGATGTCAATCCCAACGATCTCTCACGCGATCAAGCAAAACGCCTACTGGAAGCATTCAAGACAGTCAAAATCATAGCACCTTCGACTGAATGCCTCTCTCCTATAACTGAAGATCTAATTAGAAAAGGCCTGGAAAAAGAGTACGACGTCGACTTTATTGCAACTACGACACGTGACGCTGCCGTTCACTCAGGAAACCCATTCATTGTCGAAGCTGGCATTGCCTTCGGAGGCAACCTTCCAAAGGAAGAGAAGATCGATATTCTTCGATTTGCAAATCGAGTTCCGCTTCTGTATCAACAGGGAGGGTGCGCTTGTACCCACGCTGTAGAGAAGATTAACTGGAGGAACTATGAACTCATACAGCCAGGCGGGAGTGGCATTCCGCAAGGCCCGATCGTTGTTCTAGTTCACGTCGCGTCAACGAACGTGCCTTTCACATCAGAATCAAAGGAAGCGATTGCAGATATACCGGAAATAGTAGATGAGATAGAACTCGCAGTCCGAGATGTTGCGCGCGGCCTCAAAAATTACTTAGCGAAGCAAAAACTCCTCGCTAAGAGAAAAGAAAAAGAAGAGATAATAGAGAAGATTTTGCCTAAACTCGCCGAAAAAGTATCCCAAGTCACAGGAGCGCCGCAGCCTGATATCCAACCAATAGTCGCCAAGATAATGGGAAACGTCCTCGTCCAAAAGAAAGTCGAGCACCGTGACGACGCGTGCATAGTAACAATTCGTGTTAAGAACTTTTCTGAGAGTCAAAAAGACTTCAAGCTGCACGATGTCTCCCCCGTCGAGATCGAAGAATCAACTCCTAAGCCAAGGGCGGCTAGTTTCAACGGCCAGTTCGACAACATCTGGAGAATATCGATAAAGCCTGATGGAGAGAAGCAAGTTAAGTATATGATAAAGTCACTAGTCCCGCTGGATTCTGGTCCCTTAGTTGAAGGGATATTAGCAGAGATGGTCACAGGAGCGGACGTAATCCCCAAAAAGCGAGTAAGCGAGTGAAGCAAAATATGCCTAGCAAGACAGACGTAGTGAAAATAAAAAAACAGAAAGACAACTTGACTAAGCAACGGCTCTTGAAAATTATCGATGCGATCTACGACCAGTTTGCAAGAGAGCAAATTCCACAACTGCTTATCCCTACAAGAACGAAATCGAACATCGCATTCAACGAAGAGTCAGAGGTATGGGTCTACGGTGAGCGGGAAAGTGCAAGAAGCTGCAAGACCGTGCGAGGGGCTTATAGCCTTCTCAAGTCGAGCTATACCATCGAATTTCTCAAGAAGCAGCTTGACGAAAACCGGTCATCAACGCTTAGGGAGCTGTATTACATCTCAGAAGGCTGGAAACTAGCAAAGTTTAGAGAGCAGCCCGAATCCGATCGAATGATTGAAGATTTGGAGATTATAACTGAACTACAACGTGAGAACTTTCACGTGCGGCCTGAAGAGAACGGCGCGACTATTTTCGGTCCGCTTCGAATCAAGGAAAACGTTGAACGACGGGGAAAATTGTCCGAACGAGTCATCCATTGCGTTGACGACGTCGGCGAAGGAGGGTACCAAATCCCATATAACGTCGATAATATAGAGTTTGTTGACCACGACGCAAAATTTGTCATCGCCATAGAGACTGGCGGAATGCGAGATCGGCTTATCGAAAATGGCTTTGACACGGACTATGACGCAATCATAGTGCATCTAAAAGGCCAGCCTGCGAGAAGCACGCGACGACTTTTAAAATTGATGAATGAGATGCTAACACTTCCAGTCGTCGTCTTCACGGACGGAGATCCCTGGTCTTACAGAATATTCGCATCAGTCGCTTATGGCTCTATCAAGAGCGCACACATGTCGGAATATATGGCAACCCCCGCAGCGCAGTTCATTGGCGTGCGCCCGAGCGATATCATCAATTACGATTTGCCCACCGATAAACTATCTGACCAGGACATGCGAGCTTTGCAATCTGAGCTCACAGACCCGCGTTTCGGAACTGATTTTTGGAAAGAAGAAATTAATATCCAGCTCGAACTGAAGAAAAAGTCTGAACAACAGGCTTTCGCCAGTCGAGGTTTAGATTATGTGACGGACGTGTATCTCCCCGAAAGACTCACTGCTCTCGGAATCGTATGAATTTAGCGAATGATCAGGGGCAGGGAACGTCAATTCAAGGTTGCAAGCTAAGTGATTTGGCGACCGGCCCCACAGACCTGATTTCCCCAGCCTTTCTTTGCCGTGATCGCGCCTTCATTCCACACGACTTCGCCTCGAACCATCGTAAGTAACGGAAAAACGGCGCTGCAGCCTTCAAACGGCGTCCAACCGCATTTGCTTTGCAGTCCGCGTGTGGTCACCGGTTTTTTAACTTTAGGATCAACGAGTATGAGGTCACCATCAAATCCTTTTGCTATCGCTCCTTTGCTTTTCAGATTGAACCTAGCTGCTGGACGTGTGCTTGTTAGAGTAACAAGCTTTTGAAGTCCGATCTGATCGAGCTTGGCTAGCATCAAAGGCAGCAACGTTTGAACTCCTGGAACTCCGGGGGGAGGGTACGGGATTTTTTTGTCGGCAGCGGTATGCGGCGCGTGGTCGCTTGCGACTACATCAATTTGATCGAAGCACGACCAAAGCGCTTCCACATCTTGCAGACTTCTAAGCGGCGGACGGACGGTGGCAAAGGCACCGAGCCTTGCACAATCCAGCCTGGACAGAAGTAGGTGGTGCGGAGTGACTTCACACGTTACGTCCTGAGTAGAAGTCCGCAGCAAGCCAAGCCCCGCCGCCGTACTTAGGTGGTTTATATGGACCTTGGCCCCTATCCCTCTGTTGCAGGCCAAAATAGCTTCAATTCCGGCTACCTCGCTCAAGACGTCATCAACGACCCTTTCGGCATGAACACACAAGATCGCGTTGAGCTGCCTGACAATTTGCAAGGCGCGCCTTAAATCGCCGTCCGACTTCTCTTGGATGAACACCTCACCAAATGCCATAACGCCCAATCTCCAAAGAGTTTCAAGCTGATCAAGCCGCTCGATGGCGGCATTAATGCCGTAATCGACCACAGATTTTCGCGCCGCTCGCTGCTTTTGGACATATGATGGTTCGTCGTGCACCGGAGGCTTGGTATTGGGTTGATCTATAACTGTAGTAACCCCCCCAGCAGCAGCTGCGCACGAGCCCGAGTACCAATCTTCTTTATATGCTTCCTTCAAGTCACGAAAATGCACGTGGACGTCGATAGCACCAGGCAAAAGCAACGACCCCTGTGCGTCGATCTCCGTCTCACCTTTCCGGACATAACCAATCTCCGCAATCCTGCCGTTTTCGATGAAGACGTCGCGCCGAATTATCCGATTCCCGCAAAACACCTTCGCGTTTCGAATGACTGTTGAACTCATACCGGAATCACTCTAAAGAGCCTTCCTTCACCTCCCCTCCCGGGCGAAGTTCAAAAAAGATCTGACCTTCAAATACAAAGATCTCAGCGCCGTCCTCTTGCGGGGTCAACCCCGCCTTAACAAAAGTCTGCTCCAAAAACTGATGTTGCGTCCAATTACATTCAACTGCAACTTGCGGCAGCAGCAATCCTTGATATATGCCTTTCCGCACAATGACGCCGTGCTTACCGACAACGATGTCGGCGGGTCCGCTAATTTTCTGCGGCTCCGCGAGTAGCGTAATTTCTATCGTGATACGTGCCAACTCTTCTGCCGTTACCGGAGGAAATCGATAATCATGCAAAGCCGCGCTGATCGCTGCGTCAATCAAGGCCTCTTTTACAGTTTTGCTCGGGTACGGATATCCTACGCAGCCTCTCAATCCATCTGAATGAAGGGTAACGAACACGCCACCAAATTCATCGAAAACGGCAGGCAAATCATCAGGTGGCTTTATGTGTTCCCTAGAATTCACAGCGGTCTCAATTGCTCTGCGCGCGAGACGCACCCCGATAGTCGCTTCGGCCAGATCCATGCTCCGCATGTTAGTCAATAGTTATATTATGTTTACCTTCAAGATAAGCATTGGAGAGGGGGTGAGTGGCTGCCGGCGATGCTCGCTGAGGAAAGTCCTCCCACCCTCTGGACGTGTGAGCGAGGAAACTCGCGTGGCGAGAGTCACGGCTCTGGCACAGAAACGATACGTCCCTGTCCATATGAATATGAGGTGAAGAGCCGACGATGGCAGGAGTTGCGATGGAACGGCGAATCCTCGCAGGTGCAAGCTAAAAAGGGCGAATGAGCTGTCCAGACGACGCCCAGGTTAAGCGCTTAGATAAATGCCACTTGAAACAGAAGGAGGCTTACAACCCCCACTCCAACCTTTGTTCGAACACTGTTTTACTGCCCGAGAAACATTTATGCTAGTCTTCCGCAACTTAGCTATGCCTTTCAAACTTCAAAAACAAAGGCTTGAGGTAAAGAAATGGATTTAGCAGAGTTAGCTGAACAGATCAGAATTCATTTTTTCGAACAAGGCATAGAAGTCCCCGCTAGCGAGATTGAACAACGGTTGCAGAACCTCATTTGCGACTTTAAAGTGCCAGTCAAGGAGGCTAGACGAAGTGTTATCTCTTATTATGCGAAGCTCCAACCAGAACACAGCCCCGCTACAGCGGCAGAACTCATATACGCAAAAATTATAGATATAAATGCCGAAGATCGTTGGATCAACCTCCGAGTTCGCGTGTTGCAGCTGTGGGAGCCTAATTCAACGTCCATAGCTCAAGTCGGATTAGTTGGCGATGAATCTGGAGCAATAAAATTCACGAGCTGGTCAAACGCAAACTTACCAGTTATGCAAGAGGGACAAAGTTACTCGATGCAAAATGTGGTCACAAAATCGTGGCAAGGGCGTTTTAGCATCAGTCTCAACAAAGCAACCAAAATCTTGCCGCTGGTTGAGGAAATCGCAGTCGGCCGTGCCGAAGAAGAATTCACAGGGGCCATGATTGATGTGCAGTCAGGTTCAGGACTGATTAAACGATGTCCCGAATGCAACCGCGTGGTGGTTAAAGGTTTCTGCACAGAGCACGGCAAAGTGACTGGCGTTTACGATTTACGCGTTAAGGGAGTGCTCGACAACGGCGAGGCTGTATCTGATGTGCTGTTTAATCGTGACCTGACAGAGAAGTTGACTGGAATCTCGCTAGGGCAGGCCAAAGAGATGGCAATGGAAGCGCTTGATCAGAACGTCGTCGGAGACGCCATAAAAGCTTTAGTCATTGGCCGTTATTACGTCGTGCGTGGTAACAAAACACCTCGTTGGCTATTGGTTACAGATTTCAAAGAAGCCGCTCCTATACAAGGGCAAGACGTTGACGATGCGCTAAAAAGAGCGCAGGAAGACGTCTAATGTCACTAAGACAACGCGAAGTGGCGCGACGGTTATATGCAAAAGAACTCGCAGACTCGACGCTCTTCTATAAAGAACATGAAGACACTTATGCGCCACAATATCTTCTGACTCCGACAGGGGCAAAATGCAACCGCGTATTTGTAGTAGGCACGTTAACAGAGAAAGAAAACGTCGGCGTTGATTCCGATTACTGGCGAGCCAGAATTGCCGACCCGACAGGCATCTTTCCGATTTACGCCGGCCAATACCAGCAGCAGGCGGTTAGCCAGCTTAACGCTATAAACGTGCCTTCATTTGTAGCAGTTATAGGCAAATTAAACGTGTTTCATACTAATGAAGGTCCAGTTAGGATATCCATAAGACCTGAATTTGTGAACGTCGTTGATTCCAAAACTAGAGATAGATGGGTCTTAGAAACTGCGGAAATGACTCTTCAACGAATTGAACGTTTACAGCACGAAAGCGAAGAAGCTCGAATGGTTCGCGATACTTACAAGACTGATACCAGCTTTTATGCCGGGCTTGTTAGAGAGACCCTTCAGGCGCTAAAAAAAGAGCGCGAGACCTAGCGAACATTATCTCCCTTGTCACCTGTACCTGACTCGTAAATTGCAATGCTGTATGGTGTATCTTCCGCGATCGAGCAGGATGTCACTGAGTTTATCCTAAGCGCCGCTCAGACATTCAAGGCTATCGAGCTCGTTTCAGAATTTCCTCACGTGCACTATAGCGTCCCTAACGTTAGCCGGCTTATTGAACTCAAATCTAGGTTCGATCTTACGTACACGATGCACGCGCCTTTTTCTGGAGTTAACCTTGCTGGCATTAATCCAAAGCTTCGGGAAGCATCTGTTAATGAAATGCTCTACTCTATTGAGTATGCAAAAGAGCTTGATTGCGAATTGATCGTAGTTCACCCTGGTATCATCAGCTATCCGAGAAATCTGCAGAAATTCCAGCGGATTTCAAAGGAAAATCAGCGCGACTCGTTTATCCAAATATGTGAAAAAGCAGAGGAAGAAAAATTTCTCGTTTGTCTTGAAAACATGCCGCGGGTGCCGCCTTCTTTTAAGCAGACATGGACCGGCGAGTCGCTTATCGAAATCGTCGACGAGTTGAATTCTGCTTTTTTGCAGCTAGCGCTAGACGTCGGGCATTGTAATACCACTGACATACCGATACCGCAAATGATCCGTGATTTTGGCTCACGGATCAAGCACGTGCATATTCACGACAACGACGGGTGTCACGAGACCCATTCAGTCGTAGGGCAAGGGTCAGTGCCTTGGCGTGCCGTTATCGAAGCTTTACGCAAAGAACGGTACCACAAGCTCCTTATCGACGAACACCGGACGATCGAAGGCCAAAAGAGCGGACGAGTTTACTTAGAGCAGATAATTCAGTCTTGCTTGCAGAAGACGGAAAATGTAACTTAAGCGCGTTCTCTGCAATTCTTGTGCCTCAACGGTGTTTTGCGGCGGCCGCTTGCAAAGTAATGCCTGCAACTTAACTTCAGTTCTGTTTATTTAATCCGGTCCATTAACTGCCTGTCAGGCACTGCTTATAGTTACTACAGTGTAGGTACTCTCGAAACGGGATCTTCAAAGCTCCAGTATAGATTTCCGCTGACTATAGCCAGTGCCGCAGTGAATGCCCCTCCGTCTCCGGCGCGTATTGACAAGAGGATCGCTTCGTGCTAGTTTTACGCATACATTTTTCAATCACAAATGATATAGCACTCAACAACGTGAAGAAAATCCAGCGGCTAAATTAAATAACGTAACTGAACGGTAGTAAAAAAGCTAAAGCAAGCAAGTTGCTGAGGGCTGACACACACTAAATAAGTCCCATGGTGCAAACGAAAAGCATTTTGATCATCGATGATGATGAGACTATCCAAGCAGTCCTGAAAGAGATTCTACAGTTAGAAGGTTACGTTGTCGAAACAGCAGCAACAGGAAAAGAAGCCATCGAAAAATCGCAAGCCAACTTTTTCAATTTGTCGATAATAGATATTAAACTTCCAGATATGGAAGGTACAGAGCTTATCAGCGAGTTAAACAAAGCAGACCCGCAAATGATAAAGATAGTCATAACTGGGTTCCCGAGCTTCGACAACGCAGTGAGATCGCTAAACTTAGGAGCTGACGCGTACGTCACAAAACCCGTCAATTCTAACGAGCTCCTTGAGCTTGTCGCAGAAAAAATAGAAAAACAACAAACCGCGAGTAAAGTGAATGAAGCTCAAGTCGCAGATTGGGTGAACAGCAAGATTCGTCAGATTACGCGTGAACAAAATAC
>CAZHSW010000006.1:0-5104 GCA_964534635.1 uncultured Methanomicrobia archaeon
ACAAAGGCCAATCCCCTTTCAGGTCTCGTAGATGAAAATCTCATTTTGGCTCTTGATGAGCTTCATACCTTCTATTGCGTGACAATAACTGATGACCCTTGTTTTTCTTCGCGTTTCAGCCTTTATTTTCGTCGCGATTCTCCTGTTTATCCTTCCTTCGTATTGAAAGAGGAATATAACATCAGCGTCAGAGATATCTTGCTTGAAAAGGTTTCCGAGAGTGACTTTCGCTTTTCTTGCTCTGAGCTTGGCTATAAACCATCGGGTAGGCTCTATCTCAATTCCCTTCACGTGATCGCATAGCTTTGAGGCTTCTATAAGGGCTTCTCCTGTTCCACATCCGAGGTCGTAAAAGACTTCATTTTTCCTGAGGGCTGCTAGCTTAAGAGCCTCGGCTGCGATCGTCATAGGAGTAGGGCTGTATGCTGCGCCTCCTGCGAGCATGGGATAGTAAAGAGAGGCTATGACGTATGCTACCGCTAGCACGATTAGAACAGTTATGCTCGTTATTACGTCCAAACTCATTCCTCGTTTTTCTGAGCCTTCGTATCTGATATAAAGGCGCTAATTCAAATTTGTCGACTGGCTCTTATAGCGGCGGGCGTAAAGTTAACCATATCGGCTTGTTTTGCATTGGCGCTGAATTCCAGCTTATGAAGTTGGCGTAGCTGCTGCACTGCATTCACCATCAATACTAGCACTCACGCAGGGGATGCACTTGGACGGGATGTGCAGGAAAAATGGGCTTAGATTTAATCTTATCAGGCTTCAGAATGGGCGAAGCGAACTCCCATTTCAAACGCTCTTCGTAACCCATTAATTTCACCTAGTCTTCTGGCACACCCATAGTGTAAAGGATTAAACCCGTCTTGGTCTTCCTACTAAAAAGCGTCGAACGGTTCACGACATACGCTAAGTACGGAAATATGGTTCCATGAAGGATCTCATCTCGCCAGTAACTGCGCCCAAGTAAACAGGAGAGCCCAAGATGGTGGCATTAGCTGCTTCAGCCTTTTTCAGGATTGGTCTTAAATCGTCGTTAGCAGCACACCTGCTACAGCTCTTGCCGTTTTTCAATTTGTAAGCAAAACAGCTTGTGCAACGTAAAATTGAGTTCATACAATGAACGAGTTCAGTTTCTGCTCCTCGTGAAGGCGCTCCTTTGGGCGCATAGTTCGATACCGTCGAGGTATTGCACGTGCTTCTGGGACTTCCGTTTGTTGCCAATACTTACACAGACGTAGATATGCCCTCGGTGCGTTAACTTTCCATCGAAGCCTCAATCGGTTTCTGTGCAGGCAGGAAAAGAAGCTTTTGCCGCAGGTTAGACACCGTAGCCGGACTTTTTCATCCTTTTCAGCTTACGCCGCGGCATAAAACCACATGCCAAGCACAGCACCAAGCACAATCATAAGGGCGCGGTGCAACGATGCTTGCGTAAATCGCTTCGCCTTCACAGAGGATCAGCGAGCGGGGCGGACTTCTTTAAGAATGGCGGCGATCACGTCTTCGAGGCTAACGCCTTCGATCTCGGCTTCGGAAGAGAGCATTACGCGATGGCTAAGCACCTTGCTCGCGGTTGCCTTTACGTCATCGGGTATCACATAATCGCGGCTGCACATCGCAGCGCGAGCCCGTGAGAGCGCGAGGAGTGCGATCGATGCGCGTGGACTGGCCGGAAGAACCAAGTCCTTGTGACGCCTTGAACCGACGACAATGTCGCGTATATATTCTAAGATCTTCTCGTCCACGTAGACACTCCGCGAAACGTCTATCATGCGGAGGACAGAATCCCTGCTAGTAACCTGCCTGACCGTCAGCGATGCGTCCTGTTTCGTCGCGAGGATTTGCAGCTCCTCGTCGGTGGTTGGGTACTCGAGCCTTACTTTGAGCATGAACTGGTCGAGCTGCATCTGGGAGAGCGATCCTTGGTAGTCAACGTAGTCCACGGGCGTCTGGGTGGCCAACACCATGAACGGCTTCTCGAGGGGGAACGTGGTGCCTTCTATCGTCACGCTCTTCTCTTCCATAGCCTCGAGCAAGGCAGATTGCGTCCGCAGCGTCGCACGGTTGAGCTCATCAGCCATAACGATGTTCGCGAAGATGCTCCCCTTGCGGACGTTGGTCTCGCCCGTCTTCTTGTCGTTAACATAGCTCCCGATAACGTCGGAGGGAAGGAGGTCCGGCGTGAACTGCTGACGGCTGAACGTGCAGCCTAGCGTTTGGGCAAACTGTTTCGTGATGGTCTTTTTCGCGAGGCCCGGGTTGCCCTCGAGGAGGAGATGTCCTTCGGCCAGGAGACAGAGAAAGAGAGCCTCAATAATGTCGTCTCGTCCGACGATGACGCGGTGGAGCTCATCTTTAACGAGTTGGGCAGTTTCGGCGACCGCGTCAACGTCGACCTCGATTTGAACACTAGCTCCCTCATTTTCGATTTCCATGCGTCGTCCTATACCGCGAAGTTGCATCATTGACGGGCCCGCAACGCCGTCGTCGTGTGAGCGCATCAGCATTGATTCCGATCACGAATGCAGCGGTATATAGAGGAAGATGACGGTATTTGACGTTTTCGCCGCTGTTGATCTGGTCCTAGGCAGGCTCCAGCGGCTGGGAGGTGCATTGAGGTTGAAAAGACGTCAGTACGTGAGTTGAGACGTCTCACGTGTAGTGTCCAAGCCGCTTGCAATCGCTATTGGGCTTTTGGATCTCTTTCTCAACCATCTTCTTGTTTTTTGCGGAAGTTCGTCGTGCCTTTCAAGCCCGCAGCGATCTTGTGGCGATAAATAGCCTCTCCACTAAGTTGTATGTGGGTTGTTCGCAGCAATACGCCTCTTGAAGGAGTGCACAAAATGGACTATGAAAAAGAGATAAATACCTTGAGGGCACGTGTCGCGAAGCTTGAGAAGCGTGTCGACGGCCTGAAAGCCGAGGTAAAAACGTTATACAACTACATGGAGCGCGACAGCAGCGGGTTGCGCTAGTTTCGAGGCTTTCAGCACAGCGGCCTGCTGCGCCTGCACGTTGACTGCGCAACCCCAGTGACAGCTGGCGCTAGTTGTCTCAACGAAGCACGTGTGCCACCTCGCACTAAACTTGGCGCCCCGCAGCGAGAGGTATCATTTTTCTGATGAGCTGATGGCGATCAGCTCAGTACCTTTATCGCCGCAATCGAACGTGTATACAAATTCGAGGGGGGTTGTTATGTCCACACCGTTTGTGTCCTTCAAACCGCCCTAACGGCCACTAACTGTTTGAGAGATCGACCGAAGTTCAAGTTCAGCTGTCGGCGCGAGCGTGAAGGCTGCAGGTTCACCGAGCCAATCCTCCTCTAAAAACTGAAAAATGCGGCAACGCTAGTGAAGAACGGGAGTTATACTCAAGCCTTCGCCTTGCTCGTGCACAAGATAGCTCAGCGGACTGATGGCTCTTCGCGGCAAACTGTCGGACGTCGGCGGCTGGTCATAAGCTGCGCGGTGCAGCGCCAGCTTGCTGAACCGCTCGAAATTTTGATAGGGAGATCAAGGCGTCGTGATGACTGCGACCGTTCATTTCCGTCTGCTTCAGGCTGATCGAATCGCCGGACTTGTCTGAACTACGGGTTGCAATGATCGAATGGCATTGCTGTTGAAAAAAACGCTGAGCGTTGAGTCGAATGGTCAAGCAGTACTTCAGCGTCGCGGGCGGAAGATTTGTAGCATGCTCTAACTAACAGCGCGATAAACTTGTGCTCTAAGGCGTACTGATTTATAGTTTTAGATGGTCTTGTCTGCAGACGGCGACAATGCGTTGCTAAATCTCAGCTGTGGTAAATTTCCGAGCCGGCTACCAGCCGCTCGTGGCGTCCGCTAAGCACAGAGACATGCAGTTCCGTTACGATCCTATTCACTCCGGCGACTACAGCCCTGTAGCAGGAAATTTGAGAGCAGGTCACAAGCGCGAGCCGTCTTTTTCGTCGAACAAAGACTCGGCTGCAAAGCCGAACGCCGGTGCCACGGGCGTCATCTACGTCGGAAGTAGCGATCGCAAGGTCTATGCGATCGACGCGGTCACCGGACGGGCCAAGTGGCCGAAGCCGTTTGAGAGCGAAGGGTGGGTATTTTCCTCCCCTGCCGTGGCTGAAGGCGTCGTTTATGTGGGCAGCGGCGATAACAACGTCTACGCGATCGACGCGGTCACAGGACAAACGAAGTGGCCGAAACCGTTCGCGACAACGCATGAAGTTTGGTCTTCACCCGCCGTGGTTGACGGGGTGGTTTACGTGGGCAGCGGCTCAAACCTGTACGCGATCGACGCGGAAAGCGGACGGGCGAAGTGGCCGAAACCGTTCGCGACGCATTATGAGATGTGGCCATCACCCGCCGTGGTTGACGGGGTGGTTTACGTGGGCAGCGGCGATGGCAACGTCTACGCGATCGACGCGGAAAGCGGACGGGCGAAGTGGCCGAAGCCGTTTAAGACTAAGGGGATGATCGTATCGTCTCCGGCAGTCGCTGCCGGCGTGGTGTATATAGGTGGGCTCGATAACAACGTCTACGCGATCGACGCGGAAAGCGGACGGGCGAAGTGGCCGAAGCCGTTTAAGACCGAAGCGTGGGTAGGGTCTTCCCCTGCGGTAATAAACGGAGTGGTTTACATCGGGAGCAGCGACGGAAACTTCTATGGCATTAACGCAGCCACCGGACGCGCGGAATGGCCCCCGTTTGAAACGAGTGGGTGGATCGTGTCCTCTCCAGCGGTCTTGAACGACGCCGTTTATTTCGGGAGTGGTGACGACTTTTACGCTATCGACACAGTCACGGGCCTGCCGAAGTGGCCTAAGCCATTTCATGTGGGGGCCGCAGTGTTTTCCTCACCCGCCGTCGTCGCCGATTTTGCATAGATAGCTCAAACAGGACCTCTATCAGGCGGCCAAGTCGCGCAGATTTCGCACTCCTTTGACCTTCATTCTTTCGAAAAGCGTTCAACTCACTCGTTCAACTTCCAATAGACCCGGTGATCTATTATTTCGTACGCGACTCTGAATCTGCTCACTAGCCCGCTCGAATGACCCTTTATAGCGGTGACAGCCAACCTGTACTGAGCAAGATTGTCCTTGACGCCAAGC
>CAZHSW010000007.1:0-9067 GCA_964534635.1 uncultured Methanomicrobia archaeon
GAAATCTATCCGATGGAAGTCGGTCTCTACCTCCAAGCGGCATGCGATGGTCATCTCATCTACACGCCTGAAGATCTGCACATCGACAAAAAAGCCTATTTCGAGCGACTCGTGCACGCGGCCTCAAATGCTCTGAATTTATCGATCAACGCGGAATATCCGACGTCTCTAACCGTTGCGCCTTTGCTGCAAAAAGGCTCATATGAAGCGATGAGCCTCGCTCTGAAAGCCGAAGTTTTTGAGCCTGAAGTAATCTTGATTCTACTCTCAAGGGCACAATGCGCGGCATTGGAACTTGTCTACAAGCTTCCAAACGACGTTCTAGATGATGAACTGGTCGCTCTAAAAGGAACGGCCGCATCAGCGCAGCCAGCTGGCCATATGCAAGCACGCCAGAAAGAACTGCAAAAGGAAAGAGAAGAAAAAAAGAACGAAAAAGAGGAGTCCGAATCAGGCATAGCCGGTTTGGGCGCATTATTTGAATAGTTCGAAGATTAGCACAGTTACTAGGTGATAGCGAAATGGAATATGTATATGCAGCACTAATTTTGCACGCCGCAGGCAAAGAAGTCACTGAAGAGGGCGTCACAAACGTTCTTAATGCCGCAGGTGCAACCATAAACGAAGCTAGAACGAAGGCACTTATAGCGGCCCTTGAAGGCATCGACATTGACGATGCCATATCCAAAGCGGCGTTCGTCGGAGCACCCACAACGGCAGCAGCGACAGCTCCCACACCCGTGGAGACCAAAGAAGAAGCGAAAGCCGAAGAAAAGAAAGAGGAAGAGAAAGAAAAGGAGGAGGAAGAGGAAACGGGGATGGAAGGACTCGGAGCCCTTTTCGGGTAGCCCATCCACGAGCAGCGCCCCCGACGGGGCGAGCGACTCTTTTTTTACCAATCTGACGCACGCATGAGCTTAGTTAAGTGGAAAAACGAATACTAAGCTTACCGTGAACGTTGTTCGTTATCGTAACCCTCAATTTCTATCATCAGACTTCACAACTGAAGCCTGGCAATTAGATCGAGACAGTTTTTTGGTGCGTAGCCTTCGATATCGTTGTTCCAGTAACCAAATATAGCCACCTTATGAGCTAGTTGGCGTATGCGAAATGCCCAATAAGCTATTTCATTGCTTGAATAACCATCTTGATACCCCCCGCGTCCGTGCCATCGAACATAGGCAAAATCGGTGAAACACTCTTCATTATTCTCAAACTCCGCACCGAGCATCACCAACGTCAGATTGTGTCTCTCTCGAATGCGGTCATATACCTCTTGAGTAAACCATGAACCGTGACGAAATTCAAAGGCAAACCGAAGGTCTGGCAGAAACGAAAGAAACTCATCAAATCGGCTCAAATCCTTTTTGAAGGTAGCAGGCAGTTGAACGAGGAACGGACCCAGCTTGTTTCCTAGCTCAGAACATATCTCGATGAAGTTATTTAAAGGCCTTCGTATGTCGCGGAGCCTTTTGGTATGTGTGAGAAAGCGATTCAATTTTACTGAAAACACGAAGTCGTCGGGAGTGCCCATGTACCAATGCTCCAACTGAGCCTCGGTTGGAAACCTGTAAAAGGTCGAGTTGACTTCTACAGACCTGAAAAACTGCGCATATTGTGCCAAGTAGTTGTTACGCGCGGTATAAAAGACACTGCGCCAATGCTCATAGTGCCACCCACTGCACCCTAAGTATATCGCAGTCGTTGGCTTTCCCCTCCGCGGCGCAGATCTGTCAGTTGTTCCACTAAACTAGTAATAGAATTGCCAAAGTATAACTAATAAAGTGGCTATAAGGAGCAAGGATGGTGCTGGCAGACTCTGACCTCCAAATCATCACTGAAGCGCTCGGTCGCGCGCCCAACGAAGTTGAGAGCGCGATTTTTGAGAACTTATGGTCGGAACACTGCGCATACCGAACAAGCAAGTTACTCCTTCAAACAATGCCCACACAAGGAGACGCGGTCATTATTGGCCCCGGCGACGACGCGGCGATCATTGGACTGAACAGCGACCTCACAATCGCAATAGCGATGGAGAGCCACAATCATCCGTCGTACGTCGATCCATATGACGGAGCTGCCACTGGCGTCGGAGGTATTGTCCGCGATGTTATTTCCATGGGCGCCCAGCCAATAGCCCTCATGGATTGCTTATACTTCGGTCGTCTTGAGAAAGAGAAAAACCGATACCTTTTCGAGCACGTCGTCCAAGGCATAAGCGATTACGGTAACTGCATAGGTGTCCCAGTCGTCAACGGCGAGGTCTTTTTTCACCCGAGTTACGACGGAAATCCGCTCGTAAATGTCGTCTGTATCGGTCTTGGCAAAGCTGAAACACTAGTAACCGGTCGCGTAAAACACCCTGGCAACAAGATCGTTCTTCTGGGGTCAGCAACAGGCCGTGATGGCCTAGGCGGCGCGTCATTCGCGTCGCGTGACCTAAGCGAAGAATCAGAAGCGTCTGATCGGCCTTCTGTTCAAATAGGAGATCCTTATACAGAAAAGCTGCTTATCGACGCGACGCTTAAAGCAGTCGGCGAGGGATATGTTTTGGCATGCCGCGACCTGGGAGCCGCAGGCTTATCTGGAGCATCCGCCGAAATGTGTTCTACGTTTGGCGGCTATATTGTTCTTGATGCAGTACCTCTACGCGAGACGGGGATGACGCCAAGAGAGATACTAGTCTCAGAGTCGCAAGAACGTATGGTATTCGAGGTCAAGTCTGACCACGTTGACGATCTGTTAGCAATCGCCGAAAATTACGATCTTAATGCGAGCGTCATCGGAGAGGTGACCGAAGAGGCCAAGTATGTGGTCGAGTGGCGAGGAGATATTGTCGCTGACATACCGATCAAGCTGCTTACCGAAAGCGCGCCCCTATGCACACCTAAACAACAAAAACAAGCGAAACGCCGCAAAACGCTTGCGATTCCGGAACTAACGTTAGAAGAAAAGGCTTCACGAGTGCTTTCTAGCATAAATGTCGCGTCCAAAGACTGGGTTTTTACGCAATACGACCATGAGGTGCAAACACGAACTGTGGTGAAGCCCGGCAGCGGAGCAGCTGTTCTCGCAATTGACGACCGTTCGGGAATCGCCCTGTCTTCGGGTTGCAATGCTGCTCAGGTAGCAGCTGATCCATTCAAGGGAGCAGCAGCGACCGTTTTTGCCAATGCAATGAAAGTAGCCGTCAAAGGAGCGACGCCCATCGCCCTCGTGAATTGTCTCAACTTCGGTAACCCGGACAAAGGCGAGATCTACGGCCAGCTGGAACGGGCGGTCGCCGGACTTTCTCACGCAGCCCGTATCCTAAATATCCCTATCGTGGGAGGTAATGTTTCGTTATACAACGAAAGCGAAGAGTTTCAAACGGCGATTATCCCAACCCCTTCAATAGGCGTGGTGGCAAAGCTGCACGACGTTTCGAAAGTCCCCGCCGCAGTTTTCGTCACAGGGGGGGACGTCATCATATTAGTTGGTGAAACCTATCCAGAGTACGGAGGTTCAGAGTTCTCGCAGATCTTTAAAATTGGCGGGACTGCTCCCCTACCACGAGCGGAGATTAAATCCATCACAGAAACGCTAGCAGAAGCCGTCGACTCAGGAAAGGTTACCGCTGCAGTTGATGTTGCTAGGGGCGGAATTTTGTGTGCGCTTGCTCACATGTGTGCACGTTACGGGGCGACAGTAGACGTATCCGGATGCTTAACGAATGAGAACGAGCTATTTTCAGAGACTTCCGGCAGGGCTATTTTAACAGTCGCTTCCTACGATCTCAACTCCACGCTTGCATTTCTGCAAGAAAGATCGGTGTCGGCCACGGCCATCGGAACCGTCGGTGGCGAGACGCTTTCCATTACGATCGGCGAAAAAAGGCTCGTGCTCTCGCTGGAGAGTATCAAACGCAACCTCGACGCCTTGAACGAGATCATGCTAGCCTAGATGAACGATAGCGGCCCTAGCACAGTCGACGACACAATGGTGAGCGTGAACTTGATCTTTGGGACGCGCGGGGAAAGCGGCATCCTCACAAGCGTTAAGAACACGTTGCGAATGCTGCAGCTGCTCGAAGCTGATGGCGTCCGATTCTGCCAAAACGCGATGGCAATTTGCGACATCGTGCACGCGCACACCTTTGGGCCGATTGCCCTTTTTTTGGTGCTTGTCCATAAAGTATGCGGCAAAGCGGTGGTGATTCACGCTCATACGACACCACAGGACATGGTAAACAGCTATACCGGCGCGAATTTCTTTCGAATCTGTTTGCAGGGATATCTACACTTTTATTACAACCTCGCAGACATTTGCATAGCGCCCTCTGCTTATACTAAGAAAATCTTACAGAACGCCCTCAGAGTCAAGCGGAGGATTGCTGTCCTTAGTAACGGAATCGACATGAACTCTTGCAAGTGCAATGAAGAGCGTTCACTTGCCTTCAAAAGAGAATTTGGATTAGATGATCGCCCCGTAGTCCTCTCAGTCGGCTTGGCTTTTTTGCGAAAAGGAATCGGTGATTTCGCAGCCGTCGCAAGGAAGCTTCCGAATTTTCAATTTGTGTGGGTCGGACGAATATTGAAGTGGCCTTTCTTGCCGACAGCCGCAAGAAGGGTCTTGACAAACGCCCCGAAAAATGTCCTTTTCACTGATAGAGTGAAGAGTATCTGTAACGCGCTGAGTGCCACACGGGTCTTTCTCTTTCCAAGTTACGAGGAAAATCAGGGAATTGCCGCGCTCGAAGCGGCTGCGTGTGGCTTACCTTTGATTATACGAGACCTGCCGGTTTATCGTGATTTCGTCGATGGTGAAAACTGCCTCAAGTTTAGGACCCAAGAAGACCTTCCACGCGTTATCGAAAAGCTCGTTATAAATCGCAGCGCTGCAGAGACGCTCGGAGCAAACGCGCGAAAAATCGTCGGAAATCACGACCTACGATTGCTAAGCAAACGGTTGCTAGCGATATATATCAACGCAGGACAAAACTGATTAGGGCACAAGATGATGCTAAGCCAAAAGGAAAGCTATATAGACCAAAAACGTTCACTGATAACCCTGTTTAAAAAATGAAGAGGAATTCGAGTGCGCATAGGCGAAGCTTTGATTGGTAGTGCTCCCGAACTGGCTCACGTCGATCTGCTCATAGGGGACAAAAACGGCCCAGTTGGCCAAGCGTTCGCTGACGGATTCTCGCACCTCTCTCAGGGTCACACGCCTCTTCTCGCCGTTATAAGACCTAATTTGCTAACGAAACCAGCGACGCTCATCGTCCCAAAGGTAACTATACAGGATTTAGAGCAGGCAGCAAGGGTATTCGGTCCCGCTCAAGCCGCAGTTGCTAAAGCGATTGCAGACGCAGTTGAAGACGGGGTTATCCCGAAGGACGAGTGCGAAAAAAACGTCCTGATTGTCTCTGTGTATATTCACCCCGACGCGAGGGATTATGAGAAGATCTACCGCTACAACTACGGTGCGACAAAACTAGCTCTTAAAAGGGCACTGAGCGAATTCCCTTCCGTCGAAAAGGTGCTGTACGAAAAGGATCGATCGCTTCACCCCGTAATGGGATTCAAAGTGACTCGTTTGTGGGATCCACCGTATCTTCAAGTGGCGTTTGATCTGACAGAACTAGAATCAGTGCTAAACGTTCTAGATCAACTTCCCATAAGCGATCACATTATCCTCGAAGCCGGGACACCACTCATCAAACGATATGGGCTGGGAGTCATTCGAGAGATGCGAAAAGCGCGGCCGAGCGCTTTTATCGTAGCGGACTTGAAGACGCTCGATACAGGGAATCTCGAAGCACGGCTAGCGGCGGACGAAGCAGCAGACGCGGTGGTTGTCTCTGGACTCGCGCCTACGTCAACTATTGACAAGGCGATCGAAGAAGCAAACAAAACTGGGATCTACGTGGTCATCGATATGTTGAACGTCGACAAGCCGGAGAACGTGTTGAAGGCTCTGAAGAAAAAGCCCGATATCGTCGAGCTCCACCGAGCAATCGACGCAGAAGATACTGCGCACGCCTGGGGAAATATACCGAAGGTGAAGGCACACGCAAAGCTAGTCGCCGTCGCTGGAGGTATACGACAGGATAGCATTGAAGATGCACTACAATCCGGAGCCGACATTCTCATAGTTGGACGAGCTATTACGGCTGCTCGAGACGTAGAAGGCGCTGCGCGCATATTTCTCAAAGGATTAAAACAGAGTGAAATAGACCAATATCGGATTAAGACCGACTTTTGATTAAGGCGCGCCGTTCTTCCGACGCCTTGTTCTGATTTCGCGGATTTTCAAGCTCACGCAGATAGCGAACGAATTCTTAGGGGTATTGCAAGGCTTAATAACGGAAACGACGTGTTCTGATTGCCTTCTTCGTGCGTTGTGTCTGCGTGAAGAATCGAGCAATTAAATTCTGACGTGGAGCCCAAATATGTTGATCGTACTAAATTTCAAAACGTATGCGGAGAGCACAGGAACGAACGCAATACATCTCGCAACCGTTGCTGCAAAAGTGGCCGCCGAAACGGGTGTGTCAATTGTCGTGGTCCCACAAGCGGTAGATGTATTTCGAGTGGCGCAAGCAGTAGATATACCTGTGTATGCACAGCACGTAGATGGAGTCCGATTCGGAGGTCACACAGGCCACATACTTGCCGAAGCACTCGCAGATGCAGGGGCGCGAGGAACCTTAATAAACCATTCAGAGCGGCGGCTTCAACTCGCGGACATTGATGCTGCTAATGACGCAGCTAGGCGCGCAAAACTGACTACTATAATTTGCAGTAATAACATATCGACGACCAAAGCTGCTGCCTCTTTACGTCCAGATTTCGTGGCTATCGAACCCCCTGAGTTGATTGGCTCAGGAATTCCGGTTTCTAAAGCAAACCCAGAAGTCGTTACGGGAGCTGTCGAAGCGGCGGCAGGCGTAAAAGTCCTCTGCGGTGCAGGCATATCGAAAGGAGAGGACGTAAAAGCGGCAATCGAGCTTGGAACGCACGGTGTTCTACTCGCTTCAGGTGTAACTAAAGCGGCGGAGCCAGAAGCCGCCTTAAGAGGCTTGGTGGCCTTTGTTTAACGATAACAAAAAGGTTGAAGTCGACCAGTGGAAACGCTTAATGCGGGTATCTGTCGATAGACGCGAGACGAAAAAGTGGTCAAAGGCCGACCTGCTTGAGCTATTTCGTGAAACCCCTGCCCCCATCATCGCCGACGCTCAGGACGGACGTAACGTATTGGCGTGCCTACGGCCTGTTTGGCGGAGCGCTGCAATCGCTGGCCCCATAACGACGGTGAAAACTGACCCCACTGACTGGGGACCAGTTGTAAGCGCGTTAGAAAAAGCGGCACGAGGAGAAGTGCTTTTTATTGACAGCTCTGGGGCGAATGTCGCCGTGTGGGGAGGACTCACGTCGCAAGCGGCGCAGCAGCGTGGCCTCACGGGCACTGTCGTCTACGGCGGTTGCCGCGATGTTCCGACTATAGCGTCACTTAGGTACCCCGTATGGGCGAAAAACATTACGCCGCATGCAGGAAGGCCGCTGAACAAGGGAAAACTCAACGTTCCGATAAACCCCGGTGGGATCCCAATACAACCGGGAGATCTTCTCAAGGCCGACGTTCACGGAGTCGTAGTAATACCAGCGGAAGAAGCAGACGCAGTTGCTAGGAGTGTTACAGAAATCATAAATAAGGAACGGCGAATTGCCAAAGAGATTGAGAAGGGGCGAGAGCTCAGCGAACTCCTGTGAGTTTTTCGACCTAATATTGCTTTATATAGCATTAAACCTAAAAACAAAGCAATGGTCACCAACGAGCTTACAGACGTCTTTTTGCACAAAATGCCGACGTCTTTGCTCCTCACCATACGGACATACGACAGAACTTACGTATCAGTTTTGGCCAAGGAATGCAACTGCACGTACCCTCACGCCGTGAAAACGCTTTGGGGCATGGAAAAGCTTGGTTTGGTTCAATCCGAGAAGATCGGTAGGGTAAAATATGTCCAGCTTACCGATCAGGGCAAGCTTATCGCCGACTCTCTTAACGATCTGGTGCGAAACCTCGGCGCCAGCAATGTGTCAGTCAAAAATGATGTAACGCACATCAACCAAAAAATTAACAATGTCATCCACAAAGTCGAAGCGATACAGAAAGAAGTCGAGACGAGCAACTTCAGCCGCGAGGATGGCATACGTTTCAACCGGAAACTGGGACCTTATTACCGCGAGCTAAATGCGATCCGCTTGCTCCTAGACACGCAGTCCGGCAGTCCGTTACGTTCGAAAGTTGATATGCTCGCGAGAACGCTCCAACAAGTGAAGAAAGACATCGAAACGAAAAAGAAGCGACAAGCTGCCTCTACCTGACCGGATAGAAGTCCTTTACGCGAGTAGTATCTTCCAAAAAAGGTGTAGAGGCTTCGTAGAGAGTTGTGTCTGTATTCGCGACGATCGTGTGTTTCTCGTAAGGCTTTATTCGGATTGTATCTCCCGCCTTAAAATACTCTTTTCGGTCTTCAAACTGAATAAAGCCATCGCCGTCCAGAATGAGCATCGTCTCGTCTTTGTTTTTATGGAAGTGATAAGACGATTGGAACCCTTCTCGAATATACAGTTCTTTAAGCAAGTATAACTCGGTAATGATGTGTACCTTCTCATACCCCCAAGGCTTTACCGTTTTGTTGCGAAACTCTTCGCGAACCCGTTTCTTTCCGTCTTCGGTGTAGAGAGTGTCCCAGAAGTTAGATTCTTCGTAAGTATCTAACTGCCCGAGATCGGCGAGCATATGGAGCGCCTCTTCAAGTTCCTCTCCGAGCGCGAATCCTCCTAGGTCAAAACCTTTGCGGACGCAGAAAATGCCTCCATAGACTGCCGAGAACTCGTTACCGAACAACGCTTCGGACAGGCGGTCAAGAAGCACGGTCGACTCAGCGCGAACCGCGACGTATGCCATCAGAGGCGCCGCAGAATGAGCAAACTTCGTCATCATTTTCTTAAAGTTGATGTCTGTGACGACGCCGCTGTCAACGACTACTACGTCATCATCCATCTTCGTTAACGCA
>CAZHSW010000008.1:0-27733 GCA_964534635.1 uncultured Methanomicrobia archaeon
CAGTACCTTTGGCAGCAGATTCTCAGCAAACCTGCGCACTCTTCAGAGTTCGAGAGATTATTAATTGGAGACGCCGATCTCGCCAAGAGGGTGCGATGTCGGATAGTTTTAGTCAATCCGCTGCTCGTGATCTAGTACTGAAAAGCAAGCGCAAACACGAAAGCGAACGATCCTCTAGCGGGCTAAGGCCCAGCTCAAGTAGCTTACGTGTATGGGACACTATTCATCGTCTTTGCAGCCCAATATGACAATTTATATTTGCAAGCAAGTATATAAATGAATAATAGGAACTTTGGCTGCTGCTAACTGCGTTCTTCGTTAGCTCGATAGAAAAAGATTTACGCTTTCTAAACAATTTTGCGGAGCCAAGCAACTGAACTAGTGGATAGCGTCTGTCTACGCGGAGTACGGCTGGAAATAAACTCAAAAAAAACTAAAAAAGAGAGAGGTGGTCGCAGACTTGTGCAGCATATTAGGCATCGTGAATGAAAGCCGCAAGCCGTTTTCCGCACGTAGTATCATCGAAGGCATCAGTTTGATGAATGATCGATGCAACGGACTCGGCGGAGGATTTGCAGCTTACGGACTGTACCCCGAATACAAAGACTATTACGCGCTTCACATCCTTTTGAAGGATTTTGAAACGAAAGATCGAGTGGAGGAGATGCTGACAGAGCACGTTAACGTCTACAAAGACGAGGAGATCGAAACGCGCAACGTCCAAGGTATTTCGCAGGATTACCTTCCGTGGCGCTTTTTCGTCGACGTGCCGGAAAGGTATGCGCAAGATGCTGACAACTATATCATTGATCTTGCGATGAGAATCAACGACAAGGGCGACGGCTTGGTCGTCTCAAGTGGCAAGAACATGGGCGTTTTCAAAGCCGTTGGCTATCCAGACCAAGTTGCAAAGCTGTACAAGCTGGAAACATACAAAGCTTACCTTTGGCTAGCTCACGGGAGATATCCTACAAACACGCAGGGCTGGTGGGGCGGCGCACACCCATTTAACATTCTCGACTGTAGCATCGTGCATAACGGAGAGATCACCAGTTACGGGACAAACAGACGGTTTCTCGAGTTATATGGGTACAAATGTAGCTATTTCACCGATTCTGAAGTCTTGGCCTATCTGTGGGATCTTTTGGTTCGAAGACATAAGCTGCCTGTCGAGCTTGCATCAGAAGTGTTAGCTCCTCCGTTCTGGGAACAGATCGAGCGCATGCCTCCTGAAAAGAGGCATATCATAGAGGCGTTGCGAATTACCTACGGCCCTGCAATGGTTAACGGTCCCTTTGGGATCGTTATTGCGGATGGTTCGAGGCTTACTGGAATCCCAGGTAACGGCAGCATGATCGGGCTCTCGGATCGAATTAAGCTGCGGCCACTGGTATGCGCCCGAAAAGATGACTACACATTTATGGCGAGCGAAGAAAGCGCCATCAAGGCGGTCTGTAAGAACCCAGATTTCGTGTGGGCGCCGCGCGCGGGGCAGCCGACGGTAGCGACGGTGGACGGGGATGTTTAGTTCAGTTCCTGAATTCAGAGTGGTCATCGACAAGCAACGCTGCCGGATGTGCAAAAGATGCATCGAGAATTGTTCATTCGGAGCCCTCGAATGGCGAAAAGACAAAGTCAAGGCATTTGACGATAGGTGCGTCGCGTGCCAGAGGTGCGTTAGCATGTGCCCTGAAGATGCTATAACGCTCCACCGAATGCCATCGGTTATGAGTACCCACCCTGTTTGGACTGATAACGCACGCAGGGATCTATTTACGCAGTCTAGAACGGGTGCCATTCTGTTGGCTAGCACGGGAAATGAGCTTCACGAACGTGTCATCTTCGATAATTTGCTTCTCGACGCTTGTCAGGTAACAAACCCAGCAATCGATCCTTTGCGAGAGCCTATCGAGCTCCGAACGTATATCGGGCGAAAGCCGCGATTCGTGGAGTTTGAAACAATAGATAATAGCATCTCGCTTAAGACAGAGCTTTCGCCGGCGCTCAGACTCGAAATTCCGATCATGATAGCCCAGATGTCTTACGGAGCTATTAGTCTTGAAGCGCACGAGGCTTTAGCTCGAGCCGCGGTGATGCGTGGTACTACGATGGGTTCTGGTGAGGGAGGTCTTCACAAGAATCTATACCCGTACGCAGATCACATAATTGTGCAAGTAGCTAGTGGCAGATTTGGAGTCCATCCAGCCTACCTTGAAGCCGGAGCGGGGGTTGAGATCAAAATCGGTCAGGGAGCAAAGCCTGGGATTGGTGGACACTTGCCGGGAACCAAAATAACAGACGAAATATCAGAAGCACGAATGATCCCAATAGGGGCGGATGCCATAAGCCCGGCACCACACCACGATATCTACTCGATCGAAGACCTCGCACAACTAGTCAACTCATTGAAGGAGGCCACTCGATATAAAAAGCCGGTTTTTGTAAAGATCGCTGCTGTTCATAACGTTGCTGCGATTTCTAGTGGTATTTGTCGGGCCGGTGCAGATGCGATAGTTATCGACGGCTTTCGTGCGGGCACGGGCGCAACTCCCAAGGTAATTCGGGACAACGTAGGCATCCCTATTGAGCTTGCAATCGCAGCCGTCGATCAGCGGTTACGAGAAGAAGGGATACGGAATGACACAAGCATCATTGCTAGTGGCTCTATCCGCAATAGTGGCGACGTTGCGAAAGCGATAGCCCTTGGAGCTGATGCCGTGAAGATAGGTACTGCTGCTCTCATCGCCCTCGGCTGCACTGTATGTAAACAATGCTACACCGGCAAATGTGCTTGGGGGATAGCTACGCAGGATCCGCTATTGAGGTCACGACTCAACCCTGCAGAAGGTGCGCAGCGAGTCTCAAACTTGCTGCTGGCTTGGTCGTTCGAGCTAAAAGAGATTCTTGGGGCGGCAGGAATAAACGCAATCGAAAGCTTAAGAGGAAATCGCGACAGGCTTAGGGGTTACGGTCTCAATCATGCGACGCTGGAAATACTCGGTGTCCAACACGCTGGGAGTTAGGTAATTAAATGCGCATAGTAGCCAACTACAAGCATTATAAAGAACTCAACGAGGAGGTTGTGCAGGCGATTGAGAACGGAGCAGCGCACCTCACGCTTGAAGACGTAAACGGCCAGAGGTTCATTGCCGACTGTCTAAAAGGTAAGCTTAAGATTGATATTTACGGCACGCCTGGAAACGACTTAGGGATGTTCATGGATGGTCCAACGCTCACCGTCTTTGGTAACGCCCAAGATGGGGTCGGAAACACGATGAGTTCGGGTAAAATAATCATACACGGAGACAGCCGAGACATATTGGGCCACAGCATGCGTGGCGGTAAGATCTTCGTTCGAGGCGACGTCGGTTACAGAGTCGGCATCCACATGAAGACTTACAAGTCCCACGTCCCAATAATAGTAGCCGGCGGACGTGCCGGAGACTTTCTTGGGGAGTACATGGCTGGCGGCCTGATCGTTGTGTTGGGAATTCAGAACACGGCTAAGAACGCCGAGGTTTTAGGAGAGTGGACCGCAACAGGACAACACGGAGGCGCTATTTACGTCAGAGGGGAGGTCGATGATGACAAGCTTGGTAATGGCGCAGCACAATTTCCCCTGACTGCCGACGACGAAAGAGCTCTCAAGAAAGTGCTAACAGAGTACTGTCGTGCATTTCACATGGATCTTAAAAGCGTTTTGGAGAAGCCATTCACGAAGATCGCGCCGGTTTCGCATAGACCTTATGCGGCGTTTTATGTGTGTGAATAGCTAGCGGAGGAGGAATGGAGCTGCTCTCATACAAGGATTTGAAGCAGAAAGTGTGGGACACTGACAAGTGTTGCGGATGCGGGGCTTGTGTAGGCGTTTGCCCGACGGAAGCTCTTTACTTTGACGAAGAAGCGGATCGCCCCACGTCAAACGACTACTGCAAGGTGACGCGAGATTCGATACCTTGCGCAGCGTGCTACTTTGCTTGTCCTCGGGTCGAAGAAACGTGCTCTGACGGGTTCGGCGAGATCAAATCAATCTTTGAGGCGAAATCGAAGGCGCCTGTTTCTGGTGCGCAGTCAGGAGGCGTCGTTAGTTCTGTGCTCGCAGCTGCGTTCGAATCAAACCTGATAGACGGCGCGATAGTGATGGGCCTAGACAAATGGAGCCAATCACCTCAGCCCATATATGTGCAAACGCCTGACGCCGCTGTTAAGGCGGCAGGATCAAAGTATGTGTGGGCGCCGATCCTCACGGCGCTTAGAGATGCGATAGAAGACAGAAAACTGAAGCATATTGCTGTTGTGGGGACGCCGTGCGTAGTCACCGCAGTGAAAAGGATTCGCGAATCGGATGTCGACGTCTTATCGATATACAAGAATGCAATTCGATTCTCCCTCGGGCTGTTTTGCACAGAGATATTCACGAATAACCTTCTTGAAGATTTGCGCACAACTCACGGCGTTAAGCCGTGGGAGATAAGCGGATTCGACGTTAAGGGAGTCCTCATTGTCAAATTACGCAGTGACGGTGCACTCGAGTTGCCTCTGAAAGACGCCCGCGCCGCTAGAAGAGACGGTTGCGCGCATTGCATTGATTTTACGAGCGAAGACGCAGATCTGTCTTTTGGAAGTGTTGGAGCGTCTCCGGGGCATACGGTGGTCATAGTGCGAACCGATGTGGGCGAAGGTGTTTTAACGCTGGCACAAAACACAGGATTTATAGACCTTAAATCAGGCGTCGATATAACTGCTATAGCAAAGATTGGAGGAAAAAAGAAGGATATCCCTCTCGAAAACGCAAAAACAATTTTGGCAGAACACGTCTGAACTCGGCGACCAGCACGAGATTAAACGCTAGATGTAAACGTCCTCCTCCTCATTTCTATCCTTTAGTCTGTTTAGCGTTTTACAACAAAACTAACTTCTTAATAATCATAGTCAGGTTAAGTTAAAGACTCAGGACCGAGAACGCGACAATTTCTTCAAAAAAGTCCGACTCGCAGATAACCACTATAACGATTTGAATTGACTCAGAGATCTTTGTGCAGCGACGTCGTTCTTCTGTCGGCTAACTTGACGAGGTGCCTCACTTGCTAGACAATAAAAAGCAGCACCAGCAAAAACGGGATCCTGCTAAGCGTTTATGCCGGTGGAACAGCTTTAAAGAATTGGAAGGTACTTTTCAAGCTCGTATTGGGACACCTGTATCCGATAATCGTTCCACTCTTTTTTCTTGAGTTCAATGAGGCGATCAAATACGTGGTTGCCTAATGTGCGGCGCACGAGCTCAGAGTTCTCAGTCTCTTTAATGGCAAGTCCCAAGTTCTCGGGCAGTGAGCCGATACCGTGTGCCTCAAGCTGTTGTGAAGTCATTTTAAAGATGTCCTTCTCAACTGGATCGGGCAGATCGTAGCCCTTTTCGATTCCATCCAAGCCGCTTTCCAGCATTACGGCGAAGGCGAGATAAGGATTACACGCCGGATCCGGACATCGAAGTTCCGCTCTTGTTGCGAGCTCATTCCCAGGCTTGTACATGGGAACTCGTATGAGTGCGGATCTGTTTCGGCGCGCCCACGAGATATAAACAGGCGCTTCGTAGCCGGGAACCAGTCGCTTGTACGAATTCACCCATTGGCTCATGACGAGGCAAAATTCATTGACGTGCATTAGCTGCCCAGCAATGAAGCCTTTTGCTATGTCCGACAGATGATACTCATCATTGGGGTCGAAAAATGCGTTCTTCTTTCCTTTGAATAGAGATTGGTGCGTGTGCATCCCACTTCCGTTTTCGCCGAGAAGCGGCTTCGGCATGAATGTGGCGTAGTAGCCTGCGCGCAGCGCGATCTCCTTCACGACGAGGCGATAGGTCATAACGTTGTCGGACATCGTCAAAGCGTCGGTGTATCGGAGATCAATCTCGTGCTGACTGGGGCCGACTTCGTGGTGGCTATATTCGACGTGAATGCCCATGTCTTGGAGCGCAAATACCGTGTCGCGCCGAAGATCAGTGGCCTGATCCAGTGGCGTGAGATCAAAATAACCGCCGGTGTCAATAATATCAGGACATTGGCTGTTCATGAAATAGAAGTACTCAAGTTCCGGCCCTAGGTAGAATGTCAAGCCTTGTTTCTCTGCTCGTTGCAGATTTCTCTTAAGGACGTAGCGCGGATCTCCCTCGTAAGGCCTCCCGGACGGTTCGAGTACGTCGCATATGACTCGTGCAACACCCTTTTCCTTCGGTCGCCAAGGCAATATCGCAAAAGTACTCGCATCCGGTTTCGCAATCATGTCGGATTCCTCAATCGTTTGGTATCCGCTGATTGAAGAGCCATCGAAACCCATTCCTTCATTGAGAGCCCCTTCGAACTCTTCGCTCGGGATAGCAAAGCTTTTCAGAGCCCCTAGGACGTCTGTAAACCACAATCGAATGAATTTAACGCCATTTTCTTCGACTTGGGCTAGGACGTAGTCTTTATCTTTCGCTTGTACCATAGAAGATCTCCTGTCGATCCATAGTAGGAAATTTCATTCCGCTCTTAGCGGTCTTCCGATTTAAAAGTTTCCAACGCGACACTAGTCACGCCCTAGGACAACTGCACTGCAAAGCTCGACTGTGTTGCGATCTAGCCGCTGTCACAATCGTTGATTGAGAAGTTTCACGTCCATAAGCGCAGAGATCGAGTATACCTTAACAGACATTCCCAACTCGTAGAGAGCTGCCATTGGATTTGCTCCGGAGTAGTTGTTAATTTCGACGATATCACTTTCTCCGCAAATTCCGGATACATCTTCTCGAATGGGGGTTTCGATCCAACCGACAATGCCAGCTTTCTTGGCGTCGCGAAGCAGTTCAATCGATTTTTCAGCCGCGATCTCGGGCACGGTTCTGACATTTGCGAGTACTTTTCCTTTTCCGCTTCGTACGGCAGTCAAAATAGAGGTCATTTGTCGTGCTGTGAATATCTGTATCGGATCGAGCGAGGTCCCTTGATATGAGATGAGATCGGTGTAGCGGACTGGCTTCCCCTCCTCGACTTCGAGAAGACCGCCGTACTTGATGTTGGACGGGATTCCGTTCTTGAGCAGTAACCCATCGACCGTCATGCTGCACATAGTCACGAGTCCGACCGACCCGTCGTGCACGAATGCAGCACCGACCCTATCCCCCTCTTCCAGATAACGTACATATGGACTGACGGTGTATCCGCTGTCAACGGTTTCCGCCGCTGCTCCTATCGCGACATCAAAGTCGTTCTTGTCGATAATTGCGACGTTGACGATGACGTCGCCGGTTCTGCGCTTTAGGTCAAAGGTCGTCTTGTAAACAAGCTCGTCTATCTTGGTACCGACGAATCCGACGCGATCGCCTACTCTTGCTTCATTCAGCTCTTCAAGGCCTTTTTCCGTGATGACTCTTCCGACGTTGCCGATTTTAGTTGTAAAACCTTTGTAATCAAGCAGCACCAAATAGTGGCGCACGGCGCGTTCTCCTATAGGATATCCTCGCTGACCTAATCTTGCGCCGATCATCCGCGCACCGAGTGCCTCATCGCTCTCGTCGAGGATTCTCAATATTTCAACCAGCTTTCTCTGGGTCTCAACGTTCGTCATAAAGGGTTGCAGAACAGCTATGTTTGTTTTAGCTATCAGACTAGCTCAGATTCATAAGTTTTAACAAACGCACCTTATTTGTATTTTTCCGAGTTACTTTCAATACCAATAAACCCCTTTTGTGATCAGGGCTCGTAGGGTAGTGGACTATCCTCTTGGACTTCGGAGCTGTAGTGAAGAGATCCAAGAACCTGGGTTCAAATCCCAGCGGGCCCGCTCAGCCGACTGGAAAGCAAGCCCGAGTTAGCGACAACGGCCGACGGTGAAAATAAACCTTTTCTTAGTTGGTTAGGCTGATAAGAGGTGCCGGAATTGAGCCGCCTCTTTGAACGAATTTTCTCGCGCTGAACGTGTTGAGTCGCGCCACAGGGGCCGCCCCGAGTAGCCCCCCGAATTCAATCCAGTCCTCTTCTTTTCCGATCGGAATAAGACGCACTGCTGTAGTCTTGTTGTTGATAACCCCGATGGCGCACTCGTCCGCAATAATTCCGGCAATCGATTCAGCAGATGTGGCAGAAGGAACGCAGACCATGTCGAGACCTACGGAGCAAACTGAAGTCATCGCCTCAAGTTTTTCCACCCCGATTGAGCCGACCCGCATTGCGTCTGCCATTCCAGCATCTTCGCTAACCGGTATAAAAGCGCCGCTAAGACCCCCCACTCGCGACGAGGCCATCGCCCCTCCTTTCTTTACCGCATCAGTAAGCATAGCCAACGCGGCGGTTGTCCCTGGAGCCCCACATCGCTCAATACCCATAGATTCGATGATCTGTGCCACTGAATCCCCCGTCTGCGGCGTCGGCGCCAGGGAAAGGTCAACGATGCCAAAATCCACGTTCATTCGCGCTGCTATCTCCTTTCCGACCAGTTCGCCAACTCTCGTAATCTTAAATGCCGTCCTTTTCACGGCATCGGCGAGCTCATTCAGGTCACAGTCCCCCATTTTCTCGATTACCGCCCTAATGACGCCCGGACCGGAGATGCCGATATTCACGACTGATTCGGGTTCACCTGGGCCGTGAAACGCGCCTGCCATGAAAGGATTGTCTGCGGGCGCGTTTGCGAACGTGACAAGACGCGTACAAAGTTGCGGATCGATGCGCGCTAGCTCTTTGATAATCCTCCCCATTCGGAGCGCCGCGTCCATATTGATGCCTGCGTTGGTGGTAGCAATGTTTACCGAGGCACACACTTTCTCTGTCTCATGCAAAGCCTGAGGGATCGAATCAACCAACGCTTCAGTTCCGATTGTAAAGCCTTTCTGCACGAGGGCCGAGTATCCGCCGATGAAATCGACGTTCAATTCGCGTGCAGCTTCATCCATAGCCAGTGCGATCATTGGACCAGCTTTAGGATGCACGTCGATTAGCGAGCCGATAGGGGTTACAGAGACGCGTTTGTTCACAATAGGCAACGAATACCTCGCTTGAGCGCGATCCGCCTCTGCGCATAGATCAGACGCTTTAAGCACGATCTGGTCGTGCACAGCTTGAGCCATCCGTTCAGGGTTATCCCGCGCACAGCCCGCCAGGTTTACGCCTACGGTGACGGTGCGTATGTCGAGATGCTCATAAAGGATCATGTCGAGCGTCTCGAGTATTTCATCAGCGCTGAAGATCATAACTTCCTCTTTGGCGCGGCAAAATGCCACCCTTCTGATACTTGGATTCACGGACGCGCAGCTTAGCCTTTGTGGTTTTTCGCGGCAGACTTCAAGATCCTTGCCCTAGCACAAAATGCCGAGTACCTCGCTAACGGGAGATACTATGTCTCCGCTGCTGTCTGGCGTGGTCAAGTGGTCGTGCCTCATTCGCCTCTGCTAGCTGGCACTTAGAGTATAGTTCGCTGTATCACCTCTATAAGGGGGAACGGACCCGGAGGGATTTGAACCCTCGACCACCGGCTTAGAAGGCCGGTGCTATATCCTGACTAAGCCACGGGCCCATTTCTACACGTGTAGTTGCATCACTTGCCCCATAACAGCTCCGTGTGGACGATTGGGTCTTCAAATCGCATTATTGGGCCACGCAGTCAAGCGGTTTCGTGAAATGCGACCAGCGAAGCCAATCCGAAGGGATCTTTTTTAGTTAGCGTCCCTCATAGTGGCATACTTCGGCGGTGTCAACGGTAACGAGCTTGCCTGGGCCTTCGTCCTCAATGGCTCGCAACCGACACGTATGTTCTCTCAGCTCGAGCTGAATCCGCGCCGCCATAACCTCACGCTCTTCATAGAAGTCGCCAATCCGATGCGAGACTTTTTGCATAGAAACGGTTTTGTCGCGGACGCGCGCCAGCACGCCGGTCGTGCCGACGGAAAGATCATGACGACTCGCATCCGTTACAAATACCTCATCACCTACGCGAGCTTCAAAAACAATGGGGATGTTGTGAGCGCTGCGCAACTCGAAAGTTCTCACACGCTTTCGGACAAGGTCATCGATCCTATCTTTTGATATGCCGGTCAAAGCTAGATGTCTCATAAGCTCACCCGTACATGATCTGAGTGGGTCCTCTAGTTTCAGCTTGTTCGACCCCTTGTACTTGTTCAGCAAGCTTGTGTAGCTCTGTTTCTATCTGTTCCGCTTCTTCTACAAGCTTCTGCGTGCTGATGTTTAGCTGTAACAAACCATTTATCACGTCGATAACGCGGGCGGCTGCGCGTGGATCGGGTGTCGGACCTTGAGTTTCGCCCAAGAGACATAGTGCGGGCAGCTTGCTTACATAGCTCTCATTCATTATGCTGCCAGCAATACCTGAGATGCTGCCAGTCACCAAAGTCTCTGCCTTACCTTTAACGAGATTGAGCTGTTCTTCGCTGGTTGCTGCCGCGTAAACCGATCTCTCTTCGCGCATCGTGGCTATGCCCGCAATCGGAATGTTGAGTTTCGCATTCAGGCTGTGCGCCCAGCCGACAATTGCCTTTCCCATATCGTAGGCAACCATGGGGTGAATTAAGATGTCCGACAGAACAACTAGGAAATTGTTTTGCGGGTCTTCATAGATTCGCACAGGGGCGCACGCCAACCCGTTAAAGAGTACAGTGATCGGCGGAAACAGACGAGACTCAATGGTTCCTATCTGTTTCATTTTGAGTTCTGAAGTTACTTGGGTAGCAACGATATTACCAATAAGGCCTATTCCGGGGAATCCTTCTAGAATCACAGGGTTTTTCGAGCTTACCCCGTCTTCGACGATTAAATTCACATATTCACTGTCTATAGTTCCGGCTTTCATACCCACCAGCATCCAAATTGCACGGTATTGTATCAACGACTTTCACGTGATAATACTTGATAATCTGTAAATACTTTATCTATCCAATGCACATTGGATCGGAAGCGGCACGTCAGAATGGCGTTCCGCGATTACGTATAACGAATGTCGTGCATATTTATTTGAAAATCTAAACGTTAATTATGGCCCAAGAATTTACCTTTAAGCGGGGATTGAAAAAAGACGCTCCAAAACGCGTGATCGAAGCGCTAAAAACCTGTTTCGGCGTAGACGCTCGTCTGCAAGATGATGAATGCGTTGTGAGCTACGGCGCACTGAAAAAGATGAGGGTCCGTGTGGGCGAAACGTTGGTTGTCGACACGGAATCGAAGAGAGACGTTCCTGAAGAAGTCGCGATCGACACTAACGCACGGTTCCGCTGCTTTTTGGATAAAGCAACTGGATATACAACGAAACAGCGCGCCAAAAAGGCCCAAGAAGCGGCCAAACGTGCGGCAGACGATGATTGATTTTTCTGAGCTGGATCATTCAACGTAAATGGCGGGTTTTGCCGGGAGCGCTCGCCTGGCACGATTTCCGGGATCATATTCGCCGCTGCCCTCCACTTCGACGTAGACATTTTTCTCAAATTTTCGGGCCAAGTATTCTTTGGCCGCGAAAAGGGCCTCAGATTCACCCTCAAAACTCAGGACTTTGTCTGAAGGGACTGGCTGTGCGAATGCTTGAGCTATTCCTGGTACTAGTCGAGCTATTTCTTTCAGATGCTTGCTGAGGTGCGGATGGTCTCTGGTTCGAGCCATAATGTTCACGATCGAAGGGTCATCGAGACCTCGTGCGGCCTCATAGAGTTCGTACTTCCACGGTGTCGCGAGGTAGATGTAAATTGACTCAATGTCGCGTTTTAAGGCTGCTTGAATGCTCAAAATATCGTCAATCAGGCTGTCAATAAAACCTTTTTGCGCAAGTGATTCCGAGTAGCAACTATCATAGCGCGGGAAGGCTGCAAAGGAGATGTATCCGGGCTTGTCCATTCTTGACCACAGCTCTTCAGCCATATGCGGCACGACCGGCGCGAGCACGCGAAGCCATTTATCGATGATGTCCGAGAGCACGCGACGTTTTTCGTCGCCATCTGATATCATCGATTTATACTCCTCAACCCGGTTTAACTGTTCAAAAAACGCTTCAGTCACGTATTTCCGGTACGCGAATTCGTGCGCGGCCTCGGAAGTCTTATAAACCATTTCGTTAGTCGCTGCGAGTATCCACTTGCTGGCAAAAGATAGTTCGCCTTCAAACTCCGAGCTTCCAGATTCAACGTCGTTCTTCAATGTTTGCCAAAACCGCAAGAGTCTCTTCTTGACCGTTTCGACGTCCTTATCTCTCCAGTCCACGGTCGAACTTAGATCTGCGGTGGACACCAGAAACAGCCTCACAAGATCCGCGCTAAAGATCTCCGGAACGGTGGCAATTGGAATCACGTTGCCCTTGCTCTTCGACATCTTAGCCCCTTCGCGAATTAAGAGCTCGTTGAGTGTTATGAGCTGTGGCCAGCATTCCTTGGGGAAGATTATCGCATGATGGAACAGGAAGAAGCTCAAGTGATTGGAAATGTGCGCGATGGCCGTGTGCCGGTGGTCATTTGGGTACCAGTAGGAAAACTCTTCTCGGGCCGCTCTTATCGTGGTCTCTGGCAAACCCGTGTGCTTGCTTACGTGCGTGATCTCCCCCTTGCCAAGGAAGACATAGTCGAAGAAGATGGGCTTTAGCTGTTCGGGACCGCAACCTTGTATGTGTTTGATGATTGTATAAAGCGCCATATAAATAACAGAGTCTGAGAGGGGTTCGATGATCCAATGCTCTTTGGAGAACGGAAAGGCCGTCCCGAGCCCGCGCCGCCGAACGCACGGCCGCTTATCGAGCCATTCAAACGTCTGCACGAACTGCGCCCGGTACGCATCTGGCACGATCGCCAGTTGATCGAGCAATTCGAACGCTTTTTGTTTCCACCGAGGGTCGCCGTAGTTAAGGAAATATTGGCCAGGCTCAACGGCAACGACGACGTTGCCACCACATCGGCAGAGACCTTTTGCTGACGTCTCGTAAACGCTCGATGCTCCGTTTCGGTTCTTAAGAAAGTCGACGATGTCTTGCTTCACGTCCCGCACGAGCCGTCCCGCAAATTGTTGCGCACTCTCCTTAAGAGTGCCCGAATAGAATTCCTCCTTGTAGAGCAGATTTGTAATTCGGGTTAGCTTCTCTTCGTCGTGTTGCGATCGGACTCCATAGCGCTCGCACAGCTCTCCAGCTGGAAAATCACCATATCCGTCAATGCTGACCAAGGATATCGGCTGCAAAGCCTCGATATCGCTGCGCAGGTTAGAGACGTCGATATTCAGGCCCGCGTTGCGCTGCTGCTTCAGGTCATTCAGCGCCGCCCAGTCATACGGAGCGTGACCGGGAACGCTCATGACGGCTCCAGTAGCGCTATCGGGATCAACGAAAGACGCAGGCAGAATGGGAATCTTACCACCGACCGGACTGATACAGTGAGATCCAACAAGGTCAGCGCCACGAAACTCCTCAATGATGCTCACCGTGTGCTGTTGATACCGCAGTTTAGATGCGCTCTGCTGAGAGATGATCCATACTTCGCCATCGACGTGAGCCTTGACATAGGTCGCATCGGGGGCTACCCAGAGGTTCGTAACGGCAAAGACCGTTTCAGGGCGTAACGTGGCCGTGACTACGTGCGCGTCGTTCAAAGAGAATTTAATCCCTATATACTCGTCAATCGATATCTTTTCGACGTCGCCGCCTGCGATATCATCTTCTCCCACAGCATTTTGATCGATCGTGCAGAAAAGAACCGGGTGCTCGCCAGAGACGATAAGCCCAAGCTCATTTAGCTTTTCATACTGCCAGCGAATAAACTGATTGTATATTGGGTCGCCCGTCGTAAACTGCCTCGACCAATCGATCGAAAATCCCATTTTTTGGAAATCCGAGATGATTTTGTCCGCAAAATAGTTCGCGATATTCCAAGGATCGACAAATGAGTTGACGAGAGCCTCAACGCGCGACTCGTCTGCTTCATAGAGTCGAACGTAATTCTTGTAAAGCGCTATCGTCGCGCTTTCGCCGCGCTCTATGCACGAGCTGATAGCGAGAATAGGAGTGCCCGTGATATGCCACGCCATAGGCCACAAGACGTTGTGACCGTTCATTCGCAGAAATCTGGCGTGGATATCGGCCACATTATACGTTCGCGTATGGCCTATGTGCTGCGGCCCGCTCGTGTATGGGTAAGGCGTTGTTAAGAAGTACTTCTTCGGTTCACCGCTCTTAGGTTCAAAAATCCGTCCTTGGAACCAACGATCCTGCCATTTCCTCTCAATCGCCCGAATTTCATCAAGCTCAGAAGCTGTCATTTGCACGCCGGCTCTTAGCGATCAGAAGATAGAGATCTTGACCAGGGATCTTATCGGTACGTTCTGGACTTCATCGATTCCCTTCTTGTTAATGATCACGGCCATTGATAGCGGCTTAGCCTGCAGTTCTTTAATCGCGTCCACGAGTTCCTTTGCCGTGCTGCCAGTCGTGATAACGTCGTCGACGATCGCACAACTTTTGCCCGCGATATCGGCAAAGTTGTGACTAAATGATCCGGTCACCTGGTCGTTCTCTGAACCGGTTTGTTTTCTGGGGACAAACACAGCGAGTTCGGCTCCGAGTTCGTCTGCGACAAGCGTCGCAAGAGGCAGACCGCTCAGGGCGACCCCTACCACAACGTCAGGATCGCCAGACTCTAAAATCATGTCGACGAGCGCGAGCGAGACAAATCTGAGTCTCTCTGCATTTTGCCCGATCTCGCTCCAATTTACATACAGATCCTTTGGCATGGGCTCGAGCGAAGTTTTTGAGCGGGTGAGAAGCCAGGTCGCAGTTTCTCGAGATATGTTTAATTCGTCAGCTATCTCACCAGAGCGCAGCCCTTTCTCGTGCAGCTCTGTTGCCTTGCTTATGAGATCGTTCAAATCGTTCATTTTCCAACTCCTGAAACTGTCGGGCTTTATCGCTTTGCCGGTTTAAGCTTTACCTCTGATCCACAGACAGGACAGGTCGTCTCTTTGTCATATAAGCGGCCACATCCCACGCATCTGCGTCTCCACCTCAGCGCGAGCTTGATGCCTGCCTGCCGAATTTGCTGCGTCTCGATACCGAGACGTGCCGCCACGTTCTGGACGGAATAGTCATCGGTGACCAACGTGCCGCTCACTTCGAGCGCTTTAGCCAGCAAATCAATGTCAGCTTGAGACAGCATCACATAGTCACCGGTAGATTTAGCCTTTTCCGTGACAGTATCGACGTCTTTTTGCAAGGGCTCTTCGATTCTCAGTCCTTCTTTTATAAACGTCTGCAATATCACTTCAGCGTCGGAGCTTCGCACTTCACTAAGCACGCGGGGGACCGTATATATCGTTCCAAAGACTCTAAGACCGTACATAAACACCGATGCATCCACGACGTAAGCCCCCATCATCAATACTGCATGTGACTGATGGAATAAGCATTTTGGCGATGGGCGGAGGTTCAGACACGTTTCGTGGCTAAAATTGCTTGTTCCAGCGTCGCGACTGGAAGTGATTTGCGCAACTGCCCTTGCCTGCTAAAAAAGCAGTCAGAGGTGGCTGTTCTAAGCGTAGGCGCGGGAAATCGCGCCGGCTTGTTTGAAAAACCTTATTATCGCTTAGAGCTCTATTGGACATTATCGAATGAAGGAGCGTGCATACGATGGTCAACATGCCAGAAAACGTGATCGAACATATAAAGGCAAACAAGACGGTAGTCTTGGCAACCGTCAGTGAGGATGGTATACCAAACGCCGTACCCAACATGTTTGTTGAAGTAAAAAGCCCAGATACGATCTTGATCGGCGACAACTTCTTTAAAAAAACTGCTGCGAACCTAAAAAAGCCAAACAGTCAGATTGCGATTTGCTCTTGGGTCAGCACAAAAGAAGGCTACCAAATAAAAGGCGTTGCAAACTACGTAACATCCGGTCCTGATTATGAGGCAATGAAACAGCTCATCAAAAGCAGAAGTGATAAACTTCCTGCGAAAGGTTGCGTAATTATGAACGTCACTGAAGTGTATGATCTCGCTGCGGGACCAAACGCAGGCAACAAGATCGTTTGATAAAGGTCAACTATCTCAAATAAAGTAAACAGATTGGGCAGAGCGCCGTCATCAAGCAAGCCTGCTGAGAGACTTGAACGCTGTTAAGCGTGCACGAGCCAAAGCCGCAAACTTCGCAAAAGAATGGTCGAAGAAATCACAGAGCTTTTTGTCCAGTTCGGTCTCACGAAGAGGGCAGCAACCGCATACCTTGATCTGTTGCAGACAGGACGAAGGACGACCAACGAAGTCGCAGAAGCGCTTCACCTCCAAAGTCGATCGGTAAACGAAGTTCTTCGAGAGCTGTCACAAAAAGGACTAGTGCAACGCATATCAACCAACCCAGAGACGTTTGTAGCTGCTTACCCGACTGCTTTAATTCGCCCTACAATCGAAAAAGAAAGGAAAAAACTGCAACAGCTCAGTGAGGCACGAGACAGACTATTAGAGTTGTGGGACGTCGAGCGCACAAAGTCACACGGCTTACCTGCCGAGTGGTGTCCTGTCGAAGAGGGCTTTACCGTTCTCTATAACAAAGACGACATCATCAACAAACGCCTTGACATGTTCACAACGACGGAGAGAAGGCTTTGGATCATCTCCACGGAGTTTTGGCTTCCTCGATGGGCTGACGTGCTTTTAGACTATTTCGTGGGCACCGATGGAAAATGTAAGATCGACGACGTCAAGATCCTGCTTCCGATAACTCCAAACAATGTCGACATTGTGAAGCGCCTCTCCGCGTGCTTCAAAATAAGACACGCCTCTATGATGAGCAATATCGCTATCGTCATTTCAGACTGCAAAGAGGCGATGTACACCGGTGTTAAGAAAGACGTCGACGAGCTGGAGACAGTTGAGCTGACGCCGTCGTTGTGGTCGAACAACGCCGGATTCATCGAAATCCAGAGCTCGCTGTTTCAAACACTGTGGGACAGAGGGGTTGAAGCGCGTTTTATGATTCAAGAGATTGAAACAGGCAAGCCTGTCGAGGTGACGCGCGTCATCACGGACTACCAAGAGATCTTAGCGGACTTCACCGCGCTCTTAAAAGCAGCTCAGTCTGAGATATTCCTATGGGTTAGAGGAGAGTCTCTGCCGATTTTAGCGCCGCTCATTCCAAAGGACGCTCGAAAACGGGGTGTAAACGTCATCGTCATGGCCGATATCAACAAGGATAATCTGCAAGCCGCGCAAGACATAGCCGAGTACGCCGATGTCCGCCACATCCCTCAGATCGTGCGCAGCACCGGTGTCATCATCGACGAACAAGCGATGCAAGTGCTTTTGTATTCCTTTAGTGAAAAAGGCGCAGAGCTATACAATTCAATTTACACAAATACGAAGAGCTTTGTCGAGACGCAGCATTCGATGATGGAAGACATGTGGCATGCTGGTATCGAGCTGCGATATAGAGAACAAGAGCTGACGGCAGGCCGAGTCGTTCAGACGATTCAAGTTATCAAGAAGCGAGAGAACGTTTTCAAGACCTTCTATGAGATGCTAGACCGATCGAAGAACGAATTTAACGTGATACAAACTCGCATGGGAGTGAAACGGCTCTATAACTTGATTAAGGACAAAGATATGCCGCACGTTACCTATCGCTTGCTTGCCCCTATCGAGAGTATCAACATCGAAGAAGCTCGTCTTCTGACGCAACACTTCGAAATTCGGCATCTCGAATCGGAAACTGGTGCGGCGATTTTCATAGCCGATGATGATGAGCTTCTTGCTACGAGTTACATCTACGACACGGGCGACTTGGACAAAGTAGTCTATAAGTCTGCGTTTAGAACGGATATTTCAGAGTTCATTTTTATAGAGAAGGACCTTTTCAACAGCTTTTGGTATGACGCTACCCCATTGAATATCAGAGAGCAAGAGTTACCCGTTAGCGGCGGAAAACGAGTAATCGCCGGAGAGAGACTCGAAAAACGCCCAATACAGCGCTAGTTCCATCAATTCGCCGGTCGCGTCTCTTTACGTGCAGGCCATTAAGCAGATAGCACACAGGCTTCTGAATTGCGACTTTTTTTGCCAGCGTGATTTGCAGCGCTGATGCCTGCGGTATTCACTAGCCTCGCGTTGACGGAACATTTTTCACCTAACAACACGTCCAGTATTGAGAAGGTGTCGAAATGACGCGCGGAATACTTAATAAGGATGTTTCAACACTAAGCGGAGTTAACGTGGGAAAGGTGAAAGACGTTCTCATTAACTGGGACAACAAAGAGGTCTCGCTGGAGGTTACGCGAGGTTTGCTCAAAAAGGAGTCAATTGTTCCTTGGTCAAAGATTATAAGCGTCGGAGATATCATCATCGTCTCTGACGATATGGCCCCAGAAGGACGCAAATAGCCGCTTTTGAGAAGTGTTCCATTTATTGTTATGACATTCAATCTTCGTGGCTACGTCGCTAATTTTTCAATGCGCGAACCTGCAAGCATATCGCGTCAAAGACGGTGGTTAGGCAGTAAATGAAGGAGTTTGCAGTCGTGTTCGACTGCGCTGGAACGCTTCTCGAGAAATATCGCGTAGCGAAGTCCATCGACGAAGGCATTTTTCTGCACCAAATAGTTTCTCTAAATCTGATAGGGACGAGAGCGGATTACGTTCTCGCCGTGTTTGAGCTAGACGCTCCCCCAGACTTAAGAGGCGTGCCAGTTCACTTGTCGATCGCCGATTTTTTGAGGCAGTATAACATCAATCTTGTTGTCGTTTGTGCGAACGTTCCGATTTCCAAAAGGAAAATCTTAAGCGCCGTGGCCAGGGATTCGAAGAGTCGCGTCAAGGATTTAGTCGACGTCGTGACAGAGGTAAGCAAGAACTGTAGCGCGTCGTATTTCACCGGCACGGCCGCTGTTATCGATATCGAGCAAGGGAAGATCCCGTACGTTCTCGCAACTTGCGGTGAGCTCTTCGATGTGGCTGTCCCGGTCGTAGATGAGCTTAAGCGCGCCGGTGCTGACATATACGTAGCGTCAGGCGACGCGAAGAACACCTTATTCGCTCTGGCAGATCGGATTCACATTCCGTATAAAAATGTCAGCGAAGTCGCAACGCCTAGCTCAAAAGAAAAATTGGTATGTCAACTCAAGAAGAAGTACAGGTATGTTGTAATGGTGGGCGACGGGATAAACGATATTCCAGCTCTCAAAGCCGCAAACCTTGGCGTTTTGACGGTTCAACAGAAAGAGGAGCGGCCGGAGACCCTGTACGAAGCAGCCGATCTCGTCATAAAAGATTTGGCGCTCTTGCCAGGCATATTAAAAAATATTATTACGAATAACCGGCATGTGAGAAACGAATCGAAGGAGGCAGCGCTTTAATGGCCGTCTTAATAGAAGTTGAGAACTTGGTCAAAACATTCGGGGAATTTGAGATACTGAAAGGCCTAAGTTTCTCGCTAGAAGAGGGCGAGGTACTCGGAATTATAGGAAAAAGTGGGGCCGGGAAAACCGTGTTGCTTCACGCCATACGGGGCTTGAGAGAGTACAAGCCGACCAGCGGCAAGATCTATTATAACGTTGCTTATTGCAAGAATTGTCGACACGTCGAAGTGCCAAGTCGAGCAGGACAACCTTGCCCAGCGTGTGCCGGAACTATGCAATTGCTACGCATCGATGCCTGGGCCGATGAAAGCGATTTGCAGAGAGACATTCGGCGACGCGTCGCAATAATGCTTCAACGAACATTTGCCCTGTACGGTGACGAGCGCGCTATCGAAAACGTTATGAGGAGTTTTACAGAGCGCGGCTATAGCGACTCTGAAGCAATTTACAAAGCGTCCGAGCTTATTGACCAGGTGAAGCTCTCGCACCGAATGATGCACGTGGCGAGGGATCTTAGCGGCGGGGAGAAGCAACGTGTTGTTTTGGCACGTCAATTGGCAAGATCACCAGTGATACTTCTCGCCGATGAGCCTACTGGAACTCTGGATCGTAAAACAGCCGAGATTATCCACAAGATAATCCAACACGAGGCCAAAACGAAGGACATGGCGGTGCTCGTCACCTCGCATCTTCCTGAAGACATCGAATCGATAGCTGACCGAGCAATACTGCTTGAAGAGGGGAGGATAGTCAGGGAGGGCGCTCCAAAGGATGTCGTCGATCAGTTCTTAAGCACTGTGGGCGAAGTCAAGAAGCAAGAGATCGCATCTGGCGAGACGGTAGTGAAAGTCGAAGAGCTCGAGAAGAAGTATGTCACGCTCGATCGCGGAGTTATTAGGGCCGTAAATAACGTGTCATTCGATGTCCGAGAAGGAGAAGTTTTCGGCTTAATCGGATTAAGCGGGGCAGGAAAAACAAGCGTTTCAAAAATTATTGCGGGTGTGCTTGAGCCGACGAACGGCGAAGTGCTCGTACGTGTCGGCGAAGATTGGGTAGATATGACCCTACCAGGGCCCGACAACCGAGGAAGGGCTAAACCATATATTGGTATCCTCTATCAGGAATACGATCTGTATCCATTCCGAGACGTTTTAGACAATTTGACGAGCAGTATCGGCTTGGAACTTCCGGCCGAATTGTCAGAGCATAAAGCAGTGCAAACTTTGATGGCGGCCGGTTTTAGTAAGACGACGAGCGAGAGAATACTCACGAAGGTGCCAGATCAGCTGAGTCAAGGAGAGCGACATCGCGTGGCTCTAGCGCAAGTCCTCATCCGCGAGCCTAACCTCGTCATACTCGATGAGCCCACTGGAACGATGGACCCGATCACCAAAAAGGATGTTTCAAATTCAATCATGACAGCGCGCGCAGAAATCGGTGAGACTTTTATGATCGTTTCCCACGATCTCGATTTCGTTAAGGAGGTCTGCGACAGGGCGGCCCTGATGCGCGGAGGCAAGATCATCTCCATCGGACCAACATCACAAGTGCTAGATGCCTTAACGGAACGCGAGAAGACCGCGGCGTGACGGACTTGTGGTAGGCATGTGTGCCAATTTCATCGTTCTCAACAGCAAACGCGTCGTGCTCGACCCCAACGTCCGAACGTTAAGCGATGTATTTAAGCTCACAAACACGCCCTTTAACGAAAGGCTAGTCGTCGGCATTGTCAAAGGGAGAGAGACGCTAAAGTCAGACGTCATTAGAGAGTATGCAATTTATACGAGCAAGGGCGAGATCCGAATCGAAATTAACGAGTCGAGTCGTGTTGCCTGGCTGAGTGCTTACAAAAGTTTTGCAAAGACGAGAGTGCACTGGTCCCAACCGCAGATAGCATCAGCCGGCCCGGTCTCAAGCGACATTCCCCTCGATCGTGCCGAACGAGAATATGAGCGCTGGGATGTTACGTTTAGCCTCGGCGGGTTTGATCAATCGAACACGTACCTTTCATTCATAAAAAAGAGGCATACTGCTTCGTACGGAACGAACATCGTAGTTGGAAAAGCCGTTGCAGGCCGAAATGTGCTCGAAAAGCTCGAAAATGGGGACGAAATTCAAAGAATCGAGCCGATCGAACGCCTAGAGTATGTTACCGACAAGTTCACAACATCGGACTTTGGAATCGGACTCGAGGACGGGATGGAAGTGTACACGTACTTCAAGGCGACGCTTTCGCGCGATGCTTCAGAAGGTGCTGAACACTTTCTCGCCCTTTCCAAGGACAATTATTTTCCAGTAGATGCCGTGACGAACAGCTACGCCGTTTCCAGCCGCTTGCGTGGTCGATCATCGCCGTTTGAGATACTAGACGCGAGGAGTGAAGGCGCGATCACCGTCCGGACATCTGGAACCGAGCGCGGTAGTGTGTTCATTTATAAGAGAGACGCCCCCTCAAATCCCAACCATTCGGTGATAGGCTACGTGAGTGAGGGGCTCGAGCTCGTCAAGATTGCAACCGCGGGACAGAAATTACGAGTCCAGACCGATCCTACACGCATTATGTTCCTAGGCATGCGCTATCGGCTAATTGAACAAGAAGTCGATAGACTCGGCATTTCCCTTGATCGCGAAGGCTATGAAGGGGATGATGCCGTCGTTGTGCGTCAATCGCCCCTCAACACCGTTGACATCATCAAGGCGAAAAGGGTGAAGACTTACGCAATCCCAGACGACAAAATCGTCACGATCGAACTGTTTGAAGATAAGGCGCCCAAAACAGTAGCGTTCGTCAGAACGATTACGGGTTTGCGAGATAATCCGATTGGCCAGCTGCAAATGTACGTTAAGTACGGAAAGACTATAATGTTCCGGGCGCCCACGGCGGAGAAGTTTGACCTAGTCCCGGAAAACACGCCGATTGCAATAGTAAATGCCTGTGAAATCGGCGTCTCGAATCGCTCCTCCAAGTACGCCGGACTGATCGGGGTTCGCCGTGAGGACAACGAGAAGTACGGGCCCACAGGTGAGCGGTTTAACAGCACCAATATTGCCGGAAGAATTCTTCAAGCAAAGTCCCTTCAAAATGTGCGAGAAAATGAGACGATATACGTTCAAGAAGCTCTGTAATTTATATTTCTGGATAATTATAATATTAATCGCTGACAAATATATATCATGAAAAGAGTGGTGCGATGGTATCAGATGACATTACAAAAATGGTTGTCCTTGCCGATTCAAGCCCGATCTTGCCCAGTGAGCTCGCTTTGAAGGCTTATGAATTGTCAACTGATGCGACCGTGAAAGAGACGTGCTTCGGCCTTATCGTAACGGGATCGAAAAAATCAGTCAATGACGTGATAAAGGAGTTAAGGACACTCGACCCTGTAGGCATATTCGTCAAAGATCGAGGGTTTCCTCCAGGCGATTCGAGACGATGTCGAGCAGTCAGAGGAGGCGGCCCTCGACCAGGGTTCCACCAGCTTGAGAAAGAGTCACACGTTCTTCCTAGCATATCGTATGGGCTTGAAAGGATCGACGACCCCCTTGAGACAGAAGAGACAAAAAAGCCTGAGAGACTCAAGATCGCCCGCTTTTTACAGATAATCGAAGAGCAGTCTAAAGAGGATGCGAATGGTTAATATTCTAATATACCCGTCAAACAGCCTTATCCTCTCAGATTTGGTCACGAGGTTTGGCCACGACCCACTGACGTTGATGCGCGTTATCCGCGATAAGATAAACGAAGTCGGGATAGATAGCCCGCCTATAAATGTCACTCCGGAAGATCCGAAAAAGGGACTCAAATATGCTGCGGTCGACGTCCCTCCGGGCGTGCGCGGGCGAATGGCGCTCCTTGATCCCTTGATCGAAGAGGCAGACGCTGCTATCATTGTTCACGACGCTGATTACTCATTCGGGTGCATGGGATGTGCTCGAACAAACGAACTTGTCAAGTACATCATTCGTCACAAGGATATCCCTCGTCTTGAGCTCACCTACCCTAGGGATGATGACGAAGCGCGCGAATTCGTGCGCAAGGTGCGCGACTTTTGCCAATCCCTGACACGCAAAGCGGAGGTGCCCGCGTGACTCGAAAGATTCAGATAGCACATCTCTCGTGCGGGTCTGAGTACAGTGGGATACAAAAAGAGATTGAAAATGCTGTCGCTGCCGTAAATGCGGAAATAGTGTATCCAGAAGTAGATACTGAAGCGATCGAAGAGGCGGTACGCGAGTGGGGGTTAGACGTCGCGAGCCCCGATCTGCAGCTAATGATAGCCCGGGCGAAATCCATAGTCGAGGGGGGTTTTCCGGTCGACGCCGTCTTCATAACGACATGCTTCCGGTGCGCCGAAGGAGCGTTAACGCGCAGTGAATTGCGACGCTATATTCACGAACGCGCCAATTTGCCCGTCATTAGCTATTCATTTACGGAACGAACAACTGCAGAAACCCTTTTGACGAGGATGGAAGCTCTCGTTACTACAGCCCTCAGACGTACGCTGCTCGCCCGCGAAAAGCAGACGGGCCTAACCGCTGGCATAGACTCTGGCTCAACGACGACGAAAGCAGTGGTAATGCGAGACAACGAGATCATCGGAGTGGGCTGGGTCGATACAACCGAAGTCTTAAAGAGCGCGGAACTCGCTTACGCGACGGCACTCACCAGCGCCGGAGTCAAAAAATCTGAAATTCAGGCGCTGGGAACGACCGGTTACGGTCGTTTGCTAATCGGAGAAGCTATGAACGCCGCGCTTGTTCAAGAAGAGCTCACGGTAAACTCAAAAGGAGCAGTTTACCTAGCAGAAAAGCAGAAAGGGCCCGCAACAGTCATAGACATAGGCGGTATGGATAACAAAGCGATTTCGGTTATCGATGGTATCCCAGGCAGTTTTACTATGGGGGGCATCTGCGCAGGCGCCTCAGGACGTTTTCTCGACATGACCGCGCGTCGCTTGGGCGTCGATATCAGTGAACTAGGCCCCTTGGCGTCGAAAGGCGACCATAACCGGTTGGCCATGAACAGCTACTGCATTGTCTTCGGGACGCAAAGCCTCGTAAACGCTCTGTCGTTGGGCGCAACCAAAGAAGACGTGGCAAGCGCGGCCTGCTATAGCGTTGCTGAGCAAGTTTTTGAACAGCAGCTTCAAGAGCTTGAGATCGTAGAGCCCGTCATCATGGTCGGCGGCACGTCACTCATCAGCGGCCTTGTAGAAGCCATGCAGGACTTGCTGAGAACAAGCGTCGTAGTCCCAAGCTACTCGCAGTACATAGGTGCCGTTGGATCTGCGCTGTTAGCTAGCGGATTTGTTAATGAGTCAAAAATGAAACAGACTCAGATTTCCATCTCTGAGTAGGAAGGACTAGGCCGCGAACACACCGATGATAGATTCAGAAAGAGTGGCAGTTGAGTCTCCCGACGAGCAAGGAGCACGGTTGATCGAGGAGCTCATGTTAGATGTTCTCTCTGATCTCGACGTCACGCAATCGCTATACAACGTTAAGATCTACATCGATCCTGACGAACCCCTGTTCATCTTATACGGCAAGCTAGCGGTTTCAGTGCCAGATATCAAGATTTCCGATGTTGCGACGACGACTCATACGGACGACGGATTGAAGTTAGATGTCAAGAACGAACGTTACGTGAACGATCTGATAGACAAACTAGTCCTGCTTTATGGCAAGGCAAACGTTCTGCAGCTCGACCGGTACACCGTACTAGTGGCAACTGACGAGGAAATTCCTGACGAAATTATCTTTGAGCCTGCGACCGAACTGAGGCGCAAGGTCATCGACGCGATACGGCGTGTCGCGCCGGAAGGCTACCGAATTATCAAGCACGAGATAACGCGAGACTCGATTTTGTTCATCGCATCCGAAGAGCCGATCAAGGAAGAGTGGATAGCTTTGGGCCACAAGCTACTCAGAGCGGCAGGGGGATGAGATGTTAGAGCCTCTTATGTATACGGGTGGCGTCTATCGGCATGACGAATTGATGGAGCTTGTTGAGGACCTAGGTGGCTACGTCTTGCAGAAAAACGTCATGCAGCTCGAAGTCGTGCTCCTCATCCTCGTGCCGGCCGACGACTTGAACATCGTCGAGGAAAAAGCGAGAGAGCTTTTGGGAACGATAGCCAGGGCCCCTCTGATCGGTTCTGAAATCGCAGTCGTTGCACCAAGTCTCGCTTACCACCACATGCCGCACCCAACGTGTGATATCGCAGAGTATCTCCGCCGAAACGGAGCGAAAACAAACATCATCGGACTTGCTCGGGGAGTAGGACGCCGCGCGGCGCAACTCACGAAGAGCGAGCGAGGACTGATTAACGAGCACGATTTAGCGGTTTTTATCCTAGGGGATTTTCAGAGCTGCATAAGGGACATCAAGTATCAACTGTACGAAGATCTTGAGATTCCAGTGATAGTGACCGGAGGTCCAGAATGCGACGCGGTTCCTTACGCGTACGCCTATATCGCCAGCATCGGACGCAGAGCCAAAGCGTTTCACCGGGAGGCTGAATTCGCGATCCTAGATGAGCTCGTAGCAACCATAAGCAAGGCTCTGGACGAGAGGCGTGAAGAGCTCGAAAAGGACCCTCTGTCGGTCAGCCCGTTTCGTCTTAGAGATGAGATCACGCAACAAATTCCCGAAGTCAGCGAAAGTCTCTCCCCTTCACCAATCACCATACACTTGAACGGGATGCGGATCAAGCTTCCCTATGACGATTACGCCGAAAAAGTCAGAAACGTCAAGTTTGTCGAAGGGCCGCTGTTATCTGACGCGGCAGACGTCAGGCCGTCGCACATGCGTGAATATCTCATCCTAAAAATCAAAACGAAATCCGTAGCAGGATTTGCTCTATAGCCAAGCGCCTGACGTCGAAGCCGCCCTTGCCAACTATTGCGTAAGTGTCAGCTCACAGCCGCGTTAAGTTCCTATGGCTTCAATGGTGCGTATCAGTTCCTTGAAGTTTGTCACTTCGTGTTGCAAAACTTCTTCTTGGGTCAAGCCGATGCTCATTTCACCGTCCACGGTCAATTGCTCAGGGCCGCGCCGCACGATCCGATACAATCCGTCCCCACGCAACACCTCAGCGACCTCTTTGTCGTGCACCATCGCTCGGCCGGGGATGATGACCGTCTCATCCACGTCCTCAAGTCGCAGCTGTCGAATGTCGTCTAGCGTGATAAGACAGGCGATCTCTTTTTCAGGGTTCAAAACTTTCACATTCGGTGCGATTCGATTGAATATCGCACGCAAATATGGTGCCGCAACTGAGCCAGTGATCACTGTGGCGCGCTTCGCCGTCGTCGGCAAGAATGCTTCCGGATTGCTTGCGACGTAGAACGGCGACCCAATTTCAGGATCCCAGAGAGGGGTACCGGTCACCCGGAGCTTATATTGGTCGTTGATACTGCTTACTAGCTCTTTGAAGCTTTCGATTGATTGAGATTCGATATTGCGCATCACGGGAGCATTTCCAAGAATTAGCCCTTGTTTAGCTTGATTCGCAAATCGCATCAGTATCAATCCACGTGCGCCTAGTTCCTCTAGGTCTTCACACGTTCTTCTAAGAGTGTCGCCGTCGTTGATAGTCGGTATAATAACCGCAGCCGCATAAACGTCGCACGACGCACAGAAAATCGATAGGCATTCCAGCGAGGCCTCAGGCGTCGGATCTCCCATGTAGCGCTTGCGTAAAGCAGGATCTGTTGCAAAGACGGTGAACGAGACCTCGCGAACGTTATGCTGGACGAGTGTTTCCGCTTGTTCGCGACCGTCGAAGCCCTTTCCACTCGTATACCCGAGGTGAATCGGAACTTGAATGCTTGAAAGCAGCTCAGCGAGCTCAACCAAGTACGGATAGCAGCTAACATCCCCCCCGCCGCTTATTGTGACCTTATCCGGGTCTTTCGAGCTCATCTTTAGCGTGGAGTGGACGTCCTGAGCAACACGGAAGAGGGGCTTAAACCCAGCGTACTTCTCTGCGATCGCTCTGCCGCAATAGTCACATCCCTTGCTCAGCGGTGAACAATGACGGCAGCCGAATGGCGCAAAGTCCTTTACCTTCTTGAAGTAGCAATAGCTGCAAAACCCTCGGCAATCAATGCCGGGCTTCCCCCCAACGTCTGCGAGCAGCTCCATGAAAGTGCAAACCTACACAATTACTGGGCTCATCACGACCCGCGGAAGATTTCCATTAAATCTTAGTTATAATTTAAAAAATATAAAATTTTGCAAAAAATAAAAAAGGAGGGATTAGAACGGATTTGGAAGCCCAATTTCCGTCCTTTCCTTTCTCGTCTTTTCAGAGCGGTCCCACTTGTTCTGCGCGAGCTTCGTCAGCATCTCCATGCCGGTCTTGCCCGGATCTATTG
>CAZHSW010000009.1:0-5771 GCA_964534635.1 uncultured Methanomicrobia archaeon
AGGGGCGCTTGCCAGACCGTACCAAATGATCGCCGGCAGTACGATCGATATAACCACCGGCAACACAACCAACGAGTAGAGGATGTATCGTTTCGTCCTGAGCGTAGCGAAGTCCTTGCGGGCAATCACCCACGACTTCCAGAGCCTCATCGTCCCTCCCTCACGAGTTTGAGGTAGACCCCCTCAAGTGTTGCGTGCTTTTCAGTGATAAATTGTATATGGCCGCCCGCAGCGATAATACCCTGCGTGATGGCGGAATTCTAGTTCAGGATCGCGGAGCAAACAAACTGAATAGATCAGCTAGGGGGTGGATACTTAACGATTGCCCTTTTAAGTTGCGCGCATTATGTTGCGCACGTGCGTGGCCTGCTGCCAATTTAAGTCTATGACCTCCGCGACACTTCTGTCCGCATAAATGAGTTCTGCCTCTGCGCTCCGTATCGCTACGCTACAGGGACTGCGACTTACAGATTGTACGCCAGCAGGACAATGACAAGATATTTGAAGTCGCTCCTTATTGTCAAGCGGAAAACTACTGTTATCGCACAGGGCTCTTTGTACTTAGAGTAACGGATTAGCACGTGATTCCGCTTGCTATGCTAGTCGCGCTCAAAGAACTTAGGACGCTCCGCGCTCCGTTGACCCATAACACGTTACACTTCGGTTCAACGTCTAAAAAGAGAAGAGACACAACGTGTTATGCTTGCTTTGCTTGAAAAACGTAGTTTTTTATAAAATAAAGCGGGACTACAGAGGGATGCCGGATGAAAAAGAACAACCGCCTGAAAAGCCGTGGTTCAAACCTAATCGGCACGGCCCCGGGTACCATCCTAGTACGTGGCAGGGAGGGCTCATCCTCATTGCCGCCGTCGTGGTCTTAGTCGTGATTGTCTACTTCTTGCTCAGTCTTAGATAATCGCTTCGCGCTCTCGCCGTCTCTCCGTGTGAGACAATCCGAGGCCACACCCAAACGATTCGCCGTCCTGCCTCTGTCCGGGCCTTTTACCCCATTTTTTAACCCTGCGTCCCTTGAGTAAAGGACGGCCGGAGGAAAAGAAAGAAGGAGACGCGGACGCACTCTTCACTTCCACTTTGTGATGATCTCCTCCCTGCGGAACGTGGCTCTGCTTAGTGAAAACAACAGCACGTCAATAACGAGAATGATCGCAATAATGGCCGCCAAAATGGCTGGGGTGGGCGATACAAAACCTACCTCCAGCGCAACGTATATCACGCCTATGGGGAGCAAGATTAGTGCTCCTAACTGCTGGGCAGCTCGTATATCACTTACTCGTGCGGAGACGATGACATTGAACTCGGTGCTCAAGATGCTGATGAGTGGCACGATGGCTAGCAGGATCACTGCCAAGGTCCAGTTTGGGAAAAAAAGGTAGCCGAGCCTAGCGCTCGTCACAGCATCCATCAGCACGATGAAAATCACAGAACCTGCGTAGATCGCGACGACGGTTGGCACGAACGCCGCGAGGCTCTTTCCAAACAATATTTCACCGTCGGTGGTCGGCGTCGCTAACAATGGTTCAAGCGTCCCTTCAAGCTTCTCGCCGACGATGCTGTAAGCGCCGATACTTAGGGGGAGAACACCTGCCACGATGACAAAGAAGAAGGAGAAGGCGTTGAGCACGCTTATAATATGTGGCAGCGGAGCTGCACCTCTTTGAATGACAAAGCTCACAACGAGGGGCAGTCCGATCGACACAAATAACGGAAGAACAACTAGTGAGTAGATGATGTACCGTTTCGTCCGAAACGTGGCGAAGTCCTTGCGGGCAATCACCCACGACTTCCACAGCTTCATCGCTTGTCCCTTACGAGTTTGAGGTAAACCTCCTCAAGCGTTGCGTGCTTTTCGGTGATAAATTGTATATGACCACCCGCGGCGACAATGGCTTCCGTGATGCCGGGATTCTCCTCCTCGGGATCGCTAACGTCGATTACCAGTGTATTGCGATCGGTCACTACGTAGTGCGGCCCGAGCTTCTCTACCGCCCGTTCAACCGAAGGAGTGATCTCCTGAAGTTTGACTTCTGTCTTCCTTCCCTCAAGTGACTCCATCAGCTTTTCCGGCGTCCCTTCGGCAACGAGTTTTGTATTCAGGATCGCGATCCGGTCGCAGATACGCTGTGCCTCGTCGAGATTGTGGGTGTTGAGGAAGATCGTCCGCTTCTCGTGTTTGAGCTCGAGAATGAAGTCGCGGACCGTTTTTTGAAACTCGGGATCCAAGTTAGCCGTCGGCTCGTCCAGGAAGAGGATCTGAGGGTCGTGGATGAGGGCGCGGACGATGGCGAGCTTTTGTTTCATGCCCTTGGAAAACGTCCGCACCGCCCGATCCCGCACGTCCCACAGTTCCAGTAGCTTGAGGAAATGCTTGATTCGATCTTTCCTTTGCGCTTCGGGACACTCGTGCAGCCGCCCATAAAAGTCGAGGTTTCTGTACGCGCTTAGATCTTCGTACAGACCGACGTTGTCAGGAACTAGGCCGATGATTTTTCTGATGCGTTGGCAATCTGCAGAGTTTCCGACTTCGTAGTCGGCTATTCTCGCCTCTCCGCTCGTCTTTGAGATTAGGCACGTGAGCACGCGGACAGTGGTCGTCTTTCCGGCACCGTTCGGCCCCAAAAAGCCAAAAACTTCGCCTTCGCCTACACGGAGAGTCAGATTCTCGACGGCCGTCACATCTCCATAGATTCTCGTCAGGTTGTCTGTTTCAATCACACCGTCCAGCCTCTTCACACCGAGATCTAACGCAAAGATCCGTAATTTTTACGCATTTCTTAGGCGTCTTGCCAGATACCTCGCTAAATTAAGATTGTTGCCGAAGCCCGACGACGTTACCTTGGACGTCTTTGAGCTGAGCTGTCAACAAACCACGACCCACGTGCCGCACATCGCGCGCAACTTCTGCTCCGGCTTGAAGCATCGCTTGAATACTGCTCTTAATGTCGTTGTAATCTGCATACGCAATGGGCCCGAGCTTAGCGTTGGGGTCTAATCCCACTTCCAGATCATCAATCCTGTAACCAACATAGAAGGAGCTTTCGACATACGGTTCTACGTCAAGAAACTGCCTATAAAATGCTTTGACTTTTGCGATGTCTGAAACCGGATAAGCGATCAATTTAACATTTCGTGGCATAGCTTGGTCTAATTTATGCTCATTTATTAACGTATCTCGCTCTTTGCGCATTTTTGACGGCTTGTAGGTGTCGCTAAGCACCGGATAAAAAGTGAGCGTAGAAGGACTCGTTGGAAGCGTTACATCGTGCCTCAGCTAGGCTTGGCGAAGAAGATTCTTTGCCCAATCCCCCACCCATCGGAAGCCATAGCTTGGCGCCACAGAACCGATGCAACCATTCTTGCCGCATTGTTATTTTGCCGCATCATTCTATCCGTTCTATTAATTCAGCAAAACAGTGTTATTTTCAAAATTAACGCTGTCGGTTATGAGCGCTGTTTATGGCATCCAAAAAAAGGCGTAGACGTATGTGAAAAACGTCAGTCGCTTCCGGTTAATATTTCAGCACGTGGTGGCGGGAACCCTCTCCTTTAGTGCAAGCTAGCACAACGCCGGCTTTCGCCGCCGACAGGATCGTGCGTCGTATCTCGCGCAGGTGCCGCTGTATCTTCTTATGCCGTTCAATCGGTGCCGTTCTTCGTCCGCCAACGGCACACATCAAGCTCCTTTTCAAGATTCGCGATGTGGCACGGAAGTCTTAACAAACACCCCGCTATAGATCGCTCCCATAAACGCTGCTTTTTCGATATGAGACTCACGTTCCGACATCCCAGCGTCGGAAAAGAGCTGTCGAATCTCTCGCTCGGGGGTGCCGTGTCCCTCACGTATTGGCTCTCGGATGAAGAGTCTGCCCCCCCTCTTTAGTTTATTCGCTAACACGCCAATATTCTTCTGCCGTGCCTCTTGTTCGACGTGATGCAGCACGAAGTGAAGCACGACGACGTCATAGGTACTATCGGGAATGTCAAGCGCGCTGATCTCTCCGCGTTTGAAGTCAACGTTGGGGTATCGCTTGAGGCGCTTACGCACGACGTCCAGCCACGCCTCAAAGACGTCGACGCACGTCAAGCGACCGCTCTCCGGTGAGAGGCGCTCGGCTATATGCTGCGCCATCCTCCCTGCACCCGAACCGTAATCGAGCACCCACTCACTTCCCGTGAGACCAAAGCTTCCGACATAGCGGTCATAGTTGCGCGAATACACATACCCTTCAAGATTGGCGACGAGGACTTCAAATCTGCTCGGTTCTTTAGAATACACGCTTACCCCGGCGTTTCTGGTATTAAAGGGACTTATCATAAAAAGGCTCGGTGGATATGAATATAGTCCTTCAGACGGCTGAGTGATCTTCTCTGTGTATGCTTGAGACCAAATCATTTGTTAAGCTCGCGCGCTTTTGCTGACCCTTATGCTCGCTGCTGAACGAGGCCACGAGAGTGTTTTTGCTCGCGCACTCCTACGCTATCTGAGATTCCATAGCGGAACCATCTCGCTGCACCACGCCAAGGAAGGACGCGATTACCCAACGATACGGCTACCACATACATTCGCAAAGCTTGTTGGACTCCCTACGCGCATCCACTGGACAATTCACAATGGAGTACTTGCGTTTCTTGTGGTCGTCGCTCCACAGTCAAATACCTCAACACAAGGTCTCCAAAACCTCCATCTTCACACGGCGGAGGTCGCCGGTTCGAATCCGGCCGAAACCATCGTTATTTTTGCAATTGGATACACTAGAGGCGTCTATTGAACGTTTCTCGGATACAGGATTATGGCGAAAAATAAGCACAAAAAGGACAAAAAGTCACAGCTTTGCCAAGGGATTTGTCAACCGTGATGACAAAGGCAAGTTCCATCGCGCTCGGTTTGGTACAAATATCTCGTTTAAAAATGGTATCACAGAGGTACTACCGAGGAATCAACAGGGTATCTTTACATTGACGCCCGCATGATCGTGTTTGATAGAACATTTGATTTGATCCTCAAATGCGTCTGCGCTAAGTGGCCGACCGTGGCTAAAAACAGCTGTCAAATATTATGTTAAGGAGTTAAGAAGATGACACACCACTTTTCTGGACCGAATTTCGGCTTTCCGAAGGGAGACGCCCGCTTGGACCTCACTGACCTTTTCGCGTTCCCCAAACCCGGTGATGCCAGCAAGTCGATTGTCATTATGAACGTGCATCCTTCATTTGGCGTAAATCCGCCTGGACCAACAACCGCTGAACCTTTCGCGCCGGAGGGCCTTTATGAGCTACTAGTCGATACGAACTGGGACCTAGTCGCGGACATCGCGTATCGAGCGCGCTTCGTCCGCAGTGGCAATAATGCAATGACAGCGACCCTGCGTCGCGCGGAGGGAACCGAGGCCGCCGGCAGAGGCGAGGAAGGAAAATTCATCTTTCAGGGAGCGCCCATCTCGATGGGTCGCGAGGCGCAGATAACGGAGTCTGGAGCGTATCGCGTGTTTGTCGGCTGGCGAAGCGACCCGTTTTTCTTCGACCTGGCTGGTGCTCAGAACAACATGCAATTCACAGGGACGGACTGGTTCGCCGACAAGGATGTGTGCAGCATAGCCTTGGAGCTGCCCCTCAGCGCCCTTGGCGGCGGAGTGAAGGTGAACCTGTGGGGCCGGTCCCTCGTGCAAGTTAACGGTAGCTGGGTGCAAGCCGATCGCGGGGCGCGGCCCACACAGACTCCCTTCATGACTGACGCCGAAAAAGAGGCGTACCTC
>CAZHSW010000010.1:0-4553 GCA_964534635.1 uncultured Methanomicrobia archaeon
GCCAGCTGGCTGCGCTGATGCGGCCGTTCCTTTTAGAGCGACCAGTTCATCATCTAGAACGTCGTTTGGAAACTTGTAGACAAGTTCCAATGCCGCGCATTGTGCCCTTGCGAGTAGAATCAAGATTACTTCAGGCTCAAAAACCTCGGCTTTCAGAGCGAGGCTCGTCGCTTCATATGAGCCTTTTTGCAGCAAAGGCGCAACGGTTAGAGACGTCGGATATTCCGCGTTGATCGATAAATTCAGAGCATTTGAGGCCGCGTGCACGAGTTGCTCGAAATAGGCTTTTTTGTCGATGTGCAGATCTTCAGGCGTGTAAATGAGATCACTATCGCATGCCGCTTGGAGGTAGAGACCGACTTCCATCGGATAGATTTCGAGGTGCTCGAGCACGTCTGCGAGGCGTGCCGTGATTGATTCGCCCGATGTTGCGACTATTTTCGTCTCGCGTATGACGATCTTGCCCTTCTCGATCGCAGCTGGTATTCCTACGTTTTGAAGATCGCTGACGATAGGACCAGGTCGGAACGACGTTGGCCCTTTTTCGACGATTATGTCTTTGGGTGCTATGTCCCCCGCTTTTGCTGGCGCAGGAGTTCTGCTATCTTCAAGCAGCTTGAATAGCTTGAAGGGGTTTAAGTTCGTGAAGATGAGTGCTGTCTGTCCGTCAACACGATCAAACAATTCTAGCACCATCTCACCCGATTTTTGAAGCGCCCTGTGGATGAGCGTGTTCCTCGCCACTTGGATTGTCGCCACGTCTTTTAGTTCAGCGCGAATGTTTTGCAGTTGGCGTGCTGGGATGCCTTGGAAGCTGACCACCGCAGTGACTTCGTGCGCTTTGATCTCAGCGACGATTCGATTGACCTCTTCTTCCTTCCAGATCGGGCGGTGTACGCCTTCAGCTGCTGCCACTTATATCAACCTCACTGCGGGTCCCATAGTCGTCTTAACGTAGACTGATGCGATGTTTTGCGTACCATTCTCGAGCTTCGACTCGACAGTGTTGAGAAGTGATTCAATGTTAGTGGCGATGTCTTCAACGCTCATGCTCACGTTTCCGACGAGCGCGTGGAACGTAGGTTTGTCCTTCGTGCGGATCTTAACTGTTCGCTTAAGCCGGTTAATTATCGCCGCGGGATCAGCGTTAGACGGCACCGGGTCTGGCATCTTGCCTTTAGGACCTAGAATCGGCCCAAAGCTTTTGCCTATCGAAGGCATCAAAGGCGCTTCGGCGACAAAAAAATCGACTCCTCGCGTAGTTGCTCTAATAAGCTTCTTATCACCGCTTATTTTTTCGATTTCTTCGGGAGAAATCAAGAGGTCAGCGCCGGCGCTTTGGGACTTTATAGCTAGGTCACCTCGTGCAAAAACGCCGATTTTTATCGCTTTTCCGCGTCCGTTCGGCAATACGATCGCTTCAGTTATCCTATTTTTAGGTTGGCTTAAATCGAGGTTTTTTAGGTTAACTATAAGATCCACGCTTTCGGTGAACTTCCGCTCTGGCGCCGAATCGATCGCATTTTTGACGGCTTTTGTGATATTTTCGTTAACCATGTTTCCTCCGTAGTATTGTCGACCACAATGGCGATCTCCTACGGTTGCAATGCTGAAATGGGATAGGCATGACTTCAATCTTTCGCCGGGCTTCAATTCTCGGCAAACAAATCTGCGTATTCTCCGGCGTCTATTGCTTTTTGTATGTCTCTGGCAGGTTTTTCGTCGACGGTGACACCCATAGCTACACACGTGCCCAAGATCTCTTTGACCGTGTTCTTTAGTTCATATGAGAGCGAATTCTGCCTTTTTAACTTGGCGATCTTGATCGCTTGAGCGATGCTGATGTTGCCTGCGATTCCTTCCCCTGAGGATCCTTTTTCTACGCCCGCTTCGACGAGAACGAGAGCAGATGCTGGAGGTATCCCTATTTCGAGCGTTACGTGTTTTTGATCGTCGACGATGACTTTCACAGGCACCTGCATGCCGTTGTAAGACGCAGTTTTTTCGTTTATGTCGTCAACAACCGCTTTGATGTTGATTCCGAGCGGTCCCAACGCCGGTCCGATCGGCGGGCCAGGGCTTGCTTTACCTCCTTGCACTAAGATATCGATTACATCGACCATGCTATTCGCGCTCCTCTTTGCTCAGCACTCGCACGTGGTCGCCGCGCACCGTGATTGGGATCGGAACCATAGCCTCGAAAAGTTCGACTGTTATCTCCTCGCGTCTTTCGTCGATTCGCTTTACGCGGGCTCTTTCTCCCTTGAACGGCCCAGCTATGAGCTCAATGATATCTCCCTCTTCGATGCCTGCCACTGCGGGTTTTGGCGTCAGAAAATGCTCAATTTCAGCGAATTTGGTGCTTCCCTTGACGACGCCGCGCGCGTGCGGTATCCCTTGAATCGCTTGCTCGATCGTTTCGAAGGAGATGGTTTCTACGAGTACGTACCCCTTGAGCTCTTTTGGAACAAGTATCGCACGAATATCGTAGTTTTCCTTCTTGGCAGCGAGCGCAAGCAGGTTAGCGACTGCGCGCTCTTGATTAGCAGTGGTTTTGACTGCGAAAATGGCCGATTCGAGCTCATCTTGCTGTTGACTTGTCATCTTCTCCTCAATTTGATCTTCGCGAAAGGTACCTATGGCGCAGTTATATTTGACACTGTGTTGTTGATGGCTAAAGACGTGTTACCTGCTGTTGCGTTAATAGCTGCAGAAGCATTTTGAATATTGCTGACTGTAGGACTCGCTGTCGCCTTTGTCGCGTTAGATATGCTTTGTGGCGCTTGTACCATAGCGAGATAGATTAGAAACCCAGCAACGCCAATTATCACAATTCCTATCGCTGCTACCTTAGCGATTGTGGAGAACTCTTCTCGCGTCGGCCTTTTTGTGAGCGTCAAGATTCGACGGTACTCACCAATTTTCTGCTCAATAGCTTTTCGAGAGAAGCGTGCTGTCGTCTTCGGGGTGTCCTGGGACTTCGCGGGTTTCTGCGCAGGAGCTCTTTGTTTCGTGCCGCTCTTGGAACTCTCTCGTTGCTTAGGTTTTGATGAAAAAGTCTCCTTTTTCTTAGCCATCGTACACTTTTGTGCAGCAAAAATTCACAAAGTGAATACGCGCACCCAAGCGGGCCTTACTCTACTTTGCGTTTCGATAATATAAAATTTTTTGTGGAGGATTTGCCACTAAAGTCATTATTTGACGAAATCTATGCCGTATTGTTGTGCTGCTGTTTTGATCTTTACGGCTTCACTCTTGCCATAGATCTGGGGAGACTTGACTCCCGTGACGATGAGCAGCGTCCGAACCATGTGGTCGAGTTCGGGGTCGATCTGTGCGCCCCATATGATCCGGGCATCAGGATCGATGCGCTCATATACCTCTTGGACGACACCTTCTGCTTCAGTCACCGTCATGTCGGTGCCTCCTATAACATTAACAATAGCAGCTGTCGCGCCTGATATGTCTACGTCCAAGAGCGGGCTTCTTAAGGCTTTCTTAACCGAATCGACTGCTTTGTCTTCAGCGTCCGATTCCCCAAGTCCAATCATTGCCACTCCGCCTCTCTGCATGACAGTCCTGACATCAGCAAAGTCGAGGTTGATGAGCCCGGGCTTGGTAATGAGTTCGGTGATACCTTTTACTGCCCGCATTAGCACTTCGTCCGAAACCTTGAACGCGGCTTGCAGCGGCAGTCTTGGCACCACCTCTAACAGTCTATCGTTTGGTACGACTATGACCGTGTCTGCCATGTCGCGCAAGCGCTCAAGTCCAGCTTCCGCATTTGCCCGTCTAACCATTCCCTCAACGCCGAACGGGAGTGTCACGATGGCGATTGTTAGGGCTCCTCCGTCGCGTGCTGCTTCTGCGACGACGGGAGACGCGCCAGTTCCTGTGCCGCCTCCTAAGCCGGCAGTAATGAACACCATGTCCGCCCCAGCTACGCTTGCTCGTAACTCCTCTTGGCTTTCGAGAGCTGCTTCTTCGCCTATTTGGGGCAGTGAACCAGCTCCGAGCCCGCGCGTTCTCTCCTTCCCTATAAGGATCTTTCGGTCGGCCCTGGACCCCCTCAGATGCTGGGCATCTGTGTTGATTGCAATTAGTTCGGCTCCTTCGATGCCTTCTTCCATCATTCGCGTGATGGTGTTTGACCCGGCCCCGCCGCATCCCATAACAACTATATTGGTCTGTAGCCCTTGAAGCACTTCCTCGATCTCTTGGTCGGCGGAATAGGGGCGTTGTGGCGTGTCGCTTCTTTGCGCGCTTACATCTCTTGCAAGCGCGTCTTCGATTATGGACTTCATGTCGTATCCTCCACTTAACGGGCGTAAAAAAATGCGCTAATGCCAGTTGCGTTAGTCAGCATTAACGATGTCGAATGTGGTTCTAACTTTCGTAAACACATCCTCTGGTTTAATTACCTTGCTATTTATTTTGATTGGCTGTCCACGCGCCAGCTTCGCAAATAGCGGCCCGTCCGCCACGCCTAGCGATTTTGCCAATCGTGCGTTAAATTTGCGTTCCGATATATATAGTTTTGATTTTTGCTGAGA
>CAZHSW010000011.1:0-3706 GCA_964534635.1 uncultured Methanomicrobia archaeon
AAGGTCAACTCATCAATGAAACAATTCGTGGTCGACGGTCTTGCGAGAACTTACAATCAGCTTAGGCAAATAAATCACTCGTGCACATTTGTCTTACCGTCTGAAATAAGGTGTCCATCGCAGTATTCGTCTTTAATAGCACGTCCTCGTCAAAGTTTATGTTCTCCTTAAGGGCACTCAACCACTGGGCAGCGGTTGAACACATTCCAACGTTTATAGCTTGATCGACTATCGAGGGGAGCATTCGCACAGTGCTTTTCGCGCAGGTAACTAAAGACTCATCTCTCGCTATCTTGTTTCGATCAAATCGCGATTTCACATCATTTTGCAGGCTAACGATAAACGCTATTTGCTCTTTAAAACCTGCAGCTTTTCGGATTGCGATCCCACGCTTGAGGTTGTCTAATGCTGACACCACCCCATCGATGTCTGCGAGAATATGATCTAGTTCGTTGCCGATAATTGCCGCGTCGCACGCTGCCTCGTTCCTCGAGAGCGCGTATTCTGACCTTACTCTCAACAGCTCTAAGAGCGCATCCACCTGTCCAACGCCTCCATAAATGTCGCTTGGTCTCCAACTGGAGACTACTGGAAACTGCATACCAAGGGCTTCTGCTATCCTGCTCGCCCGGCCGAGGTATTCAGCACCGCCTTTGCCTCCAATGTAGAGCGAAACACCGATGCCGCTGAAAGCGATGAGCATCGCCTCCGCCCTCAACGATACGCTTGGCAACATTTGTGTGAGCACGGGGCGGATGCCCCCCGTGAATTCTATGGTTGTGCCGCACGCACGGCACGTAGCGACCAGTTTGCGATCAGGCGAGCGCACGAGCTCGACATCGGCTTTACCATTGCACGGGCAATGATACCAAATTGGGATACGGCTTGTTCTGACTGAACTCTTCTGCGATTCAGCCATCGATCCAGCGTATTCGCTATAGTGTTCTAACATGAAAGCGATTTCATTTTCGAACACCTGCTGGCATTGCGAAAAACGCGCAAAAGCCGTTTCAAACCCACATTTCTGAAGGAGATGTGCCAAGAAGAAGGCGTTAAAATCAGCGGCATTAGCGCTGCGTTCGTTGGCGCGATCGATCGCGTCAAAAACTTCGGAGGTATGCAGATCGATGTCGGGAACCTGTAATCCCAAATACTTGCAGTGCTTTAAAATGGAATCTCTTGACTCGGTTGTCCAGCGTTGAATCTCTCTTTTTATCCTATCTACTTCAGTATCGTCGGGTTTTGGGACGCAGCACATGATCTTATTGTTGTAAGTTTGAGCGATTGGCAAACGCAGAGTGAGCGTGCCGTTTCGACTTTTTATACTCGGGAGTTGGGCCTCCTTGAACCAGCGTTCTTCAGCGAAGTCTTGGTCCGCAAAGCAAAAGAGCTCCACGATCGGATAGTCGAGCTCGTTTCGCAGCTGCTCAGCTACTGCGTGAACCAGCACCGCTTTTCGCACAACGCCACTGTATGGAAAGAAATTTGGCTGGTGGGCCGACATTAATACGATGCCTTCGAAATCGGCGCGAAGTGGGATCTGAGCATCATTATGAAACGACGCAACGTGTTGGGCGAACGCCTTTCGCGTGTCCAGCATCTTCTCGTCAGGATAAATGGCATTATCTATAACGATTCTTGCTAGTTCTTGCAGGTTCTGGCATTCGTCTCCTTTCATGATAACTAAAGAAATGACTGAAATGCGTCCCGTTTGCTCGGTTTCAGTAATGCGCGCGACAATATGATATTTTCTCTCGCGGCAAAAACTGGCTTACCGATGCCAGTAAGTGTTAGCTACCGACACGACTCCGATTGCTCCAGAGGTTCCACGACCTAGCATGCATCGCTCTGAACGGGCGAGGACCGCCTCTTAAGCTTGCACGATATAACGTCTCGAGATTGCGGAAACGACGTTCTATTCTGTTATGCAAGCGGCCGCGGTTGCTTGTCTTGCGGCAACACAGGCAGTTTCATAGTGTTAACAAGTATCGGCGTTGTGACGTCTTTTGCTCTCTCGAGCAGCAGCTCTTTTCCTTTTTGAGACAACCCGAAAAGCGGCACGCTTGTTCCAACCTGAGTGAGGGCTCTCTCCGCCACCACCTGTCTAACAGCCCGTGATGCGCACGCCGTTGTAATATCTACGGTATCAACGAAGTCCTTTGCGCGATCATCGTCAATTCCTGTCACATGGACGCCGATAATGACAACATTAGCGCCGGTCTCTCGTTCAATTTCACGGCATTTCCGAGCATCATCTAACGATTCAACGGTAACAGCCACGTCCCGCAAGCCAAGCTCGATTGCGCGAGCAACGCCTAGGGGCTGATTAATTATTGCGCTCTTTCCGTCGAGCAAAATTCCGCCTTTTCGCTCTATCCGGCGCTTCAACTTCGGTATGAGCGAGGTTTCGATGACTCCCGATATTCGCGCGCCAATACCTTGAGTGAGGGTCGGACTGGACGTGATGACTGTGCCGACCCCTTCACATACCGTTACGCTGGCATCGAGCAGCTTCCGTCGCAAGCCCGTCATCATCACTTCCGAGGCTCCAAATCCGACGAAGGTTTCCATCTCGATGTCACGCTCGCCAGTGCACATACCAAAATCGCGGATCCGGAACTCGATATTCGCTTTCACCACGTCTGGATCGATTCGTTGGATCCCGCGCGCCTTAGCGAAAATCGGACAGTATTCTATCATCGACTCTCCAACCTCGACGACGCGTCCATCTTCGACCACTATGTGTGATCTTCCCAGCGCTTCCATCACGTGCCTGTCTTTCATGGTGCTGCTCCCTGGGGCTTTCGACCTCATAACTGTTGCGACAGAGTCAAAAATACGCTGTCAGACTTGAGCGATGGCGGTATGTCACGCTCTCTCAGGGTACTTGCGCAAGAGCGATGAGCTTGGGCAAATCCTTTAGTCGGAAAAACGTGGCCGTGAGAAACAAAGGGACTCACGTAGCGGCTTAAATCTTGGAGGGTAAATTTGGCCCGTTTCTATGGGTCTAATACCGAGCGACGCAATGAACACGAGCAGAGACAATGGGGATTACGAGAAAAAGCACCAATGTGGACTGCGTAAAAGAAAGCCAACTTGGTGTTAAAGCTGCTGAGCGAGATGATGAAAAGATCAGAGTGGGGCAACCAAGTCCACTGGCACCGAGCAAAACGCTCTTAGCGGACTTCGAGCATTTTGCAAGCGACTACTTGCAAATCGCGGGACCACACCCTTCCGAAGAGATAAAGAAAAAAGCCTTGTGGTACGCGTCAGTTCTCACAAACTATGAAGAACGCTATCGGCAAGAGCTCGCTGGCAGACCAGAGGCGCTAGCAGAGCTTCACCGTATCTTAGCTAAGGCTCGCCGAGGCCTCACTGTCTCTCTTTATAGTAGCGAGAAAGATTGGCCTTGTCATAAGCTTGTGCTGCTTGATATTCTTACAACAATGTCGGAAAAACAGAAACGGCTTAGGCCGGCTGCAGATCGTGCGGCAGAGAGTGAAGAGGTCGTAACTCTTGAGGCGCAGCTGTCCTTCAACAGCCATCCGCACGTCAGGGGGGCGAGCCGCGCGCTGCGAGTGTCCTATGGGTGGTGAACGGAAATCTGATAAACGTAATTAAAGGCACGGTTACTTCTGAGAAAAAGCTACGACCCAAGAAAGCGTATTAAATACGGGGTGAAACGCGATTTACTGAGAAAATGGCA
>CAZHSW010000012.1:0-5317 GCA_964534635.1 uncultured Methanomicrobia archaeon
CTCCCCAAAAGCATGATGTTCCGAGATGTATCCAAACTCGTCTTCATTTTTCGGAATGGCGCAACCCAATGACGCCGAGACCTTTCGATTCGGTTCGTTCGACGCGTGTCTGGACATTATGCAAAAGACTATCTCTCCGGGAAGCAGCTGGCCGAGTCCCTCGTCCTTGGAGATAATTTCGCAGTGTGGCGGCAATATTGAGCTAACAGTAACAAGATTGAATTTTTCTATGCCTGCTTCCCTTAACGCCATTTCAAAACTTTCTAAGTTCTCTTTGTGCGTTCCCACGCCTGTTGTAAAGAATATTTTTGTTGGCAATAACCTCATTTTGCCTATCACGCCCCCTTCTATCGCGGATATAGCAAAGCATATCTCACTGTAAGTGTTTTTAACCTTTATGCAAAGGATGGTGCTCGAGATCGTGGTTTTAATTATCTCGGTTGCTTTTTTCGCTGTATTACTACTCCTTGTAACCTCATCGGGTGCTAACTCGCTCGGTTACATACTGGTAATCGTCGCGTTTCTCATAATCGTCAGCGGCGCAGGGATCAAAATTGCCGCGTACGAGTAGAGCGCGTAGCACGCGCTGATTCAAGCGAACCGTAGGAGAGGGATATGAAAACTGTCACAAAACGCATACACCTAGATACGTCAGGCGGTGTGCAAGTAATCGACGTTACGAATCAAGTCGGCCAGTTGCTTGCAGAGAGCAATTTAAACAACGGCTTGGCCACAGTCTTCGTACCAGGTTCCACCGCAACCGTGACAACGATTGAATACGAACCCGGCCTCGTCGCAGATATCAAACAAGCATTTGACCGCATCGCTCCCAGAGAAGCACGTTATGAGCACGACAAGAGATGGCACGACGGAAATGGCCATGCGCACGTAAGAGCGGCATTTTTGAAACCAAGCGTGACGATTCCTTTTTCCGACGGGGCCCTTGTGCTTGGCACGTGGCAACAGCTTGTGTTCATTGAACTTGACGTCAGGCCACGTAACCGAACGGTCGTCGTCCAGTTCATCGGCGAGTGAGCATTGTCAGATCAAAAGCGAGCTGGGATGCCCTTTCGATGGCTTCTGCAATGATAAATGCCTGCTCAAGATCACTTCCGACGGCAATCAATCCGTGATTTTCCAAAAGAGCGCCTTTAAATTCTTGAATTCCTTCAGCAACGGCTGCAGCTAAGCCGGGCGTTCCGGGTTCGGCGTAGGGGATCGACGGTATTCGACCTAAAAGTTCTTTGCCTTCGACGTCGCGTAAATCTAGCTTTTTGCCTGAGCAAGCGAACGCAGTTGCGAAACGCGAATGCGCGTGCACGACTGCCTTGTGTTCCGTTATGTTGTATATTGCCAGATGAATCAGTAGCTCACTCGAAGGAGGTTTGCCGCCTAAGTGTTTTCCCGTTATTGTCACAACGGATACATCGTGCGGCCGAAGACGATAGCTCGGAACCCGGGTCGGGGAGATATATACGATACGCTCGGCCTGCAGACTCACATTGCCGCTTAAAGCAGATGCGAGGCCACGTTGGTATAGTAGGGCCTTGTAATGGGCAATCGCCTCTTTTGACAAGAGAGCCTCAATTTATGTGAACCACTACAGCACTCAAACGGTCTTAGTTGTTGCGGTGACATATTGCGGCAGGCCGAGAGTTACTGGAGCCAATGACCGACCCTAAGTAGTTGGGTAGCAACAACAATGAGCATCCCAAGTCCTACCATCTTGGCGACCGATATGGCGCAGCTCTGATGCGAGATTAACCCTGCATAAACTCCTAAACCAACCAAGGCAACAAGGCTTAACGCAACTGAAACGATGACCGAGCCTGCTGACAATATCCAGGGCGCTAGCGGAATTAGACTTGCCAAAAAGCTCGCCCCTCCGCTCGTGACGGCATCCTTAACAATCTTCTTGCGGCTTTCAGATGCGACATAAGTGTTCCTGAGCTTCCGCAGAAGAGATCTTTCCTTTCGAACCAGTTTTCCGTGCTCGATAGTACTCTCCGCAAGATAACTACCTAAGGCGTTGGTTAACGCTAACGCAATCGCGCCACCGAGACCAGCACTAACGACGATCGAATTAGTGGCACTCACCATTGACACGCCGATGATAATGCCAAGAGTGGCCAGAAGTCCGTCAACAGACCCGAGAATTACGTAACGCCCTTGTTCAATGTTGAATCTATGCAAAGATACTTCCCAAAGAGCTTAGTGAAACAAAAGAACCGTGAGTCACCCGCGATCGTGAAGCGTTTCTTCTTCTTCAACGATCTTTTTCCCGGCGATTATTTCGTCAACGCTGTGAACAACGCCGCCGAGATTCTCAATGGTCTGCAGAACCAAATCATAATTTACGTTGACGCCTTCAACAGTGATTTTCACATTTTCGGTTTGCTGATCAACCTCATAAAGGCTGAGATTCACGCCGTCGACGTCCTTTATATCGCCTATCGCGCTTGCCACTTCGACATTCGTGGGCTCGTGAGGTTTCAAAACGTCGAGAACTAGCCGCTTGATTTGGGACATTTCTGTACCAATCACCGTACTAGCTAATCGGACTTCTTATTTATAACGCTATTTGTGATTAGAACGCAGACGGTTCAACGAATCTCGCCAATTAGAGAGATTTTTGCAGCGGTATTGCAACGCGATGCTGCGTTCTCCGTGCGAAAATGTTACTGCCAGCGCGTCGTTTATGGTTGAAACGGACGTGATATTGCTTAAAGGCACTAGGTAGGCGCCGGATGAAAAATGCGGTCTCAAGTAGAACCAATTTTCATAGAGGCGCACGGTAGCAGGCCTCTTAAACGTGGTGAGCTCACGATCTGTCTCCATATCCCGAATAGATTGCAATACGGCCGTCATCGTCGCTAAAACAGGCTTGTGTCGCCCCAAAATTTCGACGTTCTTCCGGCTATACACCGTACCGATAAAGCGTCGCCGCGCGATTGCCCGAGCTTGTGAGAGAAGCGACACAGCCGTCAAGCCAACCAGCAGCACGGTAAATACGGCAGTGATAATAACCACGTACAGCAGTCCGGGCATCAATTGAACCATATGCGTCGCACCGCTTGGCCATTTTTTCAGAGACTTCGTTTCAAGCACTTGCGGTTGGAAACCTCAGTCTCTGCACGGGGTTAAACAGGAAACAAGTTTTTTCTCTGGGTTTTACTCGCATCTATTTCGGTTAATCTTTTTTATTTCATCGATGCATTATTATTGTATGCTCGAGCTGCGACGTAAATTAGCGCACCTTTTGGTTGGAGTGGCGCTCGCATTCTTGGTCGTATCGGCGCCGCTCGGATTCGTCATTGCATGCAACTTGCTAGTCCTCGTGGGATTGTTTGTCTCTTCTTTTCTCGATCGAAAGCGCCCTAATCGGCTTTTGACGTGGCTGTTTTCGCGCTTTGATAGACAGGAGAGCTTCACGGCTAGAGGGGCAATCACGTTTTTCATCGGGACTCTTATAGCGATCATACTGTTCGCTCCCATCTATGCCGCTCTAAGCATTCTCGTGCTTTCGATTAGCGACGCCTTCGCAACGATTGCGGGCTACTACGCAGGGAGACACAAGCTTTTTAAAAACAAGACGGCCGAAGGCAGCTTAGTTTTTTGCGTTTGTACCTTTCTTATACTCTTCTTGTTCGTTGCCCCAACGAAGGCTCTCCTAACTGCCGTTATCGCGTCTGCTACAGAAGTCGCAACTCCAGCCTACATAGATGATAACATAACGATTCCATTTGTCACCGGGTTACTGCTAAGTCTCTAAACTTGCCCGCTGCGACGCGACAGCGACAGTGCATTTATTAACAACGTCCACGAGTCCGCGTGCGCCTCAATGAAAAGCGATCGAGCAGTCCCAAGAAACCGAGACCTGTGCTACTCAAAAACGCCTGAAGAATCCTCTAGAGGCCACGTGTTGAACTGGCGTGGAAACATCTTTTTGAGTGCAGTTAAAACGCGAAGCATCTTGCTATCTATGGCGTCTGCCGGATTATTAAGAAAAAGCCCTAAACAGACCGCGCGAGCGATGTCGTGGATCGTGTCTTCTGCTATGTTTAGCTCGCCGGTTTTTGACAGGTCGGCAAGTATCTGCGCGACTTCAAACGCCCGATCCATTACTTGATCAACGCCGATTCTATTGACGCGCCTAGCGACGCCTGCCATTTGCGTTCCCAATACAGCAGCTGGATCTTCTACTGTAGGGATGCCCAGACTTTTGTACACCAAGTCGCTCCGGTTTTGGATTAACAGATAGAGGTGCTCGCAGTAGGCGTCCACTCCCGGGCGGTTTGTGCACTCCTCGCCGCAAAGAACCTCGCAATGTGGAAGGATACCTCGCGCTCTGTACGCATCCATCTGGTATTTCGCACACATAAACATAGCATTCGCGATTTAGACTGCAACCATTATATATTTGAGTCCTCTTCCCTCTGACGCCCGATACGCCAAAGGTGTCGAGCATTTTGCGTAGGCTCTTCCTGAACGGAGACAGAAGCGCCGCAGTAGGAACAACCGTGCACGTGCGCAGGACCTCGGGAACGTAAACCGGTAAGCCGATAAGCACTCGCAATGCAAAGCGCTGCTCGTCGCACGCTGGCGACTAGCCCACCGCTTCTCCCGAAATCTGTGATCCAAGAAGCATTTTCTGAAAAGCGGATAGTCACATCGACATTTGACAAAAGACAAGTTATTTGATGTATGGGGTTCCAAAAAAAAGTGGGTATTGCCACAAGATAAGCACTCACCTTTAGATCAACTCTCGAAAGTGCAGATCAAATGAACGACCAGAAGGAGTGGGCAATCGAAATTGATGGGCTGACGAAGGAATATGGCCGCACGTTGGCAGTTGACCACATCTCCTTTAAGATCCCATTTGGTGTGATATTCGCGTTTTTGGGCCCGAATGGCGCTGGCAAGACCACGACCGTCGAGATGCTCGAATGCTTGCGAGCACCGTCTGCAGGCTCCGCTTGCGTTTTAGGACTCGACGTCGCGACAGATCAAAATGAGGTAAGGAAGAGGATCGGCGTTTTGCCGCAGGAGTTCAATACTTTTGACGGCTTGACCGTGCGCGAAAACTTGAACTACTACGCAACGTTGTATGAGAATCCGCGCGACATAGACGAGTTGATCGCCGCTGTGCATTTGGAAGACAAGGCACGTACGCAATACCAGAACCTCTCGGGGGGGTTGAAGCGACGAGTTGGCGTGGCAATCGCGCTTGTTAACGATCCGTAAGTCATCTTCTTGGACGAGCCGACGGAAGGGCTTGACCCGCAAGCGCGACGAGGTGTCTGGGAGGTTTTAAAGA
>CAZHSW010000013.1:0-9755 GCA_964534635.1 uncultured Methanomicrobia archaeon
TGATCGACCGCTGCGCGCCGCAACACTTCTCCGTCGTGCCGCGATTGCTTCCACGTAGGGGTGTTGATTATCAGTTGTATGCTGTTTTTACGCATCATTTCAAGGAGGTCTGGGCTGTCAGTGAGCTTTGGCACGCTTTCGACTGGTACGCCGTGCGCTCGAATGTACGCAGCCGTTCCGGACGTAGCTAGCAGGTTGAATCCTGCGTTGTGCAGCGATTTTGCGATGCTACACAGATCAGGCTTATCTTCGTCTCGCACGGAAATGAAAACTGTGCCCGCTAGCGGAAGTTCGTTGTCGCTCGCGAGAGCCGCTTTATAGAATGCCCTTCCGAAGTCGTAGTCTATGCCCATTACCTCGCCCGTGCTCTTCATTTCAGGGCCCAAAATAGGATCCACACCCGGTAGCTTCTCAAATGGGAGAACCACTTCCTTCACCGCTACGTGCTTGATCGTTGGCTCTTGGGGACAAAGGTCTCGCAACCGGTGTCCAATTATAACTTTGGCTGCGATCTTTGCCAGCGGCAGGCCCGTGGCTTTAGAGACGTACGGAATAGTCCTGCTCGATCGGGGATTCGCTTCAAGGACGTAGACGGTGCCGTCTTTTATGGCCATTTGAAGGTTGATTAGTCCGACTACGTTCAGCGCACGGGCGATCCTCCTCACATAATCCGTTATAGTCTCCTGCATTTGTTTGTCAATAGATTGGGCAGGGATAACGACTGCTGAATCCCCTGAATGCACGCCTGCCTCTTCGATGTGCTCCATAATGGCAGGTACCAAGACTTGATCGCCGTCGCTAACTGCATCGACGTCAATCTCTAGCGCGTGCTGCAGAAATTTGTCAATTAACACCGGATGTTGTTTCGAAACTTTGACGGCCTCCTCGATGTACCGCTCCAACTCAGATTCGTCGTACACGATCTCCATAGCGCGGCCCCCAAGGACGTACGACGGTCGAACAAGGAGCGGATAGCCGATCTCTCCTGCGACGCGAATTGCGTCTTCGCGTGAGATTGCGGAACCGCTTTCCGGTTGTGGTATGCTGAGACGTTCCAACAGTTTTGAAAACCGGTCTCGATCTTCTGCTATGTCAATAGAATCGGGAGACGTGCCGAGGATTCTTGTTGACAGCTTTTTGCGTTTGATCTCTCTTTCAAGGGGAATTGCGAGGTTTACCGAGGTTTGCCCGCCGAATTGCACAAGAACGCCCTCAGGCTCCTCTGTTTCGATGATGTTCATCACGTCTTCCAACGTTAGGGGCTCAAAAAAGAGTTTATCTGACGTGTCATAGTCCGTCGAAACAGTTTCGGGGTTGTTGTTTATGATCTGTGCTTCTATGCCCTCCTCTCGCAGGGAGAGGACCGCGTGGACTGTGCAGTAGTCAAACTCAATCCCTTGTCCGATTCTAATGGGACCGGCTCCTATGATGAGCACTTTCCGCCGTTTCGTGGGGATGGCCTCATTTTGCTGCTCGTACGTGGAGTAGTAGTACGGCGTTTGGGCTTTGAATTCAGCCGCACAGGTATCGACCATTTTGTATGTCGCAGTGACGTTGCGCGTTCTTCGTTGTCTAAGATCGGTAACCTCTTCACGGCGAAAACCAGTTAAGTCAGCAATTTGTTGGTCGGTGAATCCCAGCCTTTTAGCACGTCGTAGATCGTCCGCGCTTATGTTCTTGCTATGTCGCCGTTGATATTTGGCTTCAACGTAATTCTCAAAGTCGACGATATGCCAGAGCTTCTGCACGAAAAACGGATCGATCATCGCATTTTGAGCTACTTCCGCAATTGTGTGTCCAGTTTTAAGAGCGCTATAGATCTGAAACAGCCGCTTGTCAGTCGGGGTCGATATCAGGTCGAAGGGATCTTCGCGGAAGGAAACCGGGATGTCTAAATCCAGCGAGCGAATCGCCTTCTGCAGCGATTCCTCAAGCGTTCGGCCTATTGCCATCACTTCGCCGGTGCTTTTCATTGCCGTCCCCAACCTGCTATCCGCGCTCGTGAACTTGTCAAATGGCCAGCGTGGAATCTTGATCACTGTGTAATCGATCGTCGGCTCAAAGGAAGCCGGCGTCTCGTTTGTCACCCGATTGGGAATCTCACTCAAGCGCATTCCGATAGCGATTTTCGCCGAAACGCGAGCGATTGGGTAGCCCGTCGCTTTCGACGCGAGCGCCGATGAGCGTGAGACGCGCGGGTTAACCTCTATGACACGATACTCGTCGCCCTTTAAGGCGAACTGTATATTGCAGCCGCCCTCAATTTTGAGGGCTCGAATAATTCGTATTGAAGCGCTTCGCAGCATCTGGTGCTGAACGTCGGAAAGGGTTTGCGAAGGCGTAACGACAATCGATTCGCCGGTGTGTACGCCCATCGGATCGATATTCTCCATGTTGCAGATCGTGATACAGGTATCTCCCGAATCGCGCATCACCTCGTATTCAAACTCCTTCCACCCAAGCACGCTTTCTTCTACGAGGACTTGCCCTATCCTTGATTTCTTGATGCCACTTTCGATAATGGCTTTCAGCTGTGTCTCGGTTCTGGCTATGCCGCTTCCGCCACCCCCGAGTGTGTACGCCGATCGCACGATTGCAGGCAATCCGAGTTCACTGGCTAGCCACTGATAGTCTTTCGAATCGTAGACGGCGTGACTGCGGGGAACCCGTTCCCCGATGCTCTCCATTGTATTGCGGAACCGCTCTCTATCTTCGGCCATATAGATAGTCTCAAGCGGTGTTCCCAGAGGCTCAACGCTGTGCTGAGTTAGCACCCCCAGCTCTGCCAGCTCGGCCGTAACGTTTAGGCCCGTTTGACCTCCAAGACCCGCAATGATTCCATCGGGTTGTTCTAGCTCGATAACCGCTGCGACAATGTCGGGTTTGAGAGGTTCGATGTACACGGCTTCGGCCATATTCGGATCGGTCATAATCGTCGCAGGATTTGAGTTTACTAGCGCGACCTTTACGCCCTCCTCTCGCAGAGAGGTGCACGCCTGGCTTCCGCTAAAATCGAATTCAGCTGCTTGGCCGATCACGATCGGGCCAGAGCCGATGAGCAGTACTTTCTCTATATCCGCTCTTTTTGGCATGACTGGTAGTACTTGTGTTAGGATTGGCGATTCACAGCGAGCCAGTGGCGAGGCCCGTAATATTATCGAAAAATGACTTTTCGAGGTCGTGCGGGCCAGGAGACGCTTCGGGGTGGTACTGAACGCTCAGGACGTGCAGGTATTCGTTTTCAATTGCTTCGACCGTCCTGTCGTTAGCGTTTATTTGCGTGACCGTCATGTCACCCCCCTCCTGATATCTGACAGCGTAACCGTGGTTTTGCGCTGTGATGTAAACGCGCTGGCTGACGAGGTCGATAACGGGCTGATTCGCACCTCGATGCCCAAACTTGAGTTTGAACGTCTCGCCGCCCAGCGCACGAGCGATAAGTTGATGGCCGAGACATATTCCAAAAACTGGAATTTGGCCGGCTAGTTCACGCACGACGTTTATACCGTTCTTGGCGCACTGTGGATCTCCGGGTCCGTTGGAAAGCAGTATCGCGTCGGGCTCATAATTTGCAACTTTTTTTGCCGACGTATCAGCAGGCACTACTATAATATCGACGTCGCGACGCTTTAAATTGTTTAGAGTGTTTCGTTTGACGCCAAAATCCATGAGCACAAAACGCTTGCCGTTGCCAGGGATTTTATAAGCGTCCTTGCACGTGACTTGCGATACGAGGTTTAGGGTGGAAATATCCGGCGTCTTCCGTGCAAGAGCGATCGCTTTTTTTATCTCGGCGGCGCTGCTTCTTGCTGAAGGCACAAGGCTCGCTCGCATGGCGCCCTGATCACGCACCATAATGGTGATCATCCGCGTATCGATGTCCCAGATGCCGGGAATGCTGTAGGCTTTGAGGAAGTCGTCTAGCGTCTTGTCGTTCGTGGGATGCTCGCAAAGCTCTCTTATGACAAATCCTTCTGCTTTTATCCCGCCTGACTGGCAGTCATCATTGTTTATCCCGTAGTTCCCAACCAACGGATAGGTAAAAAGCAAAATTTGGCCCTTGTAAGACGGGTCTGTAAGGGCCTCTACGTACCCGGTGTATGGGGTGGCGAATACGAGCTCGCCAGTCGCGTGGCGCTTCGCACCAAAATGTTGACCGACAAAGGCGACGCCGTTTTCAAACCCGAGAATCGCCTTCATTTTGCCTCTTTCTGCAGGAAACAGCCCTGAGTGAAACCCCGCAGGTCATCTGTCTTCTATGCTAATCACAAGTATCTTGTAAATAAGTTACTGTGTCCGCCCCCTTCGTTTGTCCCGTCTGTTTCGCAATAAGGTGAAATGAACGGTGGTTCATCATAAAGTCGAAGCCCGAGGAAATGTCTCCGAATCCGTACGACAAGCATTAAAGCTTAAAGTGCTGAACGTTCTAAAGTGCTGAAGCAGGTCATGAAAAAGTCAAAAGTTGCCTTCCGCCTTGCGTATCTTGGGACAAATTATGCGGGTTTTCAAGCACAACCAGGTCGACAGACCGTGCAGGGCGCGGTTGTCGAAGCTCTGCGTCGTTTGCAGTTGATCGAAGAGGTCGGAGCCGCTAATTTTACAGCTTCCGGAAGAACCGACAAGGGAGTTCACGCTGTCGCCGCAGTCATTTCGTTCGAAACTGAAAATAGCGCGCTGGCAATACCTCGTCGGGTAAACACTCAACTCCCTGCGGACATTTGGACGTGGGCACGCGCTGAGGTGCCAAGGACGTTCAATGCTCGGCGTGACGCTGTTCTGCGAGCGTATCAATATGTGCTTTGCGACGAAATGCTCGACGTTGCTGCAATGCGAGAAGCAGCGGATCTTTTGCCCGGGGTTCACAATTTTCGAAATTTCAGCCTCGAGAAACGTCAGTCGGCCGTGCGGACGATATTCTCGTCCGATGTTTATGAATCGGCCGGTTTCATCGTTATCGACGTCGCTGCTGACAGTTTCGTATGGAAGATGATGAGAAAACTTGTCAGTGCCATAACGCTCGTCGGAAAAGCGCAAAGAAGCGTAGAATGGTTTGGTGAGATGCTGAATCCAGACGCCCACGCTGAAGGAATTCGATCAGCGCCGGCGTCGGGACTCATACTCGCTCGGGTCGAGTATGATGGCATCGACTTCCAGCAAGACCCATATGCGAAGAAAAAAGCTCGTACGGAAGTGCACAAGGCACTCGTGCAAAATACCCTGATGGATCAGGTTCTGAAGCGATTCAACGAACGAATGGGTGCGAACACAGCGAATTAGATTTAAAACTCATCGAGATATTTCTGTTTGCGGCCTTGGTCGTTTTTGAGGTCGTCGCTTGCTGCGCGCGGTCGATTTGGCTGCAGTTTTAGACGCGCTTGCGTTTTTTTGTCAAAGCCTTTAGATGGTAGGTCTGGCGCGTCGGAATATGACGCGAATTCGGGATCTGGGATCAATTCGCTTTTTGAGGTCTGTTCGCTGATTAATCGCTCTGCTTCTTGTAGCGCGTTCTTCACCGCCGCTGCCTCCTTCTTAGCGCCCATTAAGAAGGCGAGCTCGTCTGCACCGAGACCAAGCGCGGCGGCCACATGTGCGGCGTCTGCCCGCGCGAACTCTTTGTAAAGGGGAATCATTTCTTGGCGCGCGTTGGCGACAGAAACGCGATTTGTCGCAGCTATTTTGGACGCGATGCCGTCACGTAAAGCGCGTTTAGAGCGTGTCTGTCCGAGTCGCATCCAGTGGGTAGGCGACGAAAACTTGGGCGCTGCGTTAGTTTGACCTTTGCTTTGTTGAGCCACAACGTTCACGCCAGACGTCAAGAGTTCCGCGGCATATTTCCACAGGCTGTAATGCTGCCGCTTCCTGGTTCGTCCGAGATAGACGTCAGCTCTACTTAATATCTGAAACGCGCAAGAGAGTCCGTCTGCCTGTAAGGCACGAGGGATGTTTTCGTCGACCCAGTGGATAAGGTCTTCTGGCGTTTGATCAACTGCATATGAGACGGCGAGGGGCTTAGTCGCTTCGCGGTCGCCGAAGACGCTTCTCATTAAGTCAAACGCAGATTGAGTTCGGTCACGGGCTGCAGTCATGAAGTCTGTCCCCGCGAAGTAGGCCTGAAAATCGTTGATTGCCGAGCGGAGGTCGCCCTTTGCACTTTTTGCTATCTGCGCGATCAAGGACGTGTCGATCACATTCAAAGCGTGGTCAAGGTTTGACAGATTCTCGTCTAGCGTTCTCAGCTCGTCGGACAAACCTGTCAACGTTTCTAGTTCCGCCTTTATCGCCTTTAACTCCGTTGCGTCGCGCGTCGCACGCTCTGGCGATTCTAACCGGCTTATAACATCAGCTGTTGCTTTCTGAGCTTCGCGTATGGTGCGCTGGAGTGCGAAGTCGAACGTTATGTGTGCAAGTGTCTGAAGATCAGCGTTTATCGCCTTTAACTCCGTTGCGTCGCGCGTCGCACGCTCTGGCGATTCTAGCCGCATCGTAATATCGGCCACCGCATTGCGAGCGTGGAGAATCTCTCTCTTTTCGTTGTGCTTGATGTCTAGGAGCGTTCGTTGTGCGCTCTCTTCTCTAATCGGGAGAAAAGGGATCTGTTTACAGTACCCACGAAGCGTCGGCGACACGCCGTATAGATCGTTGGCGGTTAGTATCACGGGTTCGCGTGTCTTTTTGACAAGCTCTGTCGTGGCTTTTGCACCGCCGCGATCAGAGGTGCCGTGCAAGTTGTCAATCTCGTCAAGCAGTATCAACTTTTGGGCGTAGAGGAGGGACGTGTTTTGTGACGCTTGTCCAGCGGTTTCGCTTATGATTCCCTGGGTGCGCTTATCGCTCGCATTGAGCTCAAGCACCTGCCAGCCCATGTCATTTGCCAGTGCAATGGCCGCAGACGTCTTGCCTGTACCGGGTCTCCCGTACAGCAAGGCGGCTGACTTGTCGTTTGGCCACTTTACGGCCCATTTTCGGAGCTCTTCGACGGCTTTACGATTGCCTCGTACTTCAGAAAGAGTCCGCGGGCGGTACTTTTCGGCTAAGTCCATAGCAGTCTGGCGTGGAAATTAGTGCAGAGGCGCAGTATAATGTTATAAGAACGTGCTACTTCTATTAATGTTTGGGGAGGACATGAAGCTCCGAGAATTGGCACAGTCGCTTCGCGATTTTGAAGGAGTAACGCGAAAGCGAGCGATAGGGCCGCTTGTAAAATGGTTCGCTGCAGACCTCAGTTCAGGCAACTTCGGAGAGGATGCCGCAGTGATCGAGCGCGGTGACGAGTCGCTCTTGATAGCTGCCGACGGCATCTGGTCGAAGCTTATGGACGCCGATCCCGAGTGGGCCGGGTATTGCGCTGTGCTTGTAAACATTCACGACATTCTGGCGATGGGCGGCACTCCGTTGGCAATGGTCGACGTATTTTCGGCGAATTCGACCGAAATCTGCAACCGCGTTTTGGCGGGGATGAGCGAAGCGACAAAGAAATTTGGCGTGCCGGTCGTTGGTGGCCACGTCCACCCAGATACCGCGTACAATGCACTTGACGTCGCGATCATTGGCACTGTGAAGACCGATTCTATCATTTATAGTTCCGGTGCCGAGGAAGGACACGACGTTCTCATAGCTGTCGACATGGACGGGCGCGTCCACCCGTCATGCACCCTCTGTTGGGACACAACGACGATGAAACATCCCGAAGTAATCCGAGCACAGCTCCAAGCTATGCCTCGCATTGCGCGGCGCCGTCTCGCGACAGCAGGAAAAGACATCAGCAATCCAGGGATGATTGGCACCCTTGGCATGCTGCTTGAAGTGTCTGAGGCAGGAGCTTTCGTAGAATTAGATCAAATTCCAATCCCTGATGGAATGGATATGGACCTCTGGCTGCGTATGTATCCAGGAATGGGATTTGTGTTAACTGCACGACCTAAGGACGTGCGGGAGATTGCTAACATCTTCGATGATGCTGGGATGGTAACCGCTAAGATTGGCGAAATTACAGACTCACGAGAGCTTGAGATTGGCTGCGGCACGGAAAGAGTCGTGATGTGGGATTTCGCTCACGATGCCATCATGGGTATTGATGCCGCCACCCGCAGAGCTAATCAGCCGATGTAAAAGTCGGTGACGTTGCAAAAATAGCAAAAAAAAAGTGGGAGATAAGGCAGAAAAATGCCTTATCGATTCTGTTCTTGTCTAGTAGTTGGTGTACGTTCTGGTTGTTCCGTCGGGATCCACGAGCTCGAGTTTGATCGGCCAGCGCCCGTCAATTGTGTGGGTCGCGCACGAGAAGCACGGGTCGTATGCGCGCACGACCATTTCAAGTCGATTCAGCAGCCCCTCTTGCGGATTGCCATCCTTTATTAGGGCTTTTGCGGCCTCGCGAACTCCCAAGTCTATCGCTCCTTGGTTATGACCGGTCGACACGATCATGTTGGCTTTCGTGATGAATCCTTCGTCGTCCGTAGTGTACTCGTGGATGAGCGTTCCCCGAGGCGCTTCAATCACGCCAACTCCTGTAGCCGCTCGCTTTTCTGGCTTTGCCCAGACATCTGTGCTGGTTATGTCGGGATCGTTTAGGAGCTCAACCGCACGTTCGCTCGCGTACATCAGCTCGATGAGTCTAGCGTAGTGATAGAGCAACGTCTGCTGAGGCATCCTGCCGAAGGCAGCTCTAAAGTCCGTGAGCATGTCGTTGGCTAGCGGCGTGGAGATCTTGTCACACACGCAGATCCTCGCCAGGGGAGCGACGCGATAGATACCGTCTGGCCATCCTTTCTCCTTCCAGTAGGGGAACTTGAGATATGACCAATCGTTGAATCGCTCTTGAATGTAGTCGGCGTATTTCGTCGGATCGAACTCCTTGATAATGGTGGACCCATCGGTATCCATCATACGCAGTGTCCCGTCGTATAACTCGAGGTTGCCGGCCTTGACAAGGCCCATCATTGGGGTATCGACGACTCCGAGAGTCTTAATGACGTCCATATACTGCTCGAATATCGGAGAAGCCACTTCTAAGCCGAGTTTTGTGAACTCAATTGAGTCTTGGGCGTCCTTCAACATCTTCTGACGCTCTTGTTCGGTAATCCCCTTCGTGAGTCCGCCGGGCTTTGCAGTCACCGGTGCAGCCCTTCCGCCAATAGTCCGTATCATCTCTTGGCCACGTTTTCTGTTGAGGACCGCTTGTGTTGCAAGCTCGGGGTTTGCTTCAATCACGCCAAAAACGTTCCGCTTCTTCGGATCGCCGTCGGGAGTGAAGATCAGGTCCGGCGCCGCAAGGTAGAAGAAGTGCAGCGTGTGGCTGTGTATGTACTGCCCCATATGCATAAGCTCTCGGAGCAGCGCGGCGGGCCGCGGAATCTCGACACCCAATGCATTGTCTGCCGCCTTCGCCGAGGCGAGGTGGTGACTGACTGGACAGATGCCGCAAATGGCCGTTACGATTCGCTGGGCGTCTTCGACAGGTCTCCCTTGCAGAAGCTTTTCAAACCCTCTCATCTCAACGATGTGCAGGTGCGCGTCGCTGACTTGACCTGCATCGTCGAGGTTCACGGTGATCTTCGCATGGCCTTCGATTCTCGATACGGGCTCAACTGTGATCTTTTGTCCCATTTCCGTTCACCTCTTACTTTCAGTGACCTTTGCTTTTATAAGCGAAACAGGCAGCGTGTAGCGATAGAACGTGCCTAGTGGATCATAGACGTCCTTTACCATCGCGTCTAAGTCAACTGAGGAATCCTCGTCTAAACCGTATGCCGACG
>CAZHSW010000014.1:0-2598 GCA_964534635.1 uncultured Methanomicrobia archaeon
TTTACTGAGTGCCAGTTCGAGCAGCCTCGGGGCAAGACGGTCTCCCCAGACGATCTGTGCCTTGAAGCTCCAATCGTCAGCTTCCACAACCGACGGAAGCAGTTTCGCAACCGAAGTGCCATATCGTTCGGTCAGTTTGAAGAGCGAGATAGGGCCATCAACGAGGATGTGATACACGTTGTCTGTTCGCACGACGGCGTACATAAGACCCAAACGTTTAAGCAGACTGAAAATGCGTTGGTAGTCGCTCCCGACCGCAAACTCGAGCGAGGCCGCCTTAAAGAGGAGCGTTTGAGTCAAGCTCAAGTTGTATCGCTGAAGCAACTCCTGTGGCTCCGGCGCAACAAAACTTGCAAGGATCAGTTCTTCCTCGAAATCGCTCCAAAGCGACGTTTCAAGCTCGACTGAGGAAACGCCAAGTTGAGCCGCTGTCTCGGCTATAACCTTCCGCCGTACGTCATCCGTCGCGACAAGTGGATAGCGATTTGCGGCTTCAAAGACTGCGCGACGTGCTGCTCGCGGGTCTACGTAAGCGTGCGGCATGAACGTCGCAGAGCGGTCGAGCAACGCGACCAAACCCCTTACAAGCCGATAGTCAAACCCGTCTTCCTCAAACTGCTGGCACTTGCTGGTCAACTCGCCTTTGTGCTCGTTTACGTGCATTTCGTATTCCTCGATCAAGCGAGATGCCAGTTCTAAATAACGAGCTTCGAGCGGCGCGTAAACTGGTTTGATCTTTCCCGAGCGAGAGCGAGCGGCAAGGAGGTTACTGGGGAGCATTCTCAGAATCCCGCCACTTTCGCTTCCGACGGTGACTTAGTTTGGTTTCTGTCGTGTTACGTGTCACTATTTCAATGAGTCGTGCGCGCTTTCCCTCTTGCTTTCGCAGGATGCGCCCCAGTCGCTGTATGAATTCCCTCGAGCTCCCGGTTCCACTAAGAATTATCGCTTGCGAGGCATCGGGAACGTCAACGCCCTCGTCAAGCACTTTCGACGTGACTACAAAACGGTAAATTCCGCTGCGAAACAGGTCTAAGATCTCCCTACGCTCGTCTCTCGAAGTCGTGTGGGTGATTGCAGGGATCAAAAATGTGCGCGCTATTTGGTACACTAGCTTGTTATGTTGCGTAAAGATGATGGTCTTCTCAAACGGCCGCTCTAGAAGAGCTTTCTTGAGTGCTTCGATTTTTACGCGTGAGTTCAAGGCGATGTCGAGAGCCCGATTCCGAGCTAACAGTGCCTTTCGCGCCTCGGGATCCCAGGAACTCCGCTTAATGAATTGAGCGAAATCATTTGGCTTTCGAAGCTTGACATTGTGACGCGACACATAATCGGCGAAAAGGGCGTAGTGCCGGGAATACTCCTCTGCTTCGTCAGGCTCCATTTCGACAAAGTGATGTTCAACGTCGTATCCAGACAGATGTTCTTCAGCGAGGTCCTTTACCGCTAGTTCAAAAACAATCCCGCCAGTGAGTCTAGGCAGCTCGCTGTGTAGCCCGTCTTCACGTTCATAAGTTGCTGTAAGTCCAAGCCTCGCGCGCGCGAGCGACATTTCGGCGATCTGCCTATAGCCAGCAGCTGCTAGATGATGGACCTCGTCAAAAACGACAAACCCGAATCGATTACCTAGTTCCGCCACACGCAGATAAGCTGAATCGTAGGTTGAAACGGTGATCGGCTCAAGCAAGTTGTCGCCGCCGCCATAAACGCCTATTTCTATCTTAAATTCGGCCGCAAGAGCGCGACGCCACTGCTCCATCAAATCGAGCGTAGGTACAACGACCAAAGTAGGCGTCTGCAGCGTCCAAATTGCTGCAAGAGCGACTAAAGTTTTTCCTGCACCGGTCGGCAGCACAATTACGCCACGGTGTCCTGCTCGAATCCACGAGTCTAAGGCCTCTCTTTGATAGTCACGCAGCTCTGTTCGCTGCACTAGATGTGGCATAGGAAGCAGGTCGGGCGCTTCATCTAAATACTCGAGGTTGCTGTTTTCGAGGTAATCAATAATGTCTGCGTAATGAAAAGCGAGTGCTCGATATGTGCCTGCACGAGCGTCCCAATGCGCATTCGGCACATGCAGGTTGCCCTTAAGCAGCAGCGTTCCCTTGTCGTACGCGATGTGTAGGCCCGTCGGACTCACCTCTTGTGTCTAGACTGCCCCTTATATCAGTACTTTTCAAGGGCGAAGCAGAGTGCAGCTTTTTATCCATTCGCCTCGGGCTTCGCGGGTGGTACCGACTATTAGTCTCATCTCCTCAGCTTCATTACAAGTCCCTCGAGCTTCGATAGATTCACCTTCTTTAGCTTGGCCCGCGTAGGTGTGAGTGAATGAAAGCACTTTCTTCACCGTCTCGTGCTGCACTTCATAAATAGCTGGGCTATCAAAAGCGTATCTAGCATTAGTTACTTGAGCGCGAACCGTCGCGCGGCCATTATCGACGCCACTCGGCTCAGCCACGATTTCGTTTAAGGCTCTCACAAACAAAAGATCGAAGTAGGTTCTTTTTATCAGCCCTCGGTTCCACTTTCTCTTTTCGTGCAACACAAATTCCTCGAACGTCAGTTCAGGTTTCCGCTTCTCATATACTCGCCGCCAAG
>CAZHSW010000015.1:0-13453 GCA_964534635.1 uncultured Methanomicrobia archaeon
GTTTTGCGGCCTCCGGAATCCGTAATTGCCGTAGCCGCGCCCAAGCAATAGCTCTTTTACGAAATGATGTTTGCATCCGCCGGCGTGACCACGGCCTCCTCGGCTTCCAGCCCCACGGCGGTTCTTGTGAGTGCCTCCTCCACACGTCCTGCTGCCTCGAAACTTCTTCGCCTTGTTTTTGGCACTCATGTCTATCTCATCCTGAGCAACAGTGCATTGATATCCGCACCGTGAAACCCAAGCACCCCTTCTGGAAACGATTTTTTTATTCCACTGTGGCCTTTACGCGGGGGGTGGAGCCGCAGCACAGGCTTCAGCTGAGGCACGTCTCGTAACGTGGCCGTGCCTTCAACGACAGCTTCCGCAAACGCGCGCAAGTCTTCAAACCCAGTGTGTTCGTTCACGTATGCGCTTGTTAGCCTTTTTCGACCTTCAAGCCTCCCCCTGTTCTCGAGAAGCGCACAGAGCGTCTCACTGTCGACCGTACCCCACGCCACGTAATCTCTCACCTTATGGAGCATACCTCGGTAATGCGCGTTGTCCGGCACGAAGACGCAGTGATTAGTCCTGTCAAGGTTCAGGAGCTCGAGCGTGCGCCGAACATCTGGTCTCGTCTTTACGATGCTGCGCATCTTGACTACGGCGTACGTCACCGGGCCCCCCCGCCGATTCTAACCGTGGTCGTTTTCTTAAGCGCTTCGAAGGTGGCACGAGCGAAGTTGATTGTTGTACGCGTCTGTCCCGAGGACCTCGTCCACACGTCTTTTATGCCGGCGAGCTCAAGCACTTTTCGTGCGGTGCTACCCGATGCGATGCCGAGTCCGCGCGGTGCCGGCCTCAGCGCGACGGTGACGGAGCCTGCTTTGCCTTCGACGGAATACGGGACAGTATGTGCCTCCCCGCAGCCGCACTCCCACGAGCCACATCCACGATTTATCTTGACAAGATCTAGTTTTGCGATCTCAATTGCCTTACGGATAGCCGGTCCCGCCTGCAGATCCTTTCCTTCGGCAAAGCCTATGTAGCCCTCACGATTGCCGATGGCCACGGCGGCCCGGAACTTCACTCGTCGACCAGAATCGGTCATCCGCTGGACCATATTTATGTCCAACACTTCGTCGGTCAACTCTGGCAGAAGGGTGTCGATTATCTCCGCTTCCTTCACGGGATATCCCGTGTTTACCGCGTCATCGAACGTCGTTATTTTGCCCTCGTAAACCAGGCGTCCCAATCTCGTCTTAGGTGTCCATCCTTCTATCGTCTCAGCCATCATCTTTCCCCTTAGTCTTCGCGGTCTCCCCTTTCCGTTCAGCACCGTCAAAGATTTCTCGCCTCATCGAGTCAACGTGATCAGGAAGCCCCTTAGGATCGATCGCATACTTTGAAAAACGTGCTGGGTTTGCATCTGCAAAAGCAGCTATGTGTTCTCCGCGAGTCCTCTCAGGAGCAGGCAGTGGCTTCCGATCAAACGGAATATCGAACCCTCCTTCAAGAGCCCCCATCACGGCGGCGTATATACGCGACCCCCGCGAGTTCGCGTTGAGCCCCATATCCAATACGCCGTTCGAATAACCGGCTGCACGCGCTCGATTTGCAAAAAGGAATCCCGTCAGGTACGCGGCAGGAATATTGCCGGTACCGCCTTTATAGCCAAGATTTCTTAGATCCAGGGCGCGCGCTGCTGCTATCGTCGTATCTCCTGCTGCGCCGTGCTGAACAAGCTGTATGGTCAGATCACGCCCGCTTTTTCGTACGACTACTCGAGGGCGTTTCGAGATCATCAAACCTAAACGCTTGCGATAATTCGTCTGTCCTTGGCGTCGACGCCGAAATGCCACCCGATAGCGGGGACCGGTTGCCGTTATCAATGCCCCCTTTCAGCCCGCGCTATTTCGATCTGAGTGTTCAAAACGCTCACCGTCCTATACTCGCCGCCTTTTGCCTTCCTATAGAAGCGGCGGTACGTAGTTCGATCGATCTTGTTGTTGTCCCGCAGGTCGCGGAGCGCCCTTCTTTGTGCCCGTATTTTTCGCATCCATAAGTGTTTTTTGGCGCTGCGGGCATTTTTTGCCCCTTTTCGACTACCGTGGCCAGTTCTATGCCCTTTTTTGCGCTTGACGTCGTGACCACGAGCTCTCCCGCGACTGATGCCGCGCGCTTGCCTAAGCTTGATGGTTCCGTCGTTAATAAGGCCCCGAATGTCTTCACGAGTAATAGCATTTGCCAGGTCAGTAAGCTTATCAGGGTCAAACCAAACTCTGCTCTCGCCAGCGTTCAACACATTGGCTGCGATTCGCTTTTGGTTGGACAGCCCTGTCACTCGTTCTCCTCCGGTGACTCTAAGGTCATTGTTTGCTCTTCCGATAAATGTCGACGTGTTACGCCCGGATTAAGCACCTTCATACCCTTAGCGAGGGCCCGTTCAAGGATCATTTGCTTCTTTCGAGCACCCACGGTCCGAGCTATTCTTATCGCTTGTTCAGATTGCACCTTCTCCAGATCGCCAAGAGAACCGACGAGAACTTCTTCAAATCCCGATGGGTGAAAACCCCTTATTGCCGCCGGCGCTCCGTACCCGGCTTGTACAACTGGGCCTTTGTCAGGGAATCCTCTTCGCATCTTGTTGAAGAGGCCGCGCGGCCTCCTCCAACTCGCGCTCAGTTTCTTTTTCTTTTCGTAGTCGTCTCGTTTGAACCAAGGCTTCTGGTGTCGCTTTCTGACAGCGAGCAAGTGCCTCTGCTCTGGGCTCAGGTCTTTATGCTTGAATTGCCGCAGCTGCCGGACGATTCGCTTTGCAAGATCGGTTTCACAACCAGCGATTGTCACAAGCTCGTCCGCAGTCGCGCCCTTAAGGTCATCGATCGTTGTATATCCTTTGTCGATCAGTGCCCTTATCTGATCGTGAGTCAATTCATCCAAAGCCTTCACGTGCCCGCCTCTAAGCCCTTTTCAATGAAATAGATTCCGTCTTGGAATACGCGGGGGTCACGCCCTTTGATACGCGTCGATTGCTCTATGTTGGCAGCCGTCTGGCCGACGTGTTCCTTGTCGATGCCTGTGACGACGACCTCGTCGCCCTGAATGACCACGAGTGATTCCCCTACGATTTGCGCTGTTCTAGGCTTGCGTTCGCCCAAAAAGTTCTCGATGAAGATAGTTCTCCCTTCGACTTTTATTTGAATGGGAAAGTGCGAGTAGACCAGCCTCAACTTATAACGAAATCCATACGCGACCCCTTTCATCATGTTAGCCACGTGGGAAGCATAGGTGCCAACGATGGATTTCTGAGTGCGCTTGTTAACACCCGTCCCGATGATGACCTTGTCCTTGTCAACACGTATCTCGACGTTCGGATACCAGAGGTCCCGTTCGAGCGCGCCCCGCGGGCCCTCGACTCTTACGGTTGTGTGATCCACGGCAACTCGAACCTCAGACGGAATCGGCACTTCTTTTTCCACGACTAGTACCACGATGACCTCCTAATAACAATAAGCGATGAGCTTTCCACCTATCCCTCGTTCTCGCGCTTCGACGTGAGTCATTATACCCTCAGAGGTCGTTAGTATCAGAAAGCCGAAATTGCGCGCGGGCAAGTACCGTTCTTCCCATCTCTCAAGATCGGTCGTCTTGACAGAGAACTGCGGTTTCACGGCGCCACATCGGTTTATGTTGCCGAGCAGCTCGACTTTGAATATGCCAGCTTTGCCGTCCTCGATTAGCTCAAAGTCCCCGATGTAGTTGCCGCGCTGCATCACGCGAAGCACATTGCCGATGAGCTTCGAAACTGGCTTAACACAACATTCCCTTCTGCCGACGCCTTCCGCATTCTTTATCGCTGAAAGCGCGTTTGCAAGCGGATCCAATAGCACCATTGTCCCTTACCTCAATTGTACTTCTCAAACTGCATATCGCTGGCGATCTCTCTGAAGCATTGTCGGCAGAGATAAATGTCATACTTCGTCACGAGGCCCTGTTTGCGACCGCAACGCCTACATTCGTGATCTTTACGCGCTTTTTCCGCCATTACTCCAACACCACACCGTAATTGTCTCGCATGAAAGCGATCGCGTCTTCATGCGTAACCCGTTGTCGCAGCGGGACACGTCGTTGCGCCGCATGTCGCCGTGCGACCCGATAGCCAGGTTTCTTAAGCGACACGATCACATCCATGCCAAAAATTCCAATTTGGGGGTCGTAGGTCATTCCCGGAAAGTCTGTATGATCGACGATACCAAACGACACGTTGCCGGTCGCATCAAACTGAAATTCGCGCACGAGATTCTGCCTAATCTCCAGCGCGCGCTTGAGAAACGATTCCGCTCTTTGACTGCGGAGCGTTGTTTTGCATCCTGTGGCTTGCCCTTTTCTTATCCCGAACATCGGCTGTGTCTTCTTCGCTAACGTCCGCACCGTCGCTTGACCCGTAAGAATCTTAATGATGGACTCAGCGTTGACCAGCTTCTGGCCCCCTTCACCCACGCCGATGTGTACGGTTACCTTGTCGAGCTTTGGCATCGTCATAGGGTTTCCAAGTTTTCCTGCCGCTTTGTCCTCGACCACGGTCAGCTGCCTCCGCCGCCTGTCACGAAAACGTAGTCGTCGATCGTCTCAAATTTTTTCCCGTCTCGTTCGATCGTAATCACGTTCGGCCGCGAGCTTCGCATCTTCCGTAGCTCCACGATTGTGCCAGTTTCACCCGAGTGTTTGCCTCCCACAATCATTGCTTGGCTGCCGACTCTGCGCTCGTGCCGTTCAATGAGGTCATAGCTAGGCAGGGAAAAAACAAGCGAATCGCCAGGGCCATATCTCTCCTGAAGGAGGACGTTGGTCCCGTCATGCAAGTTGTATTGAAGTCTGCCCCCTTTCACAACCGTCACGTTGTCAATGCGGGCCAGCTTACGCTTCGCTTCCTCTTCGTCTACCTCCGTAAGCTCGTATTTGCCCCTAGGATTCGGCAGCACGCGATAGCTTTTGCCCGCCACAGCAAAAATGTCTAACACCCCGACTTGAGCCCGGTGCTTTTTCACAACGCGTCCGTTTATGGCCACCATTCCGCCGTGGAGAATGCGCTTCGCCTCTTTTGCATTGTCAGCCAGATGCAGCACGTCTCTTAATACGACCAGTACGGGAACGGCGTTGTTGGAATGTGCACCCGGAGACGGGGCCGTAACCCACGTGTGGGATTTCTTCGTGATCGGCCAACTTTTAGGCGCTGAGATCCTTTTCTGATGCACGCGTTCTCCCCTCCAGTCTCCTGACCCGGAGTTTATCCTTGAGTTCAAGCTTCGTTAGCATCACGTTAGACGGATGAATAGGTCTCGCGACTTCTGATCCATCTGCTTTGTGCAAAGTCACTCCATCCACTTCTATAGACTCGTCCTTGAGATTGACCTTCGCGACCTTCCCCTCGCGATTACGAGCGTCGCCTCGAAGCACCTTTACAGTATCGCCTTTTCTTATTTGAACGCTTCGACGATCATATTTCTTCGCGAGTTTCTTTTCAAGTCGAACGTGCAAATACTTCTGTCGAATGTGAAGAGGAGCATCAATTCGTGCCTTCCGCTGCCTTCTCGGCTGATCTGAAATCGTTCTGTTCGTCAATCAGATCCCTCACACTATCATTTGGGCAACCGAGGCGATCTTGCCAAAGCGTTCTGCTACTTCGCGAGCAACAGGCCCCTTGATCTCCGTTCCGCGAGGGTCGCCGTTATCGTCTGTTATAACTGCTGCGTTGTCTTCGAATTTCACCCGTGTGCCGTCTGGTCTTCTAAACTCCTTTTTCTGTCGCACGACAACAGCCCTGAAGATCTGTCGACGCATATCGGGCGCTCCTTTCTTGACCGAAACGATCACGATCTCGCCTAAGCCTGCTTTTGGTTGTCGCCTCTTGACGCCTCGGTAGCGTTTAACGGCAATGATCTCAATAGTCCTGGCTCCTGTATTGTCGACGCAATCAAGCTCCGAGCTTGTTGCGAGAGATCGGGGGACTTTTGCCTTCAGATCCTTCATAGTACTTGAATCACCACGAATGACTTGGTTTTTGACAACGGCCGACACTCTGCTAAGGTCACTCGGTCACCTGTTTTTGCCGCGATGCAGTCTGGATTGTGAGCATGCAGTTTCGACTTCCTTTTTTCAAGCCTTTCGTACTTCTGGATGTAATTGAGATATTCTCGCTGTACCACGACGGTTCGCGCCGTCTTGTCGCTCACCACGGTCCCATCGATAACTTGCCCGCGCACAGAAAGCGTGCCGTGGAAGGGACACTGGGGATCCTCACACGAGTTCACGGGGGGCGGTACCTGAAATCCGATATTCGTTCGCATCCTGTCACCTGTTGTGCCGTTTTCGAAGTATTTTGGCAACACGATCTTCAGGTCTTCCGACGATCAGATCTCCAGCAATTCTTACCGTGCCCTTGTCTGATAACGTCAGATCAAACGTGTTGCCGTGTTTGACGAGCTTCTTTTCGCGTCCTTTAGCATCGATGATCAAAGTGTTCCTAGTTTCGTCGGTTATCCGACCGCTTATGCCGACGCTGTCCGTATTGGAGCTTTCTGCCACCTGCGCGTGCAGGCCGATGAGCTCGTGAAACATGAAATTGTTCTTGTCAATTTCCATCGAGCACCTACGTCCGCCCTTCGGGCCTTTCTTTTTCCTCTTTAATGATTGTGTGAATGCGCGCAATAGTACGTCGAAGTTCTCTTGATCGCCCCGGATTTTCGGGAGCACCGCCGGCCGAAACAATGGCTCTTTCCCTCAAGAGCTGTGCAATCAGGTCGTCTAACTGCTTGCGCCGCTCATCCGGTTTCATCTTGCGTATCTCTTCGCTCCTCAAGATTGCCATGCTGTTCGACCTCTTCATCGGCTGTTTCTTCCACTAGTCGGATGTCGTCGGGGAGTTTTACTCCCGGCGGCACTATTAGGACTTTGACCCCGATGATGCCAAGCTTTCGTTTGGCAACGGCATAACCTCGCGTGACCAGTTCTTCAGCAGGCTTGCCGCAGTGTTTAATGTACCCCGCTAGGAACTTCTCACTCCGCGATCGCGGGCCGGTGAGTTTGCCGGCAAGGATCACTTCACATCCGAGCGCACCGGCGTCCATGATCCGCTGAAGCGTTGATTGGCCCGCTTTCCTGAAATACCAGCCCCGCTCCAGCGCGTTAGCCAGCCGTTGTGCCATTATTTGGGCGTTTAACTCAGGAATCTCTATCTCTTGGACATCCAGCTGCGGATTATCCAGCTTAAAACTTGCATCAAGCTCTCTCGTGACTCGCCGGATCGTTTTGCCGCTCTTTCCGATGATCATGCCCGGTTTTTCGGCATAAATAGTGATGTGCGTGCCAATTGGAGTGCGATTGATCTCCATGCCCCCATAACCCGCACGTTGGAGCTCGCGGTTGAAGTACTCGTTCATTTGAGATCGCTTCAAGCCCTCCTCGACAAATTTCTTTTCAATCCCCATCTTGCGGCTCCTGTAGCACTACCTCAACGGTGACAGTTTCAGTATTCTTTGCCGTGGCGCGGCCCATCGCGCGAGGCATTCGACCTTCCAGAGTACGGCCCCTTCGTGCCAACATATGAACGACTTGCATACGATCCGTATCGAGGCCCTGGTACTCAGCATTGGCTTCGGCACTCTTCAAAACCTTCAATATCTCTCCAGCTGCTTTTTGTGGGTAACGCCCTGAGTCCCACCCGCGAATTCCTGCACGATGTCCGACGCCAGAGCTGTGACGCTTGAACGGCACCGGCGTCTTTAGCTTCGTGACCTCGTCCAGATAGGCCTTGGCTTCTTTCAGCGACTTTCCGCGCAACTCTCTGCAGAGTTCCACACAGTGTCGCGGCGAAACGTGCAATTCGTGCCCTTGTGAACGGGCCGTTTTTTCCTTCTTATACTCAGTTGAATACGATGTGAACGCCATTCAATCACTTCAACGGAACGTATTTACTCGATCGTGTCGCGCCTACCCCTGGACCTCCGTGCGATACGCGCCTCCTCGTGAGCGCGTATTCTCCGAAGTAGTGGCCGATCATCTCAGGCATTATCTCAAAACTAGCGAATGTTTTCCCGTCATGCACGCTGACCGTGCTGCCAACCATTTCAGGAAGAACAATCATGTCCCTTTGATGGGTCCGAACTGTTTTTCCGTCTCTTATTTTCTGTAGGAGTTTCTTTTGGTCTTCTGTCAGTTCTCTCTTCAGCTTCCGGCGTTGCCGCGCTGGCAAGAGCTGAACAAGTCTGTCTAAATCCATTTCTTTTAGCTCTTGTAGGGAATTCCCTCTGTAGGAGAACTCTTCCTTTTTGCGAGGCGCTTCCACCTTCCTTCTTTTAGCCATTCGTTCACCAGTCTTAGCGTTGTTATCGTTTGCCTGTGCGTCGTGCTGCAATACTGCCGACTTTCCTGCCAGGCGGGGCGTTGCGGCTGACGGTTTTTGGGCGCCCCGGGTGTTGCCAACCACCGCCGCCAAACGGATGATCGACCGCATTCATCGCGACACCGCGCACCCTCGGATATTTGGCAGCTCTCGAACGTATTTTATGGAACTTCTTGCCGGCCTTTACGAAGGGCTTATCAAGGCGGCCGCCCCCTGCAACTGTACCTATCATGGCACGACAATGAGGATGCAGCCGCTTCATTTCTCCGCTTGGCAGCTGCACGACAGTTTTTTGCGCGTCGTGTGCGATCAGTATAGCGTATACTCCTGATGCTCGCGCAAAACAGCCTCCGTCTCCGGGCTGTGATTCTATGTTGCAGATTGGCACCCCTTCAGGAATCTCGGCAAGCGGCAAAATGTTGCCCGCTTTGATCTCCGCCGACGCGCCGCACGCAATTTCGTCGCCTACAGAAAGGCTTTCTGGTATCAATAATAAACGCTCGGTCCCATCTGGCAGTTCGATGCGTCCGATTGGGGCGCTGCGCGCAGGGTCGTGGAGTATCTCAAGGACTTGGGCTTTAACGGTCTCGTTCTCATCCGCTTTGACCAGTTTCAGGCTGCCTTTGTAGCGATGAGACGGCGCGCGATAGGTTGGCGTGCCTTTCCCGCGATTTTGCGATATTATACGCTTTCCCATAAAACGACCTGTTTAGAAGATACCTAATTTAGACGCGATTTCTTCAGCAGAATCGTCGCCCGAGAGCGTCACAGTTGCTTTTTTAGCCCCTTTTGGCGTAACGAGCGTCTTCACGTCGACTACCGTCACACCATAGATTTCTTCGACCGCTTTCTTCACGTCGTATTTCGTATCTTCCGTGTCAACGACGAATGTAAGCTTATTCTGGGTATCAAGCTGAGCTGTGGCTTTTTCCGTGACACACGCATATTTCAACATGCTCTACCCCTTTCCAACGGCGCGTATCGCCGACTTCGTCCATATTGCCAGCCTTCCGGCGTGAGTGCCTGGCGCTAGCAGCTCAACGTTCAACTGGTCAACTGACACGGCGTCAACTCCCGGCAAATTGCGTGCTGCGAAGAGGGCCTTCGTACCGATGATGAGGATACTCTTCTTGGTTTTATAACGTCTGCCTCGTCGCTTACCTTTGCCGGCGCGCACGTGCTTGCCGCGTTTTGCTTTCTGGACGTCTTGCAACACGTTGAGCGCAGCTAGAACTTCCACGATTTTACCGGTCGTAGCTAATTTTTCGAAGGAATCCTCGACGATGAGCGGAAGCGTTGCGTCGAAGCGGTGTCCTCGTGCCTTCACCAACTCAGGATTTGCCGTCGCCGCGATCGCAGACCTCATTGCTTTCTTTCTCTCTTTTTTGTTGATCTTCTCGGAAAATATCCTCGAGGCATTCGGGGGATGTGCTTTTCTTCCGCCTACCGCTTGAGGCACCCGCGCGACTCTGCTTGAATTTTTCAGTCGCGGAACTTGAGCGACGCCTCGCCCCGAGCCCCACGACTCTGCTGAGGTCTTAATGCCCGCGGTGGGCTGCGCTCCATATGGCTGCCGCCTGTTTGCCTGCGCGACCACGACTGCCTTTTTTATGAGATCCGGACGGTAAGCTTCCTCGAAAACTTCAGGTAAGTCGACTTGCGTCCTCATTTTTCCTTTCAAGCTTAGCACACTGGCTTTCATCTATCTCACGCCCTGCTTCGACTGAACGCTAACGTAGCTCAGTTCGGGCATTAAACCCGCGGCCGTGGTCGGCCGGATTGCAGGTCTCATCCTGATGAGTCTCTTAGAAGGCCCCGGAATCGAGCCGTGTACAAGGATGTATGGCCCCTTGACCATCCCATAGCGTATGAAACCGCCGGCAGGAGTCACAACCGCGCCGTCCGACCCGATCTTGAGTATGCGTTTGTTATATTCAGTTCTTTGCTGATAACCCATTTGGCCAAGCTGTGGAACCGTCCACCTAACGCGCGCTGGATTCCACGGACCAAGATTACCTATATGGCGCCCTTTTCCTCCTCGGAATGCTTTTCTGTCCTGGATGGTGACTCCCCACCGTTTGACTGGTCCCTGCACTCCCTTGCCTTTGGTTATTGCTACGACGTCGATCAGCAGGCCTTCCTTGAATACATCTGCTGCTGCGATTTCCTTTCCGAGCATTTCCCGCCCATATTCATATGCGGCGGACGTATCACCGCCGCCAACCGGCAGTTCCATAAGTTCAGGCACTTTTCGAGGGATGCCGCTAACTGTTGCTGGCGAGGTATAAGCAAGCACTCTGACCTCGTCCGCTTCTTCCAGAGTGACTGGGCCCTGCGGCGGCTTTTTCGGAATCGGCGCCCGCTTCGCAAGCTCGTCTCCGACAGTGGCAGCCCAAGTCTCACCGACGGTACGTCTTCCATAAACAGTGTTTCGGTACGTCCGCACGGCCGCTATTTTCATTGCCGGAGTCTCCACGACCGTTGCAGGTACACTTATCTCAAGCCCCCGCGTCGGGCTGTTGGGCATATCGTCGACCATCATCACGTGCGTCATCCCAGCTTTATACCCCGCAAATCCCTGCATTCGTACTTCTGTTTGCGGCGGCCACGAACGAACCCTCGGCTGTTCGCTTTTAGCCCTTTTTCGTGGACTAAAGGCGAGAGATCCGCGCCTAGGACGGTGTCTTTTTGGCATTAATCTACCTCACCACTCTTCGCGCAGCGCCGTGTTAAATACGCTCAGCGTGGCCATAATAGCTTCTTCGGTGCGAACCGTTTCTGTCCCTTGTTCCGGAATCGTATTGACAACGAAATCTGAAACGTCGTCTACTGACAATCCGACTTCCTGAAACAACGCTTCGAGCCCCCGATTTGGAGCGCCGAATATGCACGTTACCAAGTCAGCGCCTCTCGTTCTCATTTCATCGCACATCGCTGGAGTTATCACTTTCCCGCGTCTTGCAGTGGCCACGACCAACCCCTCAAGCGTATCTTTGATGCTTTTTACCGTCCGGACTGAGTAGCCCCCGTATCCAGGCGGCTTCTCTATGGCTTTTACTTCAAGCCGATCTCGCGAAAAGACCTTTACTGTCACGCGCTCCCCTTTGCGAAAAGCCTTCGATCGCAAAAAGGCAGGGCAATCCAACCCGATTTCAACCCAAGCGCCTTCAGTTCCGACGTCTATCACTATTCCTTCACGGACATCATCGTGTACCCGCGCGTGATGAGGGGTCTTAAGCGGGGGTACAACCCCAACATACTTCAGCTCATGCGAGCGCGGGAAAAGCAGCTTTCGAAGGTACTGCGGCGCCTCCATGTACCGCAATATCGACGCGATGAACCGACTTTCATCGTTCGCTGCGTCTCGATATATCACCACGCTATGAACCTGAAATATCGCTGCCGCGCGAGCGACTTGCCCGACCTTGTACGTCTTAATCTTAGGATCGGCAGTTTCGACGGTCAAGGACGACGGCACTGCGATTTGTATCTTAGGGTGCATCTTCACACTGCGTGCGTGATACGCCTGACCCGTGTAGTTTTTAGAAGAGCAACAAAGTTACTTAAAGGTTTCTGACGCTTCCACGGCCTGCGTCTGTCGATTCTGAAACCCGTAACGTTTGCAGACCAATGCGCGGACGAAACTGGTAAAAGACGTCACAAGGTTCGCTCACATCGCTCAGTTCCTTCGAACTATTGCAAATTGTATAAGGGCACGGGCACCGAAAGAGATAACTGCAAAAATTAGAGATACTCCTCGGTATAGATTCATCCCGTCGTGGGAGCTTGCTCCACGCAAGATAATTGCCGCGTCGTCCCGCTTTGAGCTGAAACTTGATGCGATCGTCCCAAACTGACCGCGAAACGACCTCTGCTTTGGCAAAGACGTGCAATTAACAGCCAGTTATGATTAAAGTAACTACGCCTTCGCGACTTCATATAACTCTCATCGACCTAAATGGTGCACTCGGCCGAATTGACGGCAGCGTCGGGCTCACGCTCGATTTTCCATCGGTGGAGATCCACGCGAGAGAGGATGCCAAACTCTCGATTTCGGGCACGACGAGGTTCTTAGAGAGGATCAGAGATGTCGCATCTGCGATACTTGCGAGACACAATGTTGGTGGCGTTGCGATTGAAGTCGTGGAAGAATATCCTCCGCACGTGGGACTCGGTTCCGGAACTCAAATCGCCCTTGCTGTCGGAACAGCCATAAGCGAACTCTACGGACTCGACCTCGGACCTACTTCCATCGCAAAGCTGACTGGGAGGGGAGGTACCTCTGGTATAGGCGTTGCCGCTTACGAATCGGGTGGCTTTATAGTTGACGGGGGTCACAAAGGCAAGACAGATTTCTTGCCATCGGCGGCTTCCGGAAAATACGGTCCCGCTCCCGTGATCGTCCGACACGATTTTCCCGACTGGACTATCATTCTAGCCATACCCAATCTGCGCGGTGCAAGCGATAAACGTGAGGTGAATATATTCCAAAACAACTGTCCGCTGCCACTCGTCGAGATTCAGGCGTTAAGTCACGTTATTTTGATGGAGATGCTACCAGCGGTCGTAGAACAAGATGTCGAGAGCTTCGGACGATCGATCGATCGAGTTCAGACAATCGGCTTTAAGCGCCGCGAACTTGAATTGCAGCCATTTTGCACCGGTCTTGTCCGATTTATGAAAGATAATGGGGCATTCGGTGCCGGAATGAGTTCTTTTGGCCCCACCGTTTATGGCATAGCCGATGGAGCAGAGCTGCAGATAGCGGTGAGCAGATATTTAGATGAGACTATCGGAGGCGAGGTTTACGCCGTGAAAGCACGGAACAGCGGTGCGTATGTCCGTGGACTATGACTGGTTCTTTTGACTCTAGATAGTGAGAAGGTCAAGGGATAGTATGAAACTTCCGAAAACACCGCTATCGAAGGCTCAGCGGCTATTACTGATGACTGACGGTTCAGTTACGACGCTGCTGGAGGTGCTCACCGGCAAACCTGTTGTCGTCGAGACGCTGTTGCAGCAGGTCGTCAAAGCTGACGTTGAGAGGGCTGCCGCGCTCGAAGTAGAAGAAGG
>CAZHSW010000016.1:0-3869 GCA_964534635.1 uncultured Methanomicrobia archaeon
CAATTTCTGAGCCTGGAACGAGACTTTGTTGGCGCACGGCCGTTATTTTATGGTGTGAATCGCGAGAACTCGCTCTGCGCGTTTGGCTCCGAACGGAAAGCAATCTGGGCTGCTGGAGTAGAACATGTGCACAGGGTTGACCCGGGCACCACGGTCACGGTATACAAACCACAGCGTATTGAAGTTCGAGCAACAAACCCCCTCAAACTATCCTATGGCGATCCTACGTTAAACGACGAAAATGCGGTGAAAAGTCTGCGAATTTTACTTGACAGTGTTTTGAATGAAATTGCTGACAGGCAAATCGGCGTCGCATTTTCAGGGGGGTTGGACAGTTCTTTGTTGTACAGCTTGATGGCGAATCCTGTCGACAGCCAATGCTACGTCGTGGGCTTGCCAGAGTCGTACGACCTAAGAAACGCGGGAAAAACAGCGCGCCTCCTTGGCGTGAACCTTCAAGTTATTCAGCTGCGCACCGAGCTGGTCGAAGCGGCGATCCCTCACGTTATTGAAGCAATAGAAAGCTGCAGTCCGCTCGATGTAGCCATCGCACTTCCTTTATATATCCTGGCAATGCACGTCCGAGCTGCAGGATTTAACTCGGTCTTGACGGGGCAGGGGGCGGACGAACTCTTTGCAGGCTACGCGAAGTACGGCAACTTACTCGCGCCAACAGCCGAAACGTTGCGAAACACACTCGAGGCTGATGTGCTCAACATTGCAAAGAACAACTTGGAACGGGATAATTTAGCGGCAGCAGCGCACTCGTTAGAGCTTTTATTACCTTACTTAGATCCCAAAGTGGTCACATTCGGATTAGCACTAAACTGTTCATGGAAGCTCAAGAACGGGAGTAACAAATACATCTTAAGGAAACTCGCCGAACAAGTGATGCCGTACGAGCTGGCGCACCAGCGAAAGAAGGCAATGCAGTACGGCACGGGGATCAATCAGCTGCTGCAAAGACTAGCAAAGACTGAATTACCCACGGCCAAGAATCTGGGCACGAGTGTTGTGAGACTCTATTTGCAATCAATAGCTGAAAAACACGACATTAGGGTACAAGATGATAACGAAATCTGACGTTAAGCATATAGCTCAACTTGCGTGCATTAAGCTTGACGACGAAGAAGTGCAAGAATTTGCCGTCCAACTGAATGCAGTGCTCGAATACTTTGAAAAGCTCGAAGGCGTTGCAGTCCTGCCGCCAGAAGGAGAGGAACGAGAACGAAACGTATTACGCGCCGATGAAGTTAAACCAAGCCTAACTCAGGAAGCAGCGCTATCGAACGCGCCACGGGTAGATGGTGGCTTTTTTAAGGGCCCACGAATACTATGAGCCACCAAGAGCACACTGAAGAGTCACTCGCAGCGATTGGACAGAGTGAGCTAAATGCATTCATCACGATAAATGCCGAACGGGCTCGTCGCCAAGCCGAACAAGCTGACGCAGGCGAGTTTGACGGACGTCTCGCCGGCGTCGTAGTGGGCATTAAGGACGCCATCTCTACGAAAGGCCTGCGGACGACGTGTGCCTCGAAGATGCTCGAAAACTACGTGCCATCATGGGACGCGTTCGTCGTTAAGAGGCTTCTTGAAGAAGGCGCCGTCATCGTAGGGAAAACGAACATGGACGAGTTTTCGATGGGAGCGTCGACTGAAACGAGCTTTTTCGGCCCGTGCAAGAATCCTTGGGATTCCACGCGCGTGCCTGGAGGGTCATCTGGTGGCAGCGCAGCTGCCGTCGCCGCATCTGAAGCGGACCTTGCATTGGGTTCCGATACTGGCGGTTCAATCCGCTGCCCTGCATCATTTTGCGGCGTAGTCGGATTAAAGCCGACGTATGGCAGAGTTTCACGTAGCGGCCTAGTTTCGTATGGCAACTCGATGGAACAGATCGGCCCTATAGCGCGCACAGTGAAGTCGTGCGCTATTTTGTTTGAGGTAATTGCTGGCTACGACCCTTCTGACAGTACCTCGCTAAACGTCGCCGTGCCATCTTGTGCTTCGTCTCTTTCAAACGAGATTGATGGTTTGAACATCGGCCTGCCATCGGACTTCCTCGGCGAAGGTGTCGATTCAGCTGTTGAAAATGCAACGCGGGAAGCAGCCGATGTACTTAAAGGGCTAGGCGCACACGTTACAGAAACGTCCATGCCCAGCCTAAGATATGCGCTTCCTGCGTACTACATTTTGGCGATGTCAGAAGCCTCATCCAACCTCGCTCGGTATTCCGGAATCATTTTTGGGCACCGTGTCCAAAAGGATCACGATTGGCACAGGACATTTTCGGAGAACAGAGCTGTGGGATTTGGAAATGAAGTGAAAAGACGTATACTGCTCGGGACGTACGCACTGTCGGCTGGATACTACGACAAATACTACCGCAAAGCACTTGGAGCGCGAGCCATAATCAGTCAAGACTTTCAAAGAGCTTTTAAGCAATACGACGCGCTTATCGCGCCAACGATGCCGCACGTTGCATTCAAAATAGGCGAAAAAATCGAGGACCCGCTATCGCTCTACAAGGAGGACATTAACACCGTTCCGATCAATTTAGCTAATGTGCCCTCGCTGTCGGTCCCCTGTGGGCGTAAAGGACGACTGCCTGTAGGGATGCAAATTATCGGTGACCGACTGACTGAGGCACTTCTTTTCAACATAGCATATCATTTCGAGCGTAATACGGAATTCAACTCGTACGCCACGTAAAAAAACGGGCCAAAAGAATAGAGAATAACCTCGATAACGATGAGTAGCCGCAGATTGCCTTGTTAAATTAGCCCTTTCTTGTCGTTAAGGTCGCTGTATATAGCATTCGAATCTAGCGCAAACCGGATATCAAAGAGGCTCTCAGGCGAAGGGCAACCTCCATCAGGCGTTGTCGTGAATCAAATATATGTACCGAGCTAGGTATTATGGTACGGTGAACGCATGGCTGATCCTAAAGACCTAATTCGCAGATTCGAATATGGGGAGAGACTCAAATCTGAGGTATCCATTGCAAACCAGCTACTCGAACGACTAAATGGCCTTAAAGATGAACAGTTCATTGGCGGTCAGCAGATTTTAGAAGCTTATATTAACTCCCTTTTGATGGAAATCAAGCTTGCGCAGAAAGTTCTTCGGTCAAAAGTCTTTTTTGCCAAAGCCACTCGAAAGTTGACGGAGTCTATAGGACGAATTACGCTTCAGGAATTTGACGAAGCAAGACAGTGTTTTGGCGAAGCGCTCAATGACGTGACAACAGTCTGCGCTGAATCGTTTGAAGCATTGGTTAAACTTGAGTTAATGTAAACCAACGCGCTAACCCGCACTAGCAAATCGCGAAGGCAACTAAAGCTGTTTTAAGCGACGTGGAATCTTCAACTTAAAATGCTTCGAACAGGGTTAACAGGTTGTGACACGGTGCGCTCATACCAGAACCCAGGCGCCGGCAGCAAGGCGCTTCGACTCTTCGTTTGAACAAAGACGTCGACGTATCTGCGGGCAATTTTTTCCCACGTAATGGACTGGGCATAGTCGTATACGCGTCGCGCTATATCCGCTCGAAGTCCGTAGTTGGCCATCAAAAGGTTAATTTTTTTGGCGATGTCCGCAGATGAGCCACGCTCTACGAGCAATCCGCGTCCATTTGACAAAGCTTCGACTGCGTGCGCAAACTGAGTCGCGACTATGCTCTTACCACACCCTATTGCTTGGGACAGGACGCCGCTCGATATTTGATCAGGGTTCGTGTTGGTAACTGCACATATGTCAGCAGCTAAAAAGTAACCTATCATCTCTCTATTTGACAAATAGCGTTCGACAAACACGACGTTGTGCGATAGGCCTAACCGTTTTATCAGGTTGTCAAGCTTATACCGGTA
>CAZHSW010000017.1:0-7951 GCA_964534635.1 uncultured Methanomicrobia archaeon
ATCTATCGTGTTCATAAATATCCTTATCATCGGATTTGCCGTGAATTTGACCACTATTCCTACTTCTTTGCTTTTAGACGCTACAAACAACCAAAAGGTTCACGTGCTTAATGCGACGTATCTGACCGGAGCAAACGTCGGATTAAACTGGTTTTTAATACCAACCTTGGGCGCTTTAGGAGCTGCCTATGCGACGACGATATCGCAAAGTCTCGGAGCGGTTTTGGGAATACCAATTGCGCTCTACGTCCTAAAGCGATCGGGTCACCTATAAAATCTGAGTTAAGACTGCCATTTGCAGCGCGTTTTTTCTGAGGGTGTGGACAACAGTTGTCGAGGCTCAGCTGTGTGAAACCGCTAAGATTGGCACCGGAAAGCATAATAGTCAACTGCACGTATTTACAATTAGAGAAAACGCGGCTGTCTAAGGATGAATACGCCGTTCATTCGTTTTCTGATCTCTGTAGCAGGAGAAGAAATCTTTGAAAACAATTGCCGAGAAAATATTATCACGCAGAAGTGCGACTGACGCTGAGAGTGGCGACACAGTTGTCGTGCCAGTGGATTTAGTCTTTGCGCATGATGGCACACTGCCGCTCGCGATTCAGCAACTCGACCACGAGAAGCTCCCGCATCCAGATAAAATAGTCGCGTTTTGCGATCACGCATCACCTTCACCGTCCGAAAAAGTCTCTAATGTGCAGGCGTTCATGCGAGATTTCGCACGCGGCTATGGCATAAAATTCTACGAAAATGGAGACGGTATCTGCCACCAAATTGTCCTTGAACGCTATGCATCACCGCACAAGATAATAGTTGGAGGAGATAGTCACACTTGCACCCACGGTGCGCTCGGCGCTTTTGCAACGGGCATGGGTTCAACTGATGTCGCGGCGGTCATGGCCTATGGAAAAACCTGGCTGAAAGTTCCAGAAACGGTAGCTGTCGAGGTCTCAGGAAAAATGCCGGCACACGTGCATTCAAAGGACGTATTTTTAGAGCTCCTTTCAAGAATTACTGCTGACGGAGCTACATACAAAGCGCTCGAATTCTGCGGTGATGGGGTCGAGGCGATGAGCGTCGAGTCGCGTGCTACACTCTGTAACATGGCGATCGAAGCTGGTGCAAAGGTCGGCATGTGCGCGGCTGATGCCAAGGTTCGGGCATACTTAGCGCGCTACAGCCGAGAAAATGAGTTCAAAGCTTTGCATCCTGATAAAGACGCCGTTTATGCTGAGACCGTTCGCATTCCCGCTAAAGATGTCGTTCCCATGATCGCCAAACCGCATAAAGTCGATAACGTAGCTCCGGTTACCGACCTTGAAGGTGAAGAGCTTGACCAAGTTTGCATCGGTTCGTGCACGAACGGTCGAATCGAAGATCTCCAAGCGGCGGCACGCATCTTAAACGGGCACCGAAGCAAGGTACGATTAGTTGTGTATCCAGCAAGCCGGGGAGTCCTGCTTGAAGCTTTAAAGCAAGGGCTCTTAGAGACTTTTTTGAAGGCAGGCGCCGCTATCGGTCCGCCAGGATGTGGTTTTTGCATTGGAAGAACGGTCGCTCTCGGAGACAATGAGGTCGCTCTTTCCACTCAAAATCGTAACTTCAAAGGCCGGATGGGCAACGATACATCGTTTATTTACTTGTCCAGTCCCTCAACGGCCGCAGCGAGTGCTCTAGAAGGCAAAATCACCGATCCGCGAAATTTCAACGAGTGACACATCACGTGAGGGTGAGGTGCGTATGCATATTAATGGCGAAATTGTCAGAATTCTGCCCAGCGATACGAACACAGACGAGATCATATCGGGCAAGTACAAATATGACGAGCTCGATTTGAAAATACTCGCCAAACATACCTTTGAATCAATCGAAAAGCACTTCTATGAGGATTGCAAGGGTTTAGATAATCCCATTTTGGTTGCTGGAGCCAACTTCGGCTGCGGTTCGTCAAGAGAACAAGCACCGCGGGTTCTCAAGGCTTGTGGCATCTCCTGCATCATAGCTGAATCCTTTGCCCGTATATTCTATCGAAACGGCTTCAACATCGGTCTTCCGCTGGTTGAGTGTAAGGATATCTCAACAAATGTCACTCAAGGAGAAAGGATTGACGTTATTTTTGATGCTGGGGTGATTCGAAGCAAGGATAAAAACAGAGAGTACCGTTTTAAGCCCATGCCACCATTTATGCAAAAGTTACTTGAAAAAGGCGGACTGATGCCGTACTTACACGCTTGCGGCGGTTACACAGATTGACAAGCTGGAACACGTCAAAAAAACTCGGTTTCGATGAAAGAAGTTGCCGTAATACTGGGCGACGGCGTCGGTCCTGAATTAGTCAGGGCCTTGATGCGAGTCGTAACTGCGACAGGTGCTTCCTTGAACATGATTCCTTGTCAAGCAGGGAGCGACTGGTACGAATCTCACGTCGCCAATTCACTGATCCCAGATGAGACTTGGGATGTGATCAACTCAACTCAAGCCTGTTTCAAGGGTCCGACCACAACGCCGGGGGGGCCCGGTTCTCCAAGTAGCGTGGCAGTCACGATCCGGAAGGAAATGGACCTATACGCCAATGTTCGGCCAATACGAACGTTTGCGAATACCCCTCGCCCGCTCGGCGAGGTAGACTTCGTATGCGTACGAGAGGCGACGGAGGGCATGTATTCAGGTAGCGAGACACAGCTCTCGGCCGATATGTTTATAGCTTTGCGTAAAATCACAAAATCCGCGAGCCGCAAGATAGCCGATTTCGCTTTTCGAGAAGCGGATAAGCGCAAGTGGAAAACGGTTGTTGCGATTCACAAGAGCAACATACTGAAACAGACCGACGGGGCTTTTCTACAAGCTGTTCGAGAGACAAAGAGCCGATACCAAAACGTTGAACTCTGGGAGTATCACGTCGACAATATTGCGCAACAACTCGTCAAGAATCCACAGATATTCAACAAATCGATACTACTTTCGACTAACCTCTTTATGGACATAATAAGCGAAGAATGCGCTGGGTTAGTAGGGAGTGTCGGCATGATCTATTCAGCCAATTTTGGCGAAGGGTACGCGATGTTTGAACCCGCTCACGGATCTGCCCCCAAGTATCAAAACCTTGATAAAGTTAATCCGACTGCTACCGTGCTAGCCGGAGCTTGGATGCTCGAGTACCTAGGGATCGCACGCGAATCGGCGTTAATATTTGACGCCGTTAACGATGTAATTGCCGAAGGCAAGACAACTTACGACATCGGTGGCAATCTTCGAACAAGCGAAATGGTCGATTGCATTGTGCGCCAGATCGAAACTGCTTAAAAGGCGATCGCTAAACGTTAAGCCGTTTCCTTTTCGTCACACGTTGCGCATAGACTGCGCCTTTGATTTAAGACGAGGTTTTTTGCTGTGCAGCGCACATACTCTCGCGAACGCCCACCACTGAGAAAGCGCTTCTGCGGCCGCATGTGACGACAGTCAAAGCGGTGTTGCAGCGCTTCAATTCTGCACTCATCGCACTGCGCCGGATTAACCATAATGCCCTTGCCAGCGAGCGAACAAGAGTAAAAATCGAGTTTTCCAGAGCCTAGCAAAATCGTCTCGCGCATGCGATAGCAGCATTTCTTAGTAATTCCTCCGTCCTCCTGTAAGTTACTCGTAGCGTGTATGAGTTATCCACGGCGGGTATACTTCCTCACTGGTCATAAAGTACTTGATAGCGTACTCTTTTAGTTCGTCATCCGAAACGCTAGAAATACGAGCTTCGTCATCGTAGAGTTTGTGGATATCATTGCAGATCGTCTTGATTCTGCGGTCATTTTTCCTCAAGTTTACTTCCACGCCTAACAGCTCGTTTAAGATCTCTTCCATTTTATGGCGTACTATTTCTCTGCCTGAAGAATCTCCTATCAGCAGAACGCGCTGCCCCCCGACGACTTCAGGAGGAAACGGTTCGTATGTAAAAGGATTCTTCAAGACGCCGTCTGTGTGTATGCCGCTCTCGTGCGCGAAGATGTTTTCGCCTACGATAGCCTTATTCCTCGGCAGCCTAAACGCAAGCTCGTGCTCCAAGTAACGGGTAAGCTCGGTTACCGGTGCCGGGTTGTACTTTTCGAATCCTTTAACACGACAAAAAAGGAAAGTGAGGATCTTCTCTAGCTCGGTGTTTCCAGCTCGTTCTCCAATGCCCATGAAGGTCAAGCTCGACCAATTCGCCCCGTGCCAATATCCGGCCAGAGTGTTAGCAACCCCGAGTCCAAAGTCATCGTGTACATGCATTTCGAGATTATTCGCTCCAATCTCTTTGAATGAGCGTACGATCTTGGGGATGCTGAATGGCAACGGAGTTTCTTCGAACGGAAGGCCGTAGTTTAGAGTATCGCATATTCTGAAAATAGCGTCAGGGGCAATGGCCAGCAAGTCCTTAACTAAGGGAATGACGAATCTCGGTATGTCCGCGCGCGTGATGTCTTCGAGATGGCACCGGACCCTCAACCCATGATCGACAGCATACTGGAGGGCTTCAACATACTTGTCGTTCGCCTGTTCTCGATCCGTGAAGCAAAGTTTGTCGAAAATATGTGTATCTGAGACAGACATTAATATGCCGACCTCGTTTATGCCGTCCACATTGAGGTTCATATCAATATCTGCGGCGTTCGCTCGTGCCCAGCCTGTAATCTCTGGATGTTCGTAATTAAGGTCGAGCATTTCCTGGACTAAGATTCTGTCCCGTTCTTTGAAGACGAAACATTCCAGCTTCTCTATGCCCATCTTGTGCAAAAACTCAAATATTCTAAGCTTCTGCGTTTTTTTAAGCACGATTCCAGGCATTTGTGACCCGTCTCGCAATGTGCTATCGCTTATCTTAACTTCCAACTCGCTCGGGAGCTCAATTTTTGGCATTTCAGTATAGGATCTGTACAACTCTAGGTCCCTCACTTTTTTTTCCGCAGTCGATCTAAGATCTTCGACATTTTTATAACAATAACTCTATATGAAATTACTTCCAGACCGTCCGCCAATTGACTTTTTTAGTCTATTGAACATTGACACAAAAAAGACTTAAGGAACGACATGGGCAAATCGCAATTCACTCTCAAATACGGGCGATCTGAGGCTTCAGTGACGCTAGAAGAGAAGCAAGTAGCTCAAGTCCTCTTGCCACGCGAAATTGAGGCCAAGGATGAAGATGGCGAGATAATCCGAGCGATTAACGATCCAATCGGAACGCCCACCTTGCAAGAGATCGTCTCGCAACGTAGAACTGCAGAAGGCGACTTGAGCATAGCCATAATTGTGAGCGATGTGACGCGACCGACTCCGATTAAAAAACTGTTGTCGCACACTTTAAGCGTTTTGAGAGACGAAGGAGTTTCAGACGATCAGATTACGATCTTTATTGCCCTTGGAATTCATCGGCCCCTTACTGAGCTAGAGATAAAAAAGCTTGTAGGCCATGACGTTTTTGACGGATTCCGCTGCAAGAACCACGATGGGAACAACTGCGTTTTTGCAGGTACAACGCGAAGAGGCACGCCAGTTTATGTCAACAAAGAGGTCCTTGATTCTGATGTCAAAATTTGCCTTGGCGCGATTGAGCTCCATTATTTTGCTGGATATAGTGGCGGATACAAGTCTCTGCTCCCAGGCGTTTGTGCTCGAGAGACGATTGAAACAAATCACAAACTGATGTTGCAACCGAATGCGGCCTCAGGACGGTTGGACAGCCCTGTCAGAGAGGATATTGAAGAAGCGGGCAAGCTCATGGGATGCGATTTTGTCCTAAACGTAGTACTCAACGCAAAAAACGAGATTGTAAAAGCGGTAGCTGGTGATCCAATCTCGGCACACCGCGAAGGGGTAAAAGTCGTTGATTCCATGTACATTATTCCAATTTCGCAGCTCGCTGACGTTGTGCTTGTATCTGCAGGAGGCAGGCCAAAGGACCTAAATCTCTTCCAATCGCAAAAAGCGCTCGATAATGCTAGACACGCGCTTAAAGATGGCGGTACCATCATTCTGGCAGCTGAGTGTCCCGAGGGGTTGGGAGACAAAGTGTTCGAGCGATGGATTAATGAAGCACGCGACAGGCAGGAACTGATCGATAGGCTCGACTATGCCTTTGAAATCGGTGGCCATAAAGCAGGAATTTTGGCGAAGCTTACTAAGAACGCCGACGTTTACCTCGTCTCTGAGCTTCAAAAAGAAATAGTCAAGCGAGCATGCTTGCTCTGTTCCAACAGTTTGGATGATGCCCTGCAGACAATGATGAGCAAATATGGGCCTGACGCGCGAATTATCTTGATGCCTTTTGGTGCGGTCACGCTGCCTCGCCTAATTCGGGGGATGCGCAAGTCTAGACAGGCCAACGATTGAAGTTTTAGATTAGTTATGTGGGTGACGAACTACTGCAACTATTCAGGGGCAGCCTCAAACCTAAGGAAAAGATACGCCGACATAAAACGTCCATTGTTCTTGCTTGTTCTCTCCAACACCGAAATTGCCACTGTTCCAGGTATATCCGGAGCAGGGAGTGCCGGGCGCTACATTCAGCATACGCCTGCCGCCGACGCTGAAATCATTTCACATGGGAGGCTCAAAACGATAGGGGTGATGTCGGATGCACCCTCAGGCGCAGTGACGCCAGCCGTTCTCACTCGCGCTGCCTTAAATCTTTCACAATGCGCACACCTGCTGATAAATTCAGGTCTTCAAATCGTTCCTGGAGTTCCTTATTATGACCTTCGCGCAGAACGCGGCTATGACATAAGGATTAAACCAGGTGTCCCTAACGCCGCCGTGATCCGCATAGCTTCTCGTAAGCTCGCAGCACAAAGCGACTGCGACCTTGCAGTCATAGGAGAATCAATTCCCGGCGGGACTACTACAGCACTGTGTGTGTTGCACGCGCTCGGCTATGGGGCTCACGTGAGCAGCAGCTTCTCTTCCAATCCGATTGCTTTAAAAGAAGAAGTCGCAAGTAAAGCAATGAAAAGAGCGTCGATTGACGTAGGTGGCTTAAGAAAAGATCCGATGCGCGCGATCACGCTTTTCGGCGATCCAATGATGCCATGTGTGATTGGACTAGTAGAGGGTTTTGTGAGTTTAGGAAAAGACGTAATATTAGCAGGTGGCACACAAATGGGCGCAGTTGCCGCCGTTTTAAAGCAGCTTAACGTTCGCGAGGGCGTTGCCATAGTAACGACGAAATACGTTTTTAACGACACTTCGGCCCGATTTCGCGAGCTTATCGACTCGTTAGAAATAGATGCGTTCAGCGCTTATCCAAATTTCTCTAGAAGCACAGTGCGCGCGCTCCAGTTTTATGAGCGAGGAGAAGTCAAAGAAGGTGTCGGGGCTGGAGGAGCGATGGCCTTAGCTTGCCTGTCAGGCTACAGCCAAGCCGTTTACAGACGCGAAGTGGAATGTGTTGTCAAGCAGCTCCAGTAAGTCAGCATCTTGCAACTGGCAATTGCACGAACAAACGCTCAAAAAAATATAATAACTTAGCAGTCTACATGCGCGGGATGTTCGACAAAAAGCACATCGTTTCTATGCGGGATTTAGCGCCCGAAGATATCGAGTTTGTTTTAGACGGCGCTGAAAAGATGATGCCATACGCCAAAACTGGTGTCCGGGTGCTCCAGAATCGGATATTGGCTTTACTATTTTTTGAGCCAAGTACAAGGACACAGCTCTCGTTCGATACCGCTATGAAGCGATTGGGCGGCTCGACCCTAAGCTTGACATCGCAGGAAAGTTCGGTACTCAAAGGCGAAACCCTAGCAGACACAATAAAAGTGGTTGGAGAATATGCAGATGCCATCGTACTCAGACACCCAAGAGAAGGAGCAGCTCGTATGGCGAGTGAAATATCTAAAATCCCTATCATTAACGGCGGGGACGGCGCAGGGCATCACCCAACCCAAACTCTGCTTGATCTTTATACGATAAAAAAAGAGAG
>CAZHSW010000018.1:0-13578 GCA_964534635.1 uncultured Methanomicrobia archaeon
GGGGCTGCAAGAAAAATATCTTCGTCGAGCACCTGAGGACGTCACGCGCAGCTGGACCGACTGTGCGAAATAGCTGAGCGCTGTAACCCTAATTTTCTTAAACCGAACTAAAACGGGCTCGATTTGTTCAATTCGCTAATCTGCTCCTCCTAAAGTCTGCCGGTCAAGAGACCCCGTCTCGCTTGCAGTAGCAGACGTTGCAAGTCGCGAGCAACCGTCGCGGTCATTTGTCACCGCCGAACGTCCTATTAAGGCATTGACTCTAAGAGTATGCCATTGAAAGCCTCGATTGACGTGTATGCATTTATACACGTTTAGCCATAATACTCGTGGCCGCCGTGGCTAAGCTTGGCATAGCGGCTGATTCGTATTTGAGCATCGCTCAAAGAAATATCAGCAGATCGAGGGTTCAAATCCCTCCGGCGGCTAGTTCCGCTCGTTATTTTCATAGCTGTAGCTTGCCTTATGTTTGCCTCAACGCGCGTAAGGGCAAGCGATAGAAAGTCAATATCATGGTGTTTGAAAATACATAAAGTTTATCATCCAGAAAGGCAATCGAAAAAATGATGGCCGACGATGAAAAGCGTAACAGTTTAAAAGAGGACATAGTTGAGCAAATAGAAAAGCTCGACGTGTTGCGTGAGAAAGGTTTCATCACCAGCCAGGCATATGAAAAACGAAAAACTGAATTACTTGAACGTCTCTAAAGGCTCATTTTTACTTGAGACCTTGTTTCCTCAAGAACCTATGCATTTCTTTCTGTGAGCGAACGCCTTTCAAGGTTCTTTGCATCACTTTGTGATATTTTAACAGGTCGCGCACGTGTTCTGCAGGAACGCCTGAGCCTCTCGCGATTCGCTTTACGCGCGAGCTGCGAATTATGCGCGGATGCTCGAGCTCGTCGTTTGTCATTGAGTCCATGACTACTTTAAAACGCGCGAGCGTCTCTTTCGTCGTTTGAAGTGCTGAATCCGGAATATCAACGCCGAGCGACCCAAGTGGAAGCATTTGAACGATCTTAGAGAGGGGCCCCATCTTGCTTAATGCTTCCATTTGTTTGTACATATCTTTCAACGTAAACGTGCCTTTAAGCATCTCCGCGGCCTCTTCTGCCTCCATTGGAGGCGCCTCTTCGATCATTTCGACGAGGGTTTTAATATCGCCCATTCCGAGAAGCCGAGAGATGAATCGATCTGGCTCGAATTTCTCGAGATCATCAATAGTCTCTCCCGTCCCGATAAATGCTATGCCTGTTCCAACTTCGGCAACAGCGGAAAGTGCACCTCCGCCTTTGGCGGTTCCATCGAGCTTTGTCACAATGACTCCAGTTAAGCCGATTGCCTCGTTAAAGGCGCTCGCTTGCTCGCTCGCCTGCTGTCCGATGCCAGAATCGAGCACTAGGAATCGTTGGTTAGTGTTTGCCATCTTGTTGATGGCTTTCATTTCAAGTACGAGGTCCAATTCGAGCGCGTGACGTCCTGCTGTATCGATTAGGATGACGTCGTACCGTTTTAGCTCAGCCATGCCGTGGGCCGTTATGTTAACTGCGTTCTTAGTCTCAGCCTCTCCGTAAAAAGGGATTCCAATCTGCTTGCAGAGCTGTGAAAGCTGGTCGTAAGCCCCTGGGCGGTAGGTGTCTGAACAGATTACCGCAGCTTTCAAACCTTTTTTCTGAAAAAATCGCGCGAGTTTCGCCGTGGTCGTTGTTTTTCCGCTGCCCTGCAAGCCTACCAACAGCACCGTGTGCCGCTTGAGAGGGACCCTTACGGGCTCTCCAAGGAGGCCAACAAGTTCTTGATACACGATGTTGATAACGTGCTGACGGGGATTCAATTTTCCCGAAAGCTCTTCGCTGAGCGCCCTCTCGCGAATGCGCTTTGACATCTGTTGCACGAGGGCAACGTTTACGTCTGCGCTCAATAGCGCGCGCTGAATGTCTTTTAAGACCTCAGCGAGCGTTTTTTCATCGATCCGATTCGCCCGAATTATTTTCTTCAGAGTGTCGCGCAGTGAGTTGCCAAGGCTTTCCATCACCATTTACACGTTCGCCTCACCGAATATTCTGTTCAATAGCCACTGCGGGTCAAATTTCACGAGGTCTTCATATTGCTGTCCTACACCTAAGAAAAGAATAGGCTTGTTCGTAGCTTGAGCGATCGAGATGGCTGTACCCCCTCTTGAATCAGCGTCTACTTTCGTCAGAATTGATCCATCGATGGCCATTGCTGCATTGAACTGTACAGCTCGCTCGACAGCGTCGTTACCTGCAAGCGCCTCGTCGACAAATATGACCAAATCGGCGCCAATGACCCGTTCTATCTTCTTAAGCTGATTCATCAAGTTGATGTTAGTGTGGATTCGTCCGGCAGTATCCGCGAGGACGACGTCTTTGTGTTTTGCTCGCGCATACTGAACGGCATCATAGATTACAGCAGCGGGGTCAGCTCCTTGCTGGTGTTTGATCAGCTTAACCCCCAAATTTGTGGCGTGACGCTCTATTTGCTCAAGCGCACCGGCCCTGTAAGTATCTCCTGCTGCAAGCACGACTCCATATCCTTGCTTTTTGAGGCGATGCGCCACTTTTGCGATAGTTGTTGTTTTGCCTGTTCCGTTGATGCCCGTGAAAACGACGGTAACGGGTTTTGAAGTATTTTTAATCGCTTCATCAAAATCAAGATTGTTAATCTCGATTACACTCGAGATCCCATCCCGGAGGGCCTGCTCCACGATTGTTCCTATGTCTTCACGCCATCCTCGTTTCGTCCCGACCAGCTTTTTTTTCACCGTAGTAACGATTTCCTCTGAAACAGACACGGCTACGTCGCTTTCAAGAAGCGCAATCTCAAGGTCCCACAAGGGTTCTTTTAGATCTTTCTCCTTAATCTCTCGCAAAAATATAGACTTTCCGTCTCCTCGCTTCGGTGCGTCGTTCGATAGGCTCGAAACAGCTTCAGCAGATTCGGCTGCCTTCGCAGGTGGCTTCTCGCCGGAAGAATTTTCTCGCTGGTCTGGTGCACCTCCAGCCTCCTCTCGATGCACCTTCGGCAGCGATGTTCCACTAACGGCAGTCTCGCTCTCTTCGTGATCAAGTTCGAGTTCTTTTTTGCTAACAGTTTCCTTGAATAGATAGAGCTTCTTTCTTAAGCCATCAAACATCTACTGGGCCGCCTGCGACTCCGATTGAACAGCCTGCAGCTTCGCTTGAAGTGCGTAGATCTGAGACCCAATCTGGTTCAGTCGCGTAGCAAACTGTTGTTGTATCTCTGTCAATTTTTTTTTCCGCTCACTAAGGTATGATACTGCGTTGGTGACGTCGACCTCGGCAGAGACGTTAGCTCCAAGTCCAATGATCACTCTATTTGTCTGCGGAACAGTCCCATAAACGAAGGAGTTCGCTCCTATCGGTATGAGCGCTTCCTTACCGACGTCTGGTTTCTTCAGCGCTTCGATGGCGGTAACCGCGTTATCTATCTCGTTGATGGTGAAGCTGACAACCTCCATTTGACGCTCATAGGCACGCGCTTCAACTTCGGCTTGTTGCAGTTGCGTAAGTAGCGTTCGCACTTCTTGGTCGCTGGCCACTCTATCACTCGCCCTTTACTTCGACTGATTCGATTCGAATCAACTTCCGCTTCAAGCCGTGTTCACTACCAATGAGTGAATAAAGCTTTTCAGCTGCATTTGTCTCGCTGTTGCTTGACACTTTTTTTGTAAAGCGTTCCCACGAGCGGCCCGCCTTGAATGAACCTGTTATCACAAAGGTTTTTATTTCCATTCTTATCATCTGCTAAGATATGTTGAATGCCATCGGCGTTCGCCTATGGCGTGAACGCGTAGGTTAAGCTCTTTGACCACTGCATTATTCGCGAAGTTATCGGATAAATAGATAACCGAATCGTGAATCGCAACGAATGATGCTGTTTGTCGTACGCGTTACAAAAACCCCAAAGACTCATCTATTCGCCCAAGCTCGATCCCAGTGCTTTCCTGACCGACCACGTAGCCTTTCGAATTGGCCAGAAGTCCTGAGCCGACCAGCGGGGATCCGTAATTCACAGTGCCGATATTTACTGGAACTCCAAAGGCGTCTTCGAGTATCGAAAGCTCGCCTTCGGTTATCTTCGGATGTACTAAGACCCCCCTATCGGTAGCGCACGCAGCCATACCCACAGTTTTGAGGCTGGCTATCGTTCCGCGACGCACGTCGACATTTAAGGTCTCTGCAATGACGCGTTCGGCCCGACCTATCAAGTTTGGGTGTATCAACGCTGCCGTGTCATTTACTAGGATGACGTTTCCCGCGGCGTTAATGAGCCCAGGAAGCTTTCGGACGGTACTTCCGTCTGTAATTGCTTTGAGAATCGCGATCTCGTCTTTAAATGCCCTACCGGAGACGATAAATCCGTTCGAATTTCCGGCAACTTGCGACCCCACAACTGAGCTTGCACCGATAAGAAGAGAGCAAGGCGTTACTTGGAGCTCATGCCAGAAGTTTAGCTGCTCGTCATCGCTAATAGGCGGCGCGGCTAGCAAAAAATCTTCGGTACACGTTGCAAAAACGCCGAGTACGACGCTTCCGCCTATCGTGATGCGCTTGACCACGACATCCTCGGGTAATGTTGCCGCTCGATACCTTCAGGGTCATTATTCGATCGAGAGTTCTGCCTCGACGACCCCATCGTCAAATTTCATTGCTCGCACGGTAATCTTGTTCGGCGGATTCTTTGAGCCTCTCTCCCAGATTTTTTCATTGATCGAGCGATCGAGCCTAACTTTGTCTTGCTCTGCACTTAAATGATGGGCAAGGTACTGACGAATTTCTGACATTGCCCTCTTGCTGCGTCTCCATCTTGGCACTTGTCTCACAGCTCGAAGCGGTACCGTATACACGCGCTCTTCTTCTACTTTTGTATCTTTCGCCACAGAGGGTCACACCTTGAGTCGACTGCGCCTCCAATGCCTCCTTTTTGGATGAGTGCTGACCATGCGGTTTGTCCGCACTATCACCCAAGCCGGGACGCGCCTGTTTTGCTTCGTTGCTTTCGCAAGCCGTTTCTTCTTCCCTTTTGTTACTTTGCTCATCGCGTTCCTCAGTACCCGCTTTCGTTGTTGCTCGGCGCAATTACTTGCGAGCAGAGTAGCGTATTGCAGCTCATCTTTAATAATTGTTTACGCTTGCAGCTCATCTTTAATAATCGTTTACGCTTGTCGTGAAGACGTATTTTTTCCGTCGTATGACCTTTGACTGAATGTGCCGATCTGGAAAAATTCGCTTCACCGCTTCCGCACCGTAGGAATCCTTCATTAGCTGTCGCAGTTCGACTTCATAATCGAAAGACACACATTCCCCGTAGGTGACCTCAAGACTTTCTGTGATTAGAGCATCAATCGCACTTCGTCCATAGCCTAGGAGAGGGCGTATATAGTCTACTCTCAACCGATCTTCGAGACTTCGTGCTTCCTGGGTGCTTAAGAGCGGCGCCCTGTCGTCTCGACGCGTGCCGTCGGCAACGGCGCGATAGCGCTCTGCGACACGCTCAAGCGCGGTCTTATGCACGAGGTTAATGCCGTTTGTGGGGTGCCCATCATTCATCATGGTATCTACCGACGTCGCTGCGAGTTCCGCGTCAAGATTCATAGTAATGTGGGGTAACCCCAGCTTCCGGGCTACCTTATGCAAATCACGGGGTTCAATTTGAAAAAACATCGTGACAAGTTCAACTTGCACGAAAGGACTTAGTAGAATGGCTGCGAGCGCGCTGTCTTTGCCCCCGCTGAACAGAACGCCGACTTTCATCTGCGCGTTATGCGTATGTTCTGTTTCTTTGGGGCAATCTGTTTGAGGAGTTGCTTAAGTTGTTCGTCTGTTATCTGAGCAGAGAGTCTGCCGCTTTGATATAGCACGAGAAGTTGTGATTCGACGGAGTCTGCAAAATCGGGGCGGGTTAATCTAATACTATTCAGCCGTTCGCGCGCTTCCGGAGTTAGGACTTGTCGCAGCAGTGCACTTCGCTGAGCTTGGGCTCTTTCTATCTCCTCGGTCGACGGTCCTTGCATAGCACTCTGCTGTGCCTGTAGTTGCTCGAGACGTCGTTTCCGTATTTGTTCCAGATCATCGTCCACAGCTATCACGCTCTGCTCAGCTATTTGCTTTTTGAAATTTCGTGCGCGGTGTTATCTAGAAGCGATCGGCCTTCTGCAGAGATCTCGCGGCCTTTCGCGGTTGCTCTTACAAATCCTGCGCTCTCGAGCTGCTGCATGGCTTTCCGGATTATAGCGCCGCTCCCTCTCACAAAGCGCTCTGGTTTTGACGTGTTGTCCGTTTTTCCTCCATAAAACGTGCGCAGTCGCTGTGTGCCGACCGGGCCGTCAATTGCAATGCGCCTGAGCAGGGCGGCGCAACGGACGTACCACCAATCATCGTTTTGAGGCGGGTGCTCCTTGTGCATTCCTGTTTTCACCCACGCTGCCCAATGTGGTGGCGTGAATCGTTCGTCGCTCTTGAGTTTAGTTGCGGTTAGTTCGATAAGCGTGCTGGCAGAAACGTCATACAATGTTGTCATCTAATCTCCCAAATTGGTCTTATTGCTGGAATTAGACGTCATTACGTCGTGTTTGCATATATTATTTTCTCTGACGCGCGTTTACGTTTTGTCGCTCCTTTTTGACCGCTTTGGAGAAAGAAAAACTGCTGTCGCGCCTCTCAAACTCAGGAGCTTCGCACCAGATGCAAGTTCAAGCTCCCGTGCGACGGAGCCGCGGTTCGACTCTTGTAAAGCGGTCTTGAGGATCTTTACTTTAACCGTTTGCTGTAACTTCAGTTGCTGCCGCAATTCACTCACTATGGCGTCATTCACCCCGTTTTTGCCTACCCAAAGCGTGGGGGTAATTTCAGTCGACATTGATTTGAAGCGTTGCAGCCCCCTTTTTTTGTCAATTGCTTTCATTAGGTTCAATATCGCCGCAGATCGTGGCATCTCAAGCACGTAACCACAGTTCGTTTCTCTTTTATACGTACGCGTGCGTTAACACCATATACCAAATATGCGCCACAGTTTCTGCAAAAACGCATTTTATACTGTTTTCCGAGGGGTACGCGGTATTTCGTCGTCAGCCGCCTTACTAGGTCAACGTAACGATCGCTTCTCTGCCAGTGGGTGCGGAACTCTTTTGATGCTGCGTTGAAAAGATACTCTACACGCTGCGAAACGATTTCGGCAATCAATGCCCGCCTTCTTCGACGCCAAGACATTTCGTGATTTGTTGGAAAACGTTAATATATATTCTCTCAAACAAGTGTTGGATTGCGCACCGATGGTCTAGCGGTTATGACTTGGGCCTTCCAACGCCGGAAGACAGCCCACAACCCGGGTTCGAATCCCGGTCGGTGCATATCGCCCTAAAATGTGCTGCGCTTCAGAGCGTTCGGCTAACAGCGACGGCTTGTACGCTTTCAATCGCATCAATTTCCGATATTGATGTCTCCAGAGCTTCAGTTCCACCCTCCTTGTCTTCGACAATGACCGTGAGCAACAGCGCTTTCAGCCCAAACGCGATCGGGTTCTCTTCGCAGCTGTGAATTCGTCCGAATTGCGCCACGCGAGCGGCTATTTCGTCGCTTAGAACCTTGAGGTCGATATCCGGGCTGCTCGGCATTATTTTTAGCTTAACTGCCACTTTTGCCATCTACGGACCCCCAAAACCACACGCGCATCGATATGGATTGCTCAGCTTTTTGCATTTCTTGCATCGGGTGATAATTTCTCCGCACGACGGGCAGGGGTACGATATCCCACTATTCTGCGTCATTCGTGCGCCGCAAGATATACAAATCCTATCCATGTTTCGTTTCTCTTCCAGTAAAGCTGTGCGCCACGCACGCAGCTCTGCGTATGTATAAGCGACAGTTTTTATAAACTACTTTCGTCCGATTATCCTTGTCCCGATCGCGTCGCGTCCTTGAATTACATCTAGGACACGCTGAAAATACCGACCATTCACAATCGTGCAGTTCAACTTGTACTTGCTTAAGAGCTGCGGTATGAGTGCGTCGACACACGACGTTGACTTTAGGTCGCTTGCTTCGATAGACGAAATCAAGCCATCTGCCGAAAAGATGCCATCGACATCTGTCGATATGGCGAGATCCGTATCGAGCTGATGTGCTATCCAACCCGCGATGGAGTCTGAAGTGGCGTTCCAGGAATGCGGCAGGGGATCGCGTTCATACAATATTTTGAATGGCAGCAGGATGCGCACTCCCCTTTCGATTGCCGTGGGATCTTCCACCAGCGTAGCTCCGGATGAGGCTAGATAGAATCCATATTGATTCGTCGCCAAAATAGCCATCCAGTGAGCTGTGGTTTCGTCGACGCGCCTAGCATAACGTCTGACCATCTGAGCAAACGGGCCACCTCCAGGCACTATAAGAATGTCAGCCTGAGCTCCAACTAGGTGAGCAATCAAGTCCGCTGCGACGGCTATCAAGCTGCCTCCGATTTTGAGCACGCCAGGCATGTTGCTCTCTGAAGTTCGCATACCACCTGATGCGTGTAGGAGCTCCAGCAATATTTCTCTTTTGCGGCGACTCTTTCTCTCTTGGTCTGCTCGCAGGGCAGGCACTCGGATGGAAGTAAACGTTGTTTACCTCCTTTTGTACATAGCTCCCGACGGAGTCTGACGGACGACGTATTCATCACCCGCCTTACAAGCTTTGGGCTTTTCGAGAATGAGGCCTAGACGCCGAGCTTCTTCGTCGCTCCTTTTTCAGGATTATCGCTACTAAGGGGCCGCAACCGGCAATAGATTACTACTGCGGCGAGTGCTGGATAAAAATCTACTTATACGGGGTCTCTCTAGATCTTGTGGATATGTCGCTTAATCAACAGATCCAGGCATACCTCACACTTATTCGCCCCCCATACATATTCGCGCTGGGTCTTCTCTGTGTTCTTTTTATCATCACGTTCCAAAAAAGCTTGATCGATCTGCAGCTCACGTCTTTGGCGTTCACCGCAGTGGCGTTCGTTATTGCAGGAGGCGTGGCTATAAACGACTATTACGATCGCGATTCAGATGCGCTCGCGCATCCAGAACGGCCTATTCCTTCACACAAGATCTTACCTGCTCACGCGGCGTTGCTTGCTGTACTAACATTTTTCGCGGGACTAACTGTTTCGTTGATCATCAATGCCGTCGCGTTTGGCATCGTCGCACTAAACATCGCACTTTTCATACTTTACGCGCGCGTGATTAAACGCCTCTCCGGACTTCTGAGTAACTTTGTAATGGGATACCTCGGCGCAACGATCGCACTTTTTTCAGGGGCAGCTGTGTTTGCGGCGATTAATGCGGCATCTCTCTCCTTTGTAGGTCTAATTGGAGGCGGTGCCATCGGTTTGAACGTACTCAAAGATGTCATGACTTTGGAAGGAGACAAGAAAGTTGGGTATCCCACTGTTGCGGCGACTAGAGGTCTGCATGTGGCATCGATTGTCGGCGCGCTTTTTCTCCTCGTTTCTGCGGTAACGTCGCCTCTACCATTTTTCTTTGGCGTTGTCAGCGTCGCGTACTTGTTCCCAATTACTGTGTGGGGTGGGGTCGTCGTCGTTTTGTCTATGGCCCTTTTAAAAGCGTCAAACACCGAAAAAATGCTTAAGTACCTAAGAATGTTCACGACGTACTGGCCCTATATCGTGGGTTTGGCCGGTGTGTCTTATATAGTGCCGTTCTTCGTCTGGGGCCCCTAATACCGTGCACAAAGAAACATCAAAAGCCCAGATGATGAAACACGCGAGAATGGGCGATAGTGAGCGCTTGATATGGGAGTAAACCTTTATGTACCTTCTCTTGCACATACCTTCCGATGAATTCTGACGATGCGTTCATCACCCACCTTACGGGTTTCGGCCTCACTGAGAAAGAGGCCCAGTGCTACTTCTACCTTTTGAAATACGGCCCCAAAACCCCCTCACCACTTGCCAAGTCCCTTAAGACCTACCGTGAAGACGTGCACCGCACACTCACTGCCCTTATCGACAAGGGCATGGTCCGCCCGTCCCTCGACTCGCCGACGCTGTACACGGCGGTGGTGCTCGAAACCGCTCTCGAAGCTGCGCTCAAGAGGCACGAAAGCGAAATGCGCGAGATGGAACAGCGCAAGCGCCAATTGGAAGAACTCGCCCGCCAGCAGCGGTTTCGACCGTCCGATGATGTGTCGACGTTTAAGCTTATGAAGAGTCTAAAGGAACTCCTCGCCACAGTTGCAGGAACTTTCCTCTCGTTAAAAGAAGATTTTTTCGGCGTTATCACTGGAAATACTGTGGTTGTCGTCTCTCTATTTGGACTTATGTCGCTCACAAAGGAGTTCATCGAACATGGAGGGAAAGACCGTACACTGATCACTAACATTGCTTACTCAGAGATACAAGCGGTTCAAGAGCTCATCGATATAGGGGCAGAAGTCCGCTATCTTGGCGAAGAAACAGCAATATTCGCCGTATTTGACAAAAAGGCGTGCATAAGTGGAATTCATTGGGAACTCGACAGCGTCTCACTTGATCAGCCCTTAACGTCCATGTATACCGATGATCCCACCTACGCACAATATCTCGCAACGACGTTTGAGATGCTGTGGGCACAGGCAAGGCCTGCACAGGAGCGAATAGAAGAGCTGTTAAAGCAAGGGCCGCCGCAGGTTAGCGAGTGACGGTGGGGCGATATGCGTGTAACACCCCTAATTAGCCATCTATTATCGACGAACGTAGAGCTTTTCTGGCGGCCTTCGGACGCGTATGCTTTGCTGTGCGAAGCTTGAAATATCCTAACACGCGTTACGACCACGTCACCCTGCTCCGGCTTGACACCTTGGACGGCGAGGCCGCTAAGCTGGATGTCTAGGATGCACGTATGAAGATGATGCTTAAGCGCTTTGAGATGTGGAAAGAGAAGCGGAACGCCAGCTGGCTAGCTAAAGGCTTCTTCTATTCGGTAACGGGACATAAGCACAAAAATGGACGGCGTACATTAACTTAGATAGCCTCTAATATTGCAGCATTGCTGCGCTGCGTTGTTTATATTAATAGAAACCAATTATAACGCATGAGCCAGTGTTTTTGACAAGGTTTCTTTGCTGTAATGCAACGTGTTGAAAATGACTACTCCGCGTGGTCTACGTCGCGCGTTGCCGGAAAAAGTGTTACAGGTGCCACAGGTATATTTCGCGGCTCAACCTGACGAAAAGCGTGTGTGTCCGGACGAATTTCTATAATACGCTCGCCACGTTTCATCGGCTGCGGAGCGCCACGTCAACTGCCTCAAGCACTGCAATGCCAAAGTATTCGGCGCTTAATAAAAACAAGTTATTTGTGTAGTTATTCTTATTAAATCATGAAGATCGGGTCATTTCTTCGCTTAAAAGACTTAATAACAAATTAATGGATCATGAGACTCATACGTCCCTTGCTGGGTTCCGCAATATTTACTGCACTTGCTCAAGAGCGCCTGTCTGCCCAAAACGCGAAAAACAGGGCGACGTTTATTGCCTTTTGCCTCGCTCTTCTCGGAGCCGCTAGCGCTGCGGATGCCTCTTCTGTCTCTTCTGGGGAAGCGCTCTAAGTGACCGAACAAACCGAACTTGAAAAGATAACACGACCGCGTGAGGTCAGCGAGTATGACGACAATCTCGAGCTGTACCTCAAGCAGATTGGCGAGATATTTCATATATCAGATATTATCGATGAGCCCCAAGAGGAGCCGCAAATCATCAATTATTACTTGAGCAACAAGCTGACGTACAGGCTTCTTCATAACTGGGGCGGATTTTTCCATAGCGGAATCAGCTACGATGGTGCATACGAGAGGGACGATCTTAAAGAGCCTGCGCGTATCGTTGAGCGTTATATCCAAGAGACGGACGCGAAGCGCGTGCTGGAACCTGGATCTGGCTTAGGTTCGAACAGTGCTTTTCTCGCCCGTCGTAACCCTAGCGTGAAGTTTGAAGCAATCGACCTGTCAAACAAGCCTTTGAGAAATTTTTCCAGGATCCCCAACCTGCGTTTTCATCGTGGAGATTACCACGATTTGAGCAGGTTTGACGATGCCGCCTATGACATTGCCTTTATGGTAGAGACGTTATGTCACTCAAATAACAAGCTGCGCGTTCTGCGCGAAGTGAAGGAAAAACTGAAGACGAACGGACTCCTCCTCATTTTTGATGCTTACTATGCAAACGGCGCGAGACCACTCACCCAATCTGAAGACATTATGTGTCAACTGGTCACGAAGAGTTTGGCAGTCGACAGGTTCGAACGCCTCGATGATGTCGAGCGCTGCATGCGACAGGAGTTCTCGATAGCAGTCTCGAAGGACATCTCGCTGTATGTCATACCTTTTTATGAATACTTTGAAAATAGACGCGATTTGTGTTTCTACTTCAGACATCCTATCTTTGCCAAAACAGTGAACAAAATTCTACCGCTTGTCGTTGTAAAAAACTTCATCGCGGTTTTGCTCGCTGGTACAGTTTTACGAAGGCAGATTGGTTGCTACTACCAGCACGTATTAAGAAACGATCACTAACTGGTTGTCGTACATTAGACGCGCGGATCCTCCGGCATGCGATTTCCCTCTCAATGGCGATGTAGCTAGTTAAATACGGTCTTGCTGTAAGCCAAGAACATCGGGTTATGTTAGCACAAGGTAGTCCGCACGTTTCTTCCACGCCAACGCAGAGTCGTAAGTCGACCATCTTCCTTTGCCTCAACCATCTCTTTCCTACGCACGAAGCTTCGCGTTATTACAAACGTTATCTGCCGTACGAAGCGACAACGCTGGCGTTCGTTCCAAGCTATGAATTTGTCTATACGCTTTTACAACTGTGAAGGATTAAACGAACCACGTGCACACGTAAGAGTGCTATTACCAGCCGTGCGCTACCCGAAAACAAACTCATCGATCGTTGCTCAATGCGTGCATATAGTAACAGTCTATCTGTCGGTGTACGCTCGTAGGCAGGAGTAACACGACGACCGCATTTTTCATCATATCTAGCGGGATAAGCTTACTGCAAACTAGCGCAAAGAGAGGATGGTTGAAATAAGGACGCACGAGAGATTCCTGTCTATACAGGAAAGGTAATATGCAGGTCGAAAGATCCCGTGCTTCTGTTATCGAGAAGTCCTTTTGCATATATCCTTCGACGTCACTGACACGTTCAACTTCTTGCACTGCCATGCTTTTTATGATGAGCTGCCACATCGTGTCTTCGGAGGGACTCAAAGGCTGAGCGCGGTTATTTCGATAATGATCAAAGATGATAAACTTCCCATTCCCCCGAAGCTTTTTCTTTACCTCTCGAAAAACTTGAGGCTTATCGGTCGAATAACACAGCGTCTCAATAGCAAAGACGATGTCATACGAATTATCCTCAAACCTACGCAAATCGTGGTAATCCGCCTTAAAGAACCGTAGATTTGGAATTCTCTTGAAACGTCTTAGCGGATTGTTGGCCAGATCGATTCCGTCAAAAGCAACGCGAGGGTTCCGCTGAGCAAGAAAGGCACTGTTGGAGCCTAATCC
>CAZHSW010000019.1:0-16771 GCA_964534635.1 uncultured Methanomicrobia archaeon
ATCTTGGGGGCAAACGCCGATTTTGCCTTTCGGCATCGACTCGACTTCCGCTCCATCGAAGAGCACGCGCCCGCTTGTAGGCTTCAAAAGGCCGCACATCATCTTAATCGACGTAGTCTTTCCCGCCCCGTTAGGCCCGAGGAAGCCGAAGACTTCTTGCCGCTTAATCGCTAAGTTGAGATCGTCGACGACCGTGACGCGCTCGAATCTCTTTCTCAAATGTTCTGTCTTCAGCACAAAGCTATCCACTGAGTTGCTCCGGTTAGGCTGATCCCACCTGTCTATCGAACTTATTTGACTGAATCAAGAAATGTCTCAATTCACCTTTCCACGTTATAACCGCGTCGCGTTTGACGCGCTGATGTGCAATTCTATTGATCCGTCGAAACCTTGAATAATAACAAGTCGCGATCCTGCAAAAAACTCGAGCCGCTATGTTGCTCGGTTTGGATATTCAATGTTTGTCGGGGGGTCTTCGCGAGGCGCGGCACAATAACGATACGTCGCCAAAGTTTGTCTCTCTCACTCGTAGGATGTAACGGCTCCTTTATAATCATTTGTCGCAACGTTAGCGTATTTTGGGTTTCTTTATAACGATTCCGTCTTTGCGTTTAAGCACTGCGCCGTCGAGGAGTTGACAACTTTATATTCTCCCGTTTTTTTGCCCGCTCGTTTGAAGGCTGATTGTGAGCAGATGGGCAGATAAATGAGAAGCCTGTCTGCGCGTAGTTGTTTGGACTGCATAACTCGCCAGGATACGTGAACAGATCTAGCAGGCCCGTTTCTCCGTGCCATCTTTGCTTTTGGCGTCTCTCGCGCTAACATCCGGTTCTTCTACGCAGTTTAGGTCTAACCGTTTGCGGAGCTTGTGCAACTCGGCGTTTGACATATTCCTAGGTCTTGTATAGCATCGGTCTAGGCTAGCCATCGATGCGTCCTCAAATAAAACGTTGACCGATTGCCAAGAATCGCAAGTGATGAATTAAGCTCAAAAAACAACATTTTTAAGTCATCCTTGAGCCTTCAGCCGCGTGCTCGCGTAGATTACAACACCTACTACAAACAGTATAGCTGCCAAAGCAATCAGCCAGACCATGTCGAGAGCGACATCGGCGCTTAGCCCGCTTCCGTAGGTCAGAACTGATCGCAGAGCGGCAATAGCCCAAGTCCAGGGTAAAAGATCATAGAGTTGGTAGGTGTGGCCGCCGTACTCAACGAGCACTTGGCGCGGCAGCGGGATGAACGCTCCGGCAAGAAAGCCCAGCGGCATCGATAACATCGCGGCTACGCTTGCTGCTTGCCGTTCGTTCGTTGTAAAAGAAGCGACTATCAATGCCAGCGAGATCGAGGCCATTCCGGCAATTACTCCTATCAGCAGCGCCAGAGCGAGCGAACTCAGACCGCCTTGGTAGTGGTACCCCAGGAACATGGCGATCGCAAGTAGCACAAGCACCTGCCCGGCTGTGATCACGGTCCATAGAGTAAACGTGCCAAAAAGCAGATCAAACGAGCTTACTCTTGACAGCTTCAAGCGGTCCAACGTCCCTTTTTCGACGTCGCGAAGCAGACTTCCCGCCACAACGCTTATCTGCAACAACAAGGCGAAGACGATGAGCCCCGGCACCATGTAATCGAAGAACGAAAATGACTGCGTCCCGGCGATCGGCTGTATCAGCACTGGGGTCGAGTCGTTAAACAAGTTCTGAGGTTGTCCCGACGATGCAGCTGTCATAGCTTGCGCTTTAACGTCGTTCTTGTATTGATCAAAGATCGCAGAGATGAGGCCTTGGGAACTAAGGAAGTTGACGTATCCTGAGTCTCCTTCAACGACAAGTTGCGAGCTCGCGTTTCCCGGCTGAGGTAGAACGGCGCTCGCTCCAGCGCCCGGACCGTTGCCGGCACCGGCCAGCACCTGTTGACCGATCGATGACGTGATTGCCGCCCGTGTCGAGTTGTTCACCATAGTGGTAATCCCGGCAGAGAAGTTCTTGGGCATGATAACAACCGCGTCGACGCTCCTGCTCTTCAGCAGGTCTTCTGCTTTTGCTTGGGTGACGTTGTTGAGGTGAAACAGGTGTTCCGTGCTGTTTTGAGCTGTCGCGTTCTGCAGCACACCGCGAAAGTCGGCGCCGTAGTTCGTGTATTGCGTGGTGTTGTTGGTCAAGAGCTTTACGCCGGCGTCGTTGTTGATCACCACAATCTGATGCGGAAGGCTCCCTCCAGACAAAAACGAACCACTGCCGAATGCGAATGCAAAAATGGCAATCAGCACCACGGGAAAACCGAGTAAGAACATGAATTGCCGTCTGTCTCTTAGGGTCTCGGTTAACCCTTTCCGGAAGATATCTGCAAACTTCAAGTTCACTGTAAAGCTCTGACCCCACTGACTAAACGAACACGTGGTTATCTAGCCGACATCGTATAAAAGTCTGCACGCGACGCTTCGATGAACCTTGAACAATACAGCAACGACAATGCAAGTTGGCAACCTATTGTTCCTCTTCGCGCGAGGATCTCCTGAAACACTTTATTAAAGCAGCTCCCAGTCTACGCAGCTGTGCGACAAAGGCTGCGATAGCACCAATTTTCGTTGCTAAGTTAGGGCTTAGAGATGCGGACCCCTCGAACCGATTCACATTGATCGCGGCAAACCGGCGCCCAAACTTAACAAGAACAACAGCAACTTGCCCTCAAGCGTGTGGCAGGTGCGTCCTCAGGTGGCCTCCCGATAGTTCGCGCAGCTGCTCAGGCTCGTGCCCACGAGAACAGAATACTTCTTTTTTCCGTTCAGCGGACTCCCAAAATCATGAAGCTTAAACGATCTGAAAGCGTGGTAAAGCGGAGGTAATGTTATATATTATTCGCGTTTGCAACTTTGTCGGAAGTGAAGGGCTTTGACACAAGACATGCTGTCGCGCATACAAAAACTCAATGACGTGCTGGCCGATTGGATACCACCGAGGAATACGTGGACCCCTGCCGATGAGGCCCTCTATAAGCCGGTCGACCTCTTTCGCGTGCCCCTCGGCGAGGCGCAGGAGCTGCAGCTCAAGGCGATCCGGTACGCCTTCACGCGTCACTACACCCACAACAAGTTCTACCACAACTATTGTGAGGCGGAAAACGTCCGCCCCGATGACATAAAGACCAGCGATGATCTGGACAAGATCCCCCTCATCCCCGACACCGCGTACAAACAGCAAGCGTCGTGGAAGGAGATGGCGCACTGGATCGCGAACCTCTATACCGGCGACCTCCCGCGAATTGTCATCAAGGGCACCAATCCGACGTTTGACGACGTGAGCACCGCGTTTAAAGCGGCCGGAATAACGATCTTACACAGCAGCGGGACGAGTGGGAAGATGACGGTTATCCCGAAGGACACGAAAACATTTAAAGCGATCCAATATTCAGGTGCAAAAGGGTGCGCCAACCTCTGTTATGACGCGTTTGTCGATCACGCGCTTATGGCGATCCCAAACCCAGCGAGGTCGGGCCTTGCCATAAGTTTGGGAATGGACGTCATGGTCAACCAGGCTAAAAAAACGCATTACCTTTTTGATATCGATATGAATGCTGAATTGACGCAAAGATCGATGAGCGGGAACGCAAAGCCGACCGATGCAGCCCCCTCGCCGGCCCAAGGCGAGGTGCTGAAGAGGGTCGTTGCGCGGCTTGTACGGTGTCTCGAGTACATAAACAAGACAGAAGAGACCTTCTTCATTGCGTCAGCGCCGTTTATGTTGCTCAACATGATGAGCGTGCTGCAGAAGGAGGGAAAGTCCTTCGACTTTGGCGAGAGAGGTCTGATAATGACGGGTGGCGGCTGGAAAATGGGCGGCGACGCCCGCATCTCAAATGGCGGCTTCAGGAGGCAGGTAACTGAAGTGTTGGGCATCCCCGAAACGCACTGTTGCGATTGTTACAGCGCATCTGAGATAAACGCCGTTCTGTTCGAGTGCCCCGAAGGTCACTACCGCCACGTCCCTCACACGCACTGCAAGGCACTCGTCATCGACGAGAGCTTCACCCCTGTCGGCTACGGCGAGTCCGGGCGCTTTGCCTTCCTCGACGCACTGGCGCACAGCTATCCTGGTTTCGTCGTTCTCGGCGACGAAGTGCGGATGCTCGAGCACTGCCCCGTCTGTGACCGGCCTGGTCCCGTCCTCGAGTCGAAGATAGAACGCGCCAAAGGCGAGGAAGTGCGCGGATGCGCTGAAGAGGTACGAAGAGTCATCTCTGACACGCTCGCGTCAAACGCGAATGATGCGGGATTCTTAGAGTGAAACGACGATATGGTGGTTGAATGGCGCAAGTTCAGGAGATGCGGGACCGAGGGGAACTCTCAGAGGAGTTGCCGAAACGGTCGAAGGTAGGCCAACAATTAACGGCCGCTAGGATGCTGCTCAGGAATCTCGGCGGCCTCAAGAAGCTAGTCGTGATGAATCCCGGCGAGCTGCGCTACGTCCGGCCACCGCGGGAATATGAACTCCCCGAGTACCGCACGGGAATGAAGCACTGTACGTCCAACGAGAACTACCTCAGGCCCACGTGGTGGTGCAATCCACGCGACCCCCTCATTGTTGCGATGGCCCACGAGCTCGGCGCGTACGAGCTGTCGGATCGGGAGTTCGCCGAAGCCGCCTTCTGGTTTGTCAAGACCAAATTGGCAGCTGAAATGCGTCCCCTCGACAGCGCAAGCGCGGTCCTCAAGAGAGGAACAGGAATGTGCTACGGCCTGACCTCTCTTTGGCTCGCCCTCTGCAGGGCTGCGGGCATCAAAGGCCGGTACCAGATCTTTACGATGCACTTGCCTGACGAGGCAACAAGCCTTCTGCCGTCGGCGTCTGAGCAGGGTGCGATGACGATCGCTTTATTCAATCGGGGTACGCCCGAAGCGCAAGGAGAGGTTTACGTCGACGGCACATGGACCGTCGGACACGTGGCGATGCGACCTGAGATGCTCGCTCGCTTAAATCTGCCAATACCGAGGTTCGGGGAAGACGCGGCACGCTTGGTGTTTAAAGTCGTTCCGGGAACGATTAAACGCTTTGAGTCCATATCATTGAGGCTCGGAGTTCCAATGAATATTGGGATAAGGTTGATTCCAGCGGCGATGGAACGAGCGACTATCGCCGCTCAAATGCGAGCAATGCCACCTGGTAGGAAGATCATCGACGAGGCTGGCGGCATTGAAGCGTACGACCAGAAGGCGAGAGCGAGGTTTAAGCGTGCTGCTCTCAGTGTAAGCCTCGACCCACACCCGTCTATCGTCTTCGAAGAACCTTAGTCATTATGCAGACGTAACGACGACTGTGCTAAATTTTCCATACTTAGGTCGCTTTTGAACGATCTTCCTAAAGGAATCTCGGTGTTGCGACGAGAGTCAAGTTCGACTTGCGAGAATAATTTTATCGGCAGCGTCGTAACTGATTCTACGCTAGCCGACAGTCAAACAGTTAGTCACTTCTTCACTGTACTTGAGATCTCGATCTTTCTGCTAAGAAGCGCGTGGCGTCAGTGTTTTTCCTTTTAATACCCATAAAAGTCTTTATATAGACGTGCAAACATATAAAAAATAGACCTTTTTTTGAGGGGGTATCGCCGATTTCTCACGATGATGACCAGCAGCTAGTTGAAATAGAAATTCCAGCCGAAGAAGAAGCCCTGTTGGAGGAACTCGATACAGTCAAAGAACAGAATGAGGAGTACTTTTCGCGTCTGCAAAGACTCCAAGCGGACTTTGAAAACTTCAAGCGGCGAACCAAGAAACAAAGCGAGCACCAGTCAAAGTACGCCTCCGCTGAGTTAATAAGGGAGCTGCTCGTCGTCGTTGACAACATCGAGCGAGCCTCTCAGGCGCTAGGAGATGAGAGTAGTCAAGCGCTTTCTGAGGGAATCGAATTGATAAAAAAGCAGCTTTCCGACATTCTGGGTAGGAACGGGGTTACGAGTATAAACTCCGCTGGAGAGCAATTTGATCCGCATTTGCACGAGGCGGTTATGAGTGACGAGGACCCCAACGTGCCAGATAACGTGATAACTGAGGAGATTCAAAAGGGCTATAAGCTGTACGACATGGTTATTCGGCATTCAAAAGTGAGGGTTAACAAGAGCACGGATATGGTGGACAGATGAGCAAGGCAATAGGCATAGATTTGGGAACGACTAACTCCGTCGTCGCAGTTATGGAAGGGGGGGAACCAGTCGTCATCCCGAACGCTGAGGGAAACCGAACCACGCCCTCCGTGGTGGCTTTCGTGAAGAACGAACGCGTGGTGGGAGAGATTGCAAAAAGGCAAGCGATTACCAATCCAGATCACACGATTTCGTCCATAAAGAGGAAGATGGGGTCCGACTTCACCGTCACGGTAGAGGGCAAGACCTACAAGCCCCAAGAGATCTCGGCAATGATCATACAGAAGCTACGTCAAGACGCTGAGAATTACTTAGGCGAGAAGATCAGCCAAGCTGTGGTTACCGTCCCAGCATACTTCACGGACAGTCAGCGTCAAGCTACAAAGGATGCGGGCACGATAGCAGGTCTCGAGGTTTTGCGAATCATCAACGAACCGACGGCAGCCTCGCTTGCGTACGGTTTAGAAAAAGGAGAAGAGCAGAAGATTTTGGTTTTTGACCTCGGCGGTGGGACTTTTGACGTCTCGATCTTGGACATCGGCGAGGGCGTGTTCGAAGTAAAGGCGACTAACGGAAACAACCTCCTCGGCGGCGATGACTTCGATCAGAGGATTATCGATCATCTCGCTGACCAGTTCAAGAAAGAACACGGCATAGATCTCAGGAACGACAAGATGGCCTTACAAAGGCTCAAGGAAGCGGCAGAGAAGGCGAAGATCGAATTATCAACGCTCACGAGCGCGGTGATTAATCTCCCTTTCATCACAGCAGATCAAAACGGCCCGAAACACTTGGACACAAGTTTGACGCGGGCGCAATTTGACAAGCTAACGGAGGACTTGGTCGAAAAGACCATGGGTCCGATGAGACAGGCTATGCAAGACGCAAAGCTAAGCCCGGCTGACATCGACCGCGTCATACTCGTCGGAGGCTCCACTCGCATTCCTGCCGTGCAAAACGCGATAAAACAGTACCTGGGCAAGGATCCCGATCGCAGCATCAATCCCGATGAATGCGTGGCAGTCGGCGCCGCCATTCAGGCAGGCATCCTTGTCGGCGAGGTCAAGGACGTTTTGCTACTCGACATCACTCCCCTCTCCTTGGGAATCGAAACCCTCGGCGGCGTATTCACAAGGCTGATTGAAAGGAACACGACCATTCCGACCAAGAAATCTCAAGTCTTTTCGACTGCAGCTGATGGCCAGACTTCGGTTGAAATCCACGTGCTCCAAGGCGAACGCGAAATGGCTCTTGGTAACAAGACGCTCGGTCGATTTCAGCTGGTGGGAATCCCGCCTGCTCCGAGAGGCGTGCCGCAGATCGACGTCACCTTCGACATCGACGCTAACGGCATCGTTCACGTTTCGGCGAAAGATTTGGGCACGGGCAATGAACAGAAGATTACCATCACCTCCTCCGGTGGGCTTAGCAGCGAAGAGATAGAGCGCTTAGTGAAAGATGCAGAGACTCACAGTGAAGAGGATCGTAAGAGAAAGGAACAGGCCGAGATCAGGAATGCCGCAGATTCAATGATATATACCGCCGAAAAAACGCTGAGAGAATCGGGCGATAAGATTGACGAGTCAAACAAGAGCAAGATCTCGGCTGAAATCGAAAAAGCGCGCGAGACGCTCAAAGGTGCTGACACTCAAGCCATAAAGCAGGCGACCGACGAACTGACGAAGACCATTTACCAGGTCACGTCCGAGCTCTATGCCAAGACTTCAGAACAAGCCAAACAGGAAACAACCGGAGATACGGACTACGAGGTCGTTGACGAGAAGTAGCGCGAAACGCCCCCATGACTCGCGATTATTATGAAGTATTAGGAGTCGACAAGACTTCGACCGAAGCACAGATAAAGAAAGCATACCGAAAGCTTGCTTTAAAGTACCATCCGGATGTTTCTGCTGACAAAAGCACAGAAGAAAAGTTCAAAGAGATTACTGAGGCCTATGAGGTTTTGAGCAATCCGAGCAAGCGAGCAACCTATGACCGCTACGGACAGGCAGGGTTCGGGCAGCCGTCGTCGGGCGCAGGCTTCAGCGATTTCGGCGGATTCAGCGATTTTTCAGATATCTTTCAGACTTTCTTCGGAGGGGGGTTCGGTACCGGCCCATTCCGTCAACAGAGAACTCGCCCAACTGGTCCTCAAAGAGGCGCTGACTTAGCGGTTGACGTGGAGCTGTCATTTGAACAATCAATTTTTGGAACAGAGGTCAACGTCAAAGCCTCTCGTTATGAGCGCTGTGATCACTGCAACGGCACCGGAGCCGAACCAGGCAGCGGCGTTAAGACTTGTCCCTCGTGTGGCGGCAGGGGTGAGGTGCAGCGTGCGCAAAGTATCTTCGGTGCCCAAGTCATCAGGATAGAAACCTGCCCAGAATGCCACGGGGAGGGAAAGGTCTTCAATGCAAAATGCAAGCGTTGTGGGAGCACCGGGAGAATACAAACTTCGAAGACCATCCCCATCAGGACCCCTCCAGGGGCGTATTCCGGCCTCCACATTCGAAAGGCAGGTGAAGGTTCTGTAGGGGTTCGCGGTGGGCCCCCAGGCGATCTGCTCGTCGTAGTGCACGTGCGAGATCATCCAATATTCAAACGCGAGGGCGATGATATCTATAGCGATCAGACAATAAGCGTCTCAACCGCCGCGCTGGGCGGACAAGTCGAAGTGCCTTCGGTGTATGGCGCTGTGACGATCGACATTCCCGAAGGAACGCAAAGCGGAACGACCATACGTTTGAAAGACAAGGGCGCTCCAAGCATTCATCGACGAGGCCGTGGAGATCAGTACACAACGCTAATCGTTGAAATTCCTAAGAATCTGAGCGACAGAGAAAGAGCCCTTTTTCAAGAGCTTGCGTCCTTAAGCGGTGAAACTATTGTGAAAGCCAGTCGCAAGTCCAAAGTTTTCAGCACAGTCAAAGACGTCTTCGGCGCTAGCGATTGAATTGCTTCAATCATGTACCCTCTCGCGTTGAATGAAGATGCCTTGAGTAAGATCTGCCTTCAGCTCAAAGCGTTCCTGAAAACCTGTGTACGATCCGCCAACGCGAGAGGTGCAGTCATTTCTTTGAGCGGCGGTGTGGACTCTTCAGTCGTCGCGGCAATCGCGCATGACGCCGTGAATGCGAGAGCGTTGATATTGCCTGAAACAGGAACGACTTCTGCGCAAGACACGCTTGACGCAACATTTATCGCAGAAACCTATAACCTCCCGTTTACGATAATCGAGATCAGCAATTTAGTCAACTGTCTCAGGAAGACGGCAACGCCTATTATGCCCATCGGTCGAAGCGATCGCCCTTCGATCGTGGATGCGAATCTGAAGCCTCGGATCAGAATGATTCTAAGCTACGTCGTCGCGAACGCTGATCGCAGACTCGTCGTCGGTACAAGCAATAGGACAGAGCTTCTCACCGGCTATTTTACGAAACACGGAGATGGTGCTGCGGACATTTTGCCCATAGGTAACCTCTACAAGACTCAGGTCCTCCAGCTGGCGCGCTATCTTGGTATCCCTGAAAGAATAATCTCGAAGCCGCCTTCAGCGGGTCTTTGGCCTGGACAAACAGATGAAGAAGAGCTTGGCATCGCTTATCAACTCCTTGATCGAATCTTGTATGAGCTAGTTGACGGCGGAAGAACTGTCGCTGAAGTGGCCCGCATTGTGGGCGTTGAACAACGTCGTGTGCAGGAGATAGACGAGCGGGTATTAAGTGGAGAACATAAGAGGCGCTTGCCATTAGTTGCTAATGTGAGGTGATGTTGTTTTCAGAACCCGTTTTGATCTCAAAACACGCAAAGCATGTTATTTCGGGGCTATTTTGGTATCCACACAGATGTGATACCGGCCTGGCGCATATGATCGAACTCTCTTCAGACGAATAGTTTCAAGTATCCTGCCGCCACTTTGCACTGCTTTTCTAACTCGTTCGACGCTTTCCGGAAAATGCTCTTGAGCTCGTACATCATAAAAATGGATGACGCCACCATCGCCGCTTATCAATGTCACAGCTGCGTCTAAGAAATTGCAGGCGCTGTGAGGTAAATTCATGATGACTCGTTCTGCTTTGGCTTCGAATTTCGGAGTTAGGTCCTTCGCATTCCCCAGGCACGCTAAAACGTTGTGCAATTTGTTTAGGTCTATATTCTTTTTTAGGTAGCGAAAAGCGATAGGATTAAGCTCAAAAGCAATTGCTTTTTTGATTTTCTTAGCCAGCATAATGGTATAAGGTCCGACTCCCGCAAACATATCGACGACTGTCTCATCTGGCTGCGCCAACTGAGCGACTCGGTGCCGTTCCGTAGCTAAGCGCGGGCTGAAATAGACGTTGGAAACGTCGATCAGCAGCCTCGATCCATACTCCTTGTGTATCGTCTCGGTGCGCTTTTCGCCAGCAACGAAGAGGAGTTTTTTGAGCCTGTACTTGCCATTTACCCCGCCAGCCGAAGCGAGAACAACTTTGATGTTTTTCTGTGCCTCCAAGAGCTCTGCTGCGGCTACACGCACGCCCTCGAACCAATTAATTATCGCAATATCCCCAATTACATCATAGCTGATCTCTACACTTGCGCGACCGGCTTGAGGGCGCAGTCTCACGGCGCACGCTTCAACCTCGTACCGCGGGTCATTAGGCATGCCTTTGAAAGGGATGAAAAGTCGTCCCATGCGCTCTTCGATTCTGTATCTACCGTTAAGAAGGCCCAGCTGCTTGAGCTCTTGCCTCAAGCGTTCTCCATCCTGTTTTGGCACACTGACACACCATTTTTTCTGCGACACGGCACTCGTTTGATAAAAGGACGCCTATCAATTATGCTTTTTCTGGTTATCGCAAGCAAAGCGGCGGCAAAAAACTACGCTTGTTGGTTGAAGGCAGAAAAAGCTATTGCGTCTGACACCAAGCTATCTGCCTGACTTCTCTCTCAACTGGGTGATTCCGTGCTGACATTCGTTGGTCTAGGTTTATTCGATGAAGAAGACGTTTCCGTCAGAGGACAGAAAACAATCGAAAATGCTGACGTGATTTACGCAGAGTTTTATACCTCAAAACTGGTGGGAACGACTGTCGAGAGACTCGAGAGATTTTACAAGCGCAAAATCCACGTGCTCACCAGAGCAGAGGTTGAGCAAGCCTCCGACAAAACCATTCTGCGCGACGCCAGGCACAAAAACGTCGTATTTTTAACAGCGGGCGACGCCATGATTTCCACGACGCACGTCGCGTTGCGAATTGAAGCTGCCGATAAGGGGATCAGAACTCACATCGTACACGGCTCTTCGATAACGACCGCGGTTTGTGGATTGACCGGGCTTCAAAACTACCGTTTTGGCAAATCGGCAACTATATCATTTCCGTATCAAAAGGTCTCGGAAACGCCCTACAACACAGTAGCATCGAATCTTCGAAACGACCTCCACACACTGCTTTTCTTAGATATAGATGAAGAATTTATGACGCTTGGCCAAGCCGTTGAGTTGTTGCTGCACAGTGAACACGAGAAGGGGCGAAACAAATTGGCTGCCTCACTCGCGGTCGGCGTTGCGCGGGCAGGGTCAACTACGCCCATGGTAAAAGCAGATGCGCTGGCCAAGCTCAAGGAATACGACCTCGGTCCTCCTCCCCACGTTTTAGTCATACCAGCATCGCTTCACGTCATAGAAAAAGAGGCGCTTGAGACATTTGCCGGAGCAAAAAGTGCCGGAGATTAAAGACAAGGTCGCGCATTACGAGGCCAAGCTGCGCGAAGCCCTTGCGCGAGTAGAAAGCGCTACCGATCACGAAGAATCAAACACGTTCTTGATAATGGCGCGCGCTTATTACGCAGATGGTTGCTATTTCTGTAAACGAGAGGATCTGGTCAATGCGTTGGTGTGCTTCAGCTACGGGCACGGCTGGCTTGATGCCGGATTGTCCGCAGGGGCACTTCGGAATCACTAATGAGGTGACTTCGAACTGACGTTGGCGTTTTAGCTGCGGTGCCATAAGAATATTAATTAACTTTGTTGACTTAGAGCGATACGTGCCGAATTATTACGTCACGCTTGAAGCAGCGTGGCTCGTAAGGGACGTTAAATCAGTCGATGATGCGATCGGCATAGCTATATCAGAGGTTGGTAAGCGCCTAAACCCAAAATTAAGCAAGGTCGAGGTAGCTGTCGGTTCTACACCCTGCCCTGCTTGCGGTAACGCATTCGACAGCGTTTATTTAGTCGCTAACACGGCTCTAGTTGGCTTAACGCTCGAAATAAAGATATTGAACGCCGAAAACGAATCCCATGCGGCCAAGATAGCAAAGGCAGTAGTTGGTAAAGCCTTGGCAGATGTGCCACTGAAAGCCATTGAAGTTGCGAAAGAAGATTAACGCGCCGCTCACATTTAATTCGTCTTAGAGGCTGTATGCGTCTGGCTGCGATGATTTCGGGAGGAAAAGACTCGATCTGTGCCTTGACCTGTGCCTTGCGCGAACATGAGGTTGGGCAGCTAGTAAACATTCGGCCGGTGGAAGACTCTCTTATGTATCACGTGCCATGCGCGTCCCTGACAACCCTCATCTCAGAGGCTACCCGTATCCCGCTCGTATCAAGGGTATCTGCTTCACACGACGACGAACTGGCGTTGTTGCGAGGCATTTTACAGGACGTGGAAGCGGACGGAATCGTTGCAGGAACAATAGCCTCGAACTACCAAATGAGCCGACTGAAAACGCTATGCGATCAGCTAAATTTAGAGCTGTATGCGCCATTGTGGAACCACGGCGGTGAGCGCCTGCTGCGCGCGATGGCGCGTTCTATGGACATCGCGATCGTTCAGGTAGCGGCATATGGGATGGATGAATCGTGGCTAGGCAGGCGATTGGATGGCGCTGCGACAGACGATCTGTGTAAGCTACATAGAAAATACGGAGTGCACCTCATGGGCGAGGGGGGCGAATACGAAACGCTCGTCCTCGATGCTCCAATCTTTTACAAGCGCATCAGGCTCATCGATTATGAAAAGAAGTGGTTTGATGAGCAATGCAGAGGGTACATAGAAATTCATAGCCTCGAACTTCAAGAAAAATGAGAATTCGGCGGTGAATATGGCGTTCAAGATGTTTGGCTCGAAAGAGAAAGTCGTGAAGGGGGTGGAAGAGCGCACTGCAGGACTGATGGATTATGTCTTTAAAGCTCCGCGGTGGAAAAACACCATACCCGTCACGCTTATTTTGTCGCTAGTAGTTGGAGCGGGAGTTTTCCCATATGGCTGGCGAGAGAATCTCTTAGCGGGTTTGATCCTCATCGGTTTGCCAGCGGTGCTTGCCGCTGCTTTCACGCATCCCTTAGCTCGCCTTTTGCGCGGTACTATGACTGTCAACCGGTCCGCTTTGCTTGCATTTGTCGGCGCGATAATCGTGAGCATCTTTTGTGTAGTTGGCGCACTGATCTCGTTCGTTGGAGGTTGGCAACTCACAGTCTCAGCATACGTCATGGCCTTAGGCGCAGTCTTCGCATTCAGAATATTGGTCCTGACGGCCATTACCACGAAAAGCTTAGTTCGAAACGTAGTGCCCGCATCGCTTCAAACGGTCTTCGGAGCCCTATTATTGCCATTATTTGGGGTTACGGGATATGTAGTAAATCTGGTGGCCGTAAGCATTGTATTTACCTTGGGGGCCCTTGCGTTCATCCGATATATGGACGCGCCTCTGAGACGATCGTTCGGCGTTAGCGGCATGGATTTCCTTCGTGGCTATATCGCACAAACGACTGAGGGCGCCCCTGGGATGGAAGACTTCTTCAAAAAAATCGGAGAAACCGTTGAGGTTCCTGTGACAACGCTCTCCTTCGTCGCGAACCAGCGCTTGAAAGCGACTTTTGTGATACCGGCGGTGCACCCAGGACCAATGGGCGAGATCGGTGGCGGAAACCTGCCAGTTAGAATTGCGAAGAATCTCGACGGAGGCGAGGTTTTTGTGCCTCACGGAACGGCAACACACGACTTCAATTTAGTTTCGGCCACGGAGTCGCTCAAAATTGTCGACGCGGCGGCTCGCGCGCTAAAAAACACCGACTATTGCTCAGATGCGTCGAAGTCGATCAGAGTTCAGACGGGGGCAATAAAGCTCCTTGCTCAAAGGTTCGGCAACTCTATTCTCTTCATCTCAACGTTATCGCCAGAGTCAACTGAGGACATCGAATACGGCATCGGCCTCATCGCCGCTGCAGAAGCTCGGATACAAGGTGCTGAATTTTCTGCGCTGATTGATGCCCACAACTGCACTGCATCCTTCGCGTCGTCTATTTGGGCCGGCTCAAGAAGTTCATTCGATCTCATCGAAGCAATCAGGGAAGCTTCGACAAGGCTCATGCGATCAGAACTCGTGAAAGGCGAGACTAAACTTGGAATAGCAACCAGAGGGCCTATTTTGGCACGGGAGGAAGGTATGGGCGATCTTGGCACTCAAGTAGCTCTGGTTGACGTCGCTGGGCAGCGAACCGCTTACGTCCTCATCGATGCAAACAACATAGTCCCAAATTTTCGCGATGTTGTCGTCAGCGCATTGAAAGTTGACGAAGCGGAAGTCATGACTACCGATAACCACGTTGTGAACTTCAACAGCAGTATGAACTCGCTAGGAGTTAAAACAGACATCGGGGTATTGCTAAAGATGATTCTCGAGCTTGCCGATGAGGCAGAGGCGAATCTGGAACCAGTCTCTTTTGGAATGAATACGCAACAAGCTAGCGGTGTGTCGGTCTTTGGATCGCGAAAGACTGCGCAGCTCGCCAGCACAGTAAATGCAATGATGGCAATGGGCGGCGCACTGGCGATTTCCCTGCTCATTGCGGCCGTAGCTATTTCGCTGCTTCTAGTCTTGTTTAATGCTTAGGGCTAGCTTTTCGGCGAGCACTGGTTCCGCAAGATGTTATTTATGGGTGAAATAGCAGGTAATTTTTGCACGCCCGTTTCGTTCTACGGCATCCACTCGAACGAACCCGTAGCGTTCAAATTGCACTACGTTGCCAAGTTCGGTCTCTATTCCCGCTTCGCCAACTCCGATATCGACTCGAGTTGGAGTCAGTACCTCGACGAGAGGCCCTTCTGGTGGGGCCCAATGGATTATTTTCGTTCCTTTTACGATCTCTTTGCCCGCATATTCGACGTTGAGCGGATCCTTAGCTAAAATTCGAACGTTGTAAAGATCCTTAAGCCGTACCAAATCGCCAGTCGCAAAGGTAAGGTCTTTGGAACTGATGCAAAGATCCCCTTTCACAGGGATCTCTCGGAACAAGGCGGAAGATGGGTGCAGCGGAACGCGCGCACGAGTAGGCTCGGCTTTGATGATATTCATGTTGACGGGGTCTTGCACGAAGAAGTACCTATTGGCTATCGGATCCACGAGTTTTCTATTTTCGGCGTAGAGGTTTTCCAGGCTAACGCTTATATCTGATTCGTTGATTCCAAGTCTCAAAAAAAACCGCCTGATCGCCTCTGGCGCAAAACCTCTCCGCCTCAATGCCCGAAGCGTCGGGAGCCGCGGGTCATCCCATCCGCGATAAAATCCGCTGCAAATCTGCTTGCCTAGAGCGCTTGTTGAGAATTTGCCGAACTCGTGAACGCTTATCCTGCCCCAATGGAAGGTGTAGGGGTACTTCCAGCCCAAATCGTCATAGACAAATATCTGTCGTTTTTCGCTATCGCGCAGGTCTTTTCCCCTGACTATATGTGTAACGCCAAGCTCGTGATCTTCGATTGCAGATTCGAAATCAAGCATCGGCCACACACGAAAGCTAAGCCCTCTAGGGTGCTGCGCGTCGATAATTCGGAATGCGATCCAATCTCGCAAGGCCGGATTTTTGTGAGCCATGTCGGTTTTAATACGCAAAACGGCCTCCTTTTCGCCAAAATGGCCGTCTAGCATTTGTCTCCAGAGCTGCAAGTTCTTTTTGGGAGCGTTACTCCGATCAGGACACCAGGCTCTTTTTTGCTTATACTGCTTGAAGCGCTCTTGCGAACAAGTGCAGACGTAAGCGCCTCCCTTTTCAAGAAGCCGCTCTGCGTAACGGTAATAGGTTTCAATCCGGTCTGAAGCGATGACCACGCTGTCTGGCGTTGCTCCAAGCCAGTCACAATCGTCAAGATACCACCCGTAAGCTTCTAACATCGGCCGCTTTGTTTGAGGGTCCGTGTCGTCAAAACGCAGGATGAATGATCCGCTGTATTGCCTCGCGTATTCTGAATTCACCACAATTCCGCGAGCGCTGCCTAACGTCGCTGGGCCGTTAGGATTCGGCGCGAATCGCATAATCACGTGTTCGTGGTGCGGCAGGTTTGGGAGGCGTATCTCGTCAGCTTGGGGCTTTGCGCCGTATTGCTGCAACTCTGGAGCAATGTGTATAAACATCTTTTTCTGTTCATCAGGCGTGAGCGCGTTGATTTCGGCGATTATCCTATCTGTCGCACTTGATATCTCCGCAGCATTTGGTCGAAGTTCAGGATGGTCACCTAGCAGCTTCGAAACGACGGCACGCTGTTCTGCCTTACCTGCGTGTCGAAGCGCATTTTGGAGGGCCCATTTCTTGATCTCGTTGTTTATGGCTTCAGAATCCATTCGATCGCTTTCGCAAAATGCCGTTCAGTATTCT
>CAZHSW010000020.1:0-9127 GCA_964534635.1 uncultured Methanomicrobia archaeon
GCTAAATCTGATACAAACGGCGTGTAATTGCCGATAAAGACGGTCGGCACCGTATCGGATTTCAAGCCATACGCAGTCTGAAACTGTTGAAAGAGGGAATAATTGTCGCCATTTGCGATTTCATACCTGTACACGTGCAGCGTTGGGTATTGGTTTTCAAGCTCAGTAATATGAGGAGCGAGCGCTTGGCAGTGCGGACAGTCAGATCTGTAAAACTCGTAAAGGTTTACCGGATACGGGGGGTATTGCGCACCTGCCGCAGAGGTCAGATTCGACGGCGACTCTTGCCCTGCTGCAGGGCTCACCAACGAGCAGGCCATCACGATTGCAAGCGCGAGCGAAAGTCCGACGATGAACGCTTTCTTGCCCATTTACCTCGTATTTTTTTAGCGACGTCAATACGCTATAAGCTTATGCGTGCCCCCCTCACGTACAATTATCTCCCCTTTTTTATAGTTATTTTTTTTGTTCTCGACAAAACTGTGCGGGATTGAACTGGACGCTCATATGCGTCGGACTTCTTTTGTTGCGGGACAGCGCTGAGTGAGCTAGCGGCCAAAATCGATCAACGAACCGAGTTCAAAACTGGGAACGCCACAGCCGAGCGTGTCTGAACACATCGCTGTAAAGAATCGCGATTTCCACGACAAAGATTACTCAGTGGGCCTGTAGTCGCATCCGCTGGCCCAAAATGCACTTTCCTCCCCTAAGGCCCCCGAATGGATTCTTTACCGTACCGAGCGAATTCATGCACCGCGCCATGATGGCAGCCCCTCGCGCGAGTCCGTCGTCAACAAACACCACGTACTCCTCGGGCTTGTCGTAGATGCCCATCTCTTTAATGACCTTCAGAATGTGCTTCGGCTTATTTCCTGTGATGCCCGCACGGCCCGTTATTCCTATGCTCACCTTTTCATTGATGAGGCCTTTCGCCAGTGCCGCCTTGATAATCCTGTCCGCGATGCCGGTGGATACCCAGTCGATCACGTCGAAGAGCATTTCGACCCCGAACTCGTGATAGATCTCGCCCCCGACTTTCGAAATGCGGTGGAGGTCACTGCCGTTCTCTCCCGAATCGACACCTATGAGTGTCAACCCTATTTGCGCGGCCGCGTGTGGATTGACCGGAACGCTGCCGAACCGCTTTGACGTTTTTGGGACTTCTTCGATGCGAATGTGTTCGTGGATCTCGTCTGCAAGAGCCCTAACGTCTTGCTCTCGCCGAATGCCGACTTTTATTCGGCTTGGTCTGGGCAGATCAAACGTTGTCCCACTCGTCTCATCTACCAGGCCAGTGCCCCGCCCGATGGAATCGACGATTTCCCCTGAGATGCCGCAGAAGTTTGCTATCGTATTCGCATAGGGAAGAGCATCGTTGGTGATGCGCCCTTTGAAGGTCGTACCGAAATCCATCGAAAGGCACGGATTTCGATAGTCAATGTCTGCCCATTTAGCCCCTTCCTTGATTCCGGCAGTCGCAAGTTCTCCCTCCATTTCGTTTGCGACTACTTCGACGCCTGTGGAACCGATGGGTGGGAGGACCCCACTGACGGAACCGTCAAACGCGACCTTATCGAGAAGACTATATTCGCGAAACTTCTTTGGCAGGTGCTGAATGCTCATCGCCGGCGTCATCTTTCTCGGCGTAACGCCTGCCATCAGACAACCGTCAGCGAGCGCCTTTATGAACTCGCCTATGTCTTCCGGTTGATCGAACCCAGCGACAACGCCGGTCGAACGCACCACAAAGTGGAGGTCGTCGACGAGGTCCAAATTCGCGTCTCGCACCGACTGGACCAACGTGCGCTTCACCATTTCGGCAATGCTGTTCCTAGTTAGGGGCTTATAGGTGAGCGTTCGTCCAAAGATCTCCTCTCCTGGCTTCGGGTCACGCACGTCACGCGTCATGTTGACTACCTTGTTCACGACATAGGTCTTGCCGTCAAGCATGTTCGTGGCGGTGAGGATGGACTTCGTCGTCGTGTTCCCTACCTCGACCGAAGCCACCACGTAGTATGGCCCTTTCTTGATGTCGAGCAGGAAGACCTGCTCGTTTTTAGCTATCTTCGGTTTCGCTCCCCAAAGCCCTAAAGCCACGACGCGTTCCCTTCCCGACAATGCCTGTTTGCCTAGCAATTAGTTCTTTTCGCTGCCTAAGCCCGTAGCTTAGCAGAAGGCAAAAACAGACCTCTTGATATTAATATATAATTATTGATATTTATCTGTGTCCAGACCTGCGAGGCCGCGCAGCATCTCTCGTCCCTCCGCCGATTTAAAAAGCGGCACGTCCCAATCTTGAACGACTCTCGACCGCCTCGCGCTCACGTGGCGGCCTTGTTTATCAATGCCCTTCTTCTCAAAAATCTCCCTGTGTATGAGGATTCCTCTGCGCTGCCACGACGGGGTCTTCGCCAAATTCACGCCGTGACTGAATGCAAGCTCGTGCATTTGCTTGGCGTCCATTCCCAGCAACTGGGCGTGCGCCGCGCGCGCGCTCTTGCCACCGCGCCTCAAAAAGTAATAGGTGTGCGCGTGCAAGTGGTTTCGCCAAGCCTCGTTCTGTCGCCACTCGAGATAGCGTAGCACGTCCTCTCTGCCCATCGGAATAACGCGTGCGTCGAATGCGAGAGGAGGCTCAGGCATAAGCTTCAGCGTCACCGCGCTGGCGAAAAAGCTCGCAACGACTGAGTCGAGCTTCTCAACCCTGCCGTCAAACGGAGTCTCAAGAAAGAGCGCGTTTGCCTCGTCCGAAAACGCAAAAACCAGCTGCACAGACAGCCCGCTTCGGCGCACGAGCATTTCCGAAGCTGCGGCCATGGACTGCGCGAAGGCGAGGTCGTGCGGCTGTTCGCGACTCAGCAGTTCAAGCGTATGCCGGAAATTTCTTCCGTCTACACGAACGAAAAACGGAGCGATGGTGCGCAAGCCAGCGTAAATCTCGCGCTCTTTCATTACGCTTCTTCTTTTGGCTTGGCTCGGCTGATGAGCGTTTTCACGACGCTGCTGACCAGAATTATGTCGGCTATCGACTTTGCAAACCGGTACGGAATAACAACGAATCGGTATTTAATATCGAAAATATTATGATTGAGATCGCCTATGACGAGGCCAGTCGCCTTCCTATCGTTCGTGTCGATCTTGATGTCCTCCACTTTCCCAATATAATCTCCCTTATCAGTATACACATTAAGATCTATGATCTGCGTCAGCTCGATTCGCATCGCAACCTCCCCTGCGAGTTTCGCGCCAAACTCCGGTAAGCACTATCGGCTAAAGTGATATATAGTTTGTTAAATAAAGGCTAAATCAGGATTCCTCTATGGCTTGGTCTTTTCGAATCGCTACCGTCCGCGGCATCCCGATTCTGCTCAACATCACCCTCATTCTGATCGTACCCCTTTTTGCGTTCATTTTTTCAGTGGATCCTCCACCTTTTGGGTTTGCTGGCATTCCTAATGCCTTCGTTTATGGAACCGTCGCAGGCATAATGATCTTCGTTTTTGTGCTGCTTCACGAACTTGGTCATAGCCTTCTCGCGTTGCGTTACGGCATCGAAGTTAAGAGCATAACCCTTTACCTTATCGGAGGAGTTTCCGCTATAGAAATCCCCGCAGATCCCAAAATTGAGTTCAGAACGGCACTAATCGGGCCGCTGGTCAGCCTCGGCCTCGGAGCGATCTTTCTCGGCTTAAGCTTCGGTGTGACAACAACGGTGCCGCATCTGTTTTTTCTGAACTTCGCCTACATCAACCTCGTTCTTGGCGGATTCAACATTCTGCCGGCGTTCCCCATGGACGGGGGTCGCGTATTGCGGGCGTGGCTTGCTGGCCGCCGGTCGTACCTGCAGGCGACGCATACAGCCGTGCAGATCGGCAAGGTTCTTGCGATAGCGATGGGTATTGCCGGACTGTTCGTGAATCCATTCCTTATCATTATTGCTTTCTTTATTTACATCGTAGCATCTGACGAGGAGCGCCAAACGACAATCACGCAGACGCTCGCGGGTGTCAAGGTAAGAGATATCATGACCTCCGAAGTGGTGACCGTTCCGCCTTCGATGACGATCAACCAACTAATTGAAGTGATGTTTCAGAGTAAACACGCCAGCTACCCAGTCGTTGACAACGGAAGGCTTGTGGGTCTTGTCGCGTTTAACAACGTGCATCAAGTGCCCGCAAATCGCCGTGACGAGATTATGGTCGGCAACATTATGCTGCGCAACCTTGAACCCGCGAAGCCCGATGACGAGGCGTCAGTTGTTTTTGTGAGGCTCGCTCAACAGCGGCTCGGGTCAATTCCAGTCGTTCAGGGAGACGACGTGGTCGGGATCGTCACGCAAAAGGACTTAACAAGCGCTATGACTCTGCTGGGTGAAGCGCGCGAACAGATCGTGCGCCCTGACGGCACCGTTATCAAAGCATAGCGGAAGACTACCAAATGAACCTAAGACCCGATCAGCCCGCAGAGATCGTTGTCGTGGGAACTGCGCACGTATCCCAAGAGAGCGTCGCCGAGGTCAAGCGCACCATCGAAGCCGAGCACCCTGACGTCGTTGCCGTTGAGTTAGACGCGCTTCGGTACGCCGCGTTGACACACCCTGAACAGCAAGGTGCATCGATCAAGGATATACTCTCGAGCGGCAAACTGTACCAGTTCCTCGTTCATTGGCTGCTTGCCTACGTGCAGAACAAGATCGGCTCAGAACTCGGCGTCAAACCAGGAAGTGAGATGCTATCTGCAATCGACGCGGCTCAGAGCATCGGTGCAGGCATCGCGTTGGTGGATCGCGATATCAACGTCACCATGGCTCGGTTTTGGGCAAGAATGCGCCTCATTGAAAAACTGAAAATGGTTGTAGCCCTTCTCGGGATAACCACGAACGATGAGGAAATTGACCTAGAGAAGATTACGGACGATGACGTAATCTCACAACTAATGACGGAGCTGCGGCAATTCTCGCCGAGCGCCGCGCAGGTTCTCGTTGACGAACGCGATGCTTACCTAGCGGGAAATCTGCTGAAACTACCGGGAAAAGTTGTCGCGGTTGTCGGGGCCGGCCACAAAGAGGGGATTAAACGCTATCTCGCCCAGCCTGAGCTTATTCCATCGCTAGAAGCCCTTGGCACGGTGCCGAAACGACGCTTCAACCTGACGAAAATCGCGGCCGTCGTATTTCTCGCCGTGATAATGGCACTGTTTGCGCTCATTTTCCTTTCAGGCGCGCCGCTCGCTGTCGTATTACTCGCGTTTGGCTACTGGTTTATACTTCATGCTGTTCTCGCGGCAGGCTTTGCCACGGCCAGCCGAAGCCATCCACTAGCCATCGCAGCGTCTGCTGGGTACGCCGGCTTCAGCCCTTTCGTACCGGTTCCCTTTCTAAAAGTGGGCGTTATCGCCGGACTAATGGAAGCGGCAAAACGGCCTCCCAGAACCGAAGATTTTTCGGCCATCGCAAAAGTGGCCTCCGTGCGCGAGCTTCTCTCGAACAAACTTTTTAGGGTCTTAGTCGTTGCAGTGGCCGTCAACTTGGGCAGCTCGCTGGCGACGTTTATCGCTTTGCTTGTGATATTCCCTTTGACCGGTGTCAGCCCGTACCACATATTGGAAACAGCGTTCTCGCGAATCCCTGGGATGGTCTAACGTATGGTGCGGCACGCTACAAGCAGGAAAGAGGTCACGGATCTCGTTATCGCTTGGTTGGGCGTGTCATTAGCATTTTATCTAGCATTCAGCAGGCCTGACTTCTCTAGCGTATCTGTCGAATACGTCGTCTTGACGCTGAGCATACCGCTGCTTGTTGTCGGCTCCGGTTTCGTCTTGCACGAGCTACTTCACAAGCTGACGGCTCAACGTTTCGGTTTCTGGTCGGAATTCAGGGCCAACTATACCACGCTGGCGCTGTCGGTCCTGTTTGCTTATGTGACTCATATCGTGTTCGCGGCTCCGGGTGCCACGATGATCTACGGGCCGACGATCACAAAACGACAGAACGGGATTATCTCGGCCGCGGGGCCACTTCTTAATCTAGCCCTAGCTGGGATCTATCTGCTCCTAACGCCGCTGGGAGGTTTTCTTAGCTCCATTGGGTGGTACGGTTTTGCCATCAACGTTTGGCTCTCCGCCTTTAACTTGCTGCCGATCGGCCCGCTCGACGGGAGAAAGGTGCTGAATTGGGGAGTTCCACAATACGTCGCGATAGCGACCGTACCTTTTTTGGCCGCTATTTTCGTCATTTTTTTCGTTTTCAGATTGTTCTAACAATTCGCGGCATCGCGTCGACTTGCATTTTCTCAAGAGCAGTAGCAGGCACCTTGCGGTTTATTCACTGCGCGCCCCCAACAAGTCCTCGGCCGCTTCTGCCGTTAGGGTCCTTTGTTTGAGCGGCAAACCCCTGAGCTCCCGTGAGAAGACTTTAATACCATCGACCGGGATAAACTAGCTAAAAATGCACCTGATGGGACCGAGATAAGATGCGCTACGTGATGAAATTCGGCGGCACTTCTGTCGGAAACGGCGACCGCATAAAGCAAGTTGCAGAGCTCGTGCAAAGCTACTGCGAACAAGGAAATGAGATTGCAGTGGTCGTTTCTGCCATGTCTGGCTTGACAGACGAACTGCAAACCATAGCTGAACGCCTGACCAGCGAATATGCCCAAGTTGCCGAAGTCTCAGAGTTCGTTGACGCGATAGGCAAGAGGCATGTAGACGCCGCTTACGCCGCAATCGAAGATGAGATGGTTGTAACTGAGGTCGTATCTGAGGTTGAAACGAGGCTTGAAGAGCTTAAAAACGCTCTGACCGGTATATATCATCTCGGTGAGCTGACGGACAGATCTTACGACTATGTCTCGTCGTTTGGCGAGCGGCTGTCCGCCCCAATGGTCTCAGGTGCACTAAAATCGCTCAAGATTCAGTCAGTCTTCTTGACCGGCGGCGAAGCGGGCATTATCACTGATAGTAAGCACCGCGGCGCACGGCCGACGGAAATTACCGAACGACGCGTCCGCGAGCGGCTCGTTCCGCTGCTTAAGGTGGGCATTGTCCCTGTTATCACCGGTTTCATCGCTTACAACATACACAACATCATAACAACTCTCGGAAGAGGAGGTTCTGATTACACCGCGTCAATTATAGGAAGCGCCGTCGATGTGGACGAGATCTGGATCTGGACTGACGTCGATGGCATCATGACGGCAGACCCAAAGCTCGTTCCTAAAGCGCGCACCCTTACTGAGATATCTTATGTCGAGGCAATGGAGATTTCGTACTTTGGAGCGAAGGTCATCCACCCTAAAACGATAGAACCTGCGGTCAACAAAGGGATCCCTGTGCGCGTAAAGAATACCTTCAATCCAGACGGAGCGAGTACAATAATCGTTGACACCGTGACCAACGATGATAGTCTCGTCAAAGCGGTCACCGCGATCGACAACGTCGCCCTCATCACTCTTTCCGGCGCGGGCATGGCAGGAACCATTGGCGTCGCAGCTCACGTGTTTTCGACTCTCGCGAACGCAGGAGTCAACATCATTATGATCAGCCAGGGATCGAGTGAAGCAAACATATCGGTTCTTGTGGAAGAAGAACACCTGAGTAGGGCGTTAAACGCCCTGCACGAACTCAAGCGAGAATTTAATGCCAACGTCATCAAAGAGATCTCGTGCGACGAGGACGTCAGCGCGATAGCCGTCGTGGGTTCCCGTATGGCTGGAACGCCCGGCCTAGCAGGCAGGATCTTTTCTTGTATTGGACGCTTAAACGTCAGTATCATTATGATCAGTCAGGGATCCACCGAGCACAACGTCTCTTTCGTTTTGAAGCGAGATTTAGTGCGGCGCGTTGTGGAGAGCCTGCACGAAGAATTTTCGCTTGCGGGCTGAGCAGCCGGAAGAAGCGCCGCTGGCGTCCAATTTGCCACAACTGCGGCGCGCGATGAACGATCTCTTTTTAAGGTTAAAGCCCTTATGCTTCTAACCGAACGCAGGCTAGCCACAACATCCTGCCACTGTCGTTGCTCGCTGTGCTCGTAACGCGGCTCACTGTCGCATTCACGAGTTTCGAGACTCGCAGGTCATTTATGAGTCCAAAAAATCCTCGCACGTATGCAGAATCCGGCGTCGACATCCTCGCCGAAGAGAGAGCAATTAAAGCCCTTAAGAAGCATTTTAAAGCCCAAAAAAAAGCGCTAGGCACCCCGATAACCCCAGATGGCGCTTACGCGGGGCTTTTAGATATGGGTGACTATGTTTTTGGTATCACTACCGACGGCGTAGGGTCGAAGGTTCTCGTCGCGACCGAAGTCGGAAACTGGCGCACCATTGGAATCGATTGCATAGCAATGAACGTCAATGATCTTTACGCAATGGGGTTAGAGCCGATAGCCTTTGTCGACTATTTGGCGATGGAGAGCATCGAAACGTCTATTGCTGACCAGATTGGACAAGGGCTTGCGAAAGGGGCGGAAATAGCTAAAATCTCCATAATAGGCGGTGAGACAGCAAGCCTGCCCGAAATAGTGAGGGGTTTCGACTTGGCCGGAACATGCGTCGGTATCGCATCCAAAGATGAGCTCGTCACAGGTCAAGGAATTGAGAAGGCGGATGCGATTGTCGGCATTCCAAGCAGTGGCGTGCACAGCAATGGTTTAACCCTTGCGCGCAAACTGCTGGCCAAGTACAGCCTTCATAAACGTTACGGCAGCATGAAACGGACTCTCGGCGAAGAGCTGCTTGTCCCAACGCGCATTTACTCCGAGATCCTCAACATCAATAGGGGCTGTGAAGTGCACGGCTTGGCGCACATCACAGGAGCGGGGCTGCTGAACCTGAGCCGGCTCACCACCCTAGGGTTCGACCTATCCGACCCGCTTCCCCCGCAGGAGATATTCAAAATGATTCAGGCAGAGGGCGTCGAAGCGGAGGAAATGTACAAGACCTTCAATATGGGGATGGGCTTCGCAATAATCGCACCCGAAGGCGAGGTGAAGGCCATTTCGAGCATGAGCAACGGCGCCAGGCGGGTAGGCTCTGTTTCGGGCCGAGGCATACGAGTTCAACTTGAAAAGCGGCAGGTTGAAATAGCGAGATAAACAGCTTAGCGGCCGCGGATCTGATTAGGCTGAACAAGC
>CAZHSW010000021.1:0-24358 GCA_964534635.1 uncultured Methanomicrobia archaeon
AAAACCCGTCAATTCTAACGAGCTCCTTGAGCTTGTCGCAGAAAAAATAGAAAAACAACAAACCGCGAGTAAAGTGAATGAAGCTCAAGTCGCAGATTGGGTGAACAGCAAGATTCGTCAGATTACGCGTGAACAAAATACGCACCAAGCTAAAAACGGCCCTCATTGAGAATTTTATTTTGAAGTCGCTAAACTAAATGCAGCATGTGTTACCGCTCAGTTGCGAGACTAACACAGCGTGGCTGAACATGCCATTTCAGGATTATCTTACAAACGCAGAGCAAAAAGGCCGCTCTGATCAACCGCTGACCAAGACAGAGATCGACACGTTGATCGAGATGCTTCTGGAAGCTCAAAACCAAGAATCTGAGAGAGATGCCGTGGGGTCGGCGAAAATTAGAGCTGCAGTATTGCGTATCATTGTAGCGCTTCGCCCAGAACGATGGGAAGTACGAAGTGACGCTATTTTAGCTCTAGAAAAACTAGGAACCTTGGCTTTGACAGGGATCCAAGCGGCGTTAACCGATCACGATTGGTTTGTACGCGCGACAGCCGCCAATGCACTTGGCCGAATTCAAGATGCTCAAGCGGTCAAGGGACTCATAAATATTTTAAGTGACGAAGAGTGGTTCGTTCGCGAGCGTGCTGCAGAGGCGTTGAGCAAAATCGGAGAGCCCGCGGTTGAGCCTTTGATCGATGCTCTGAAGGATGGGAATGGCCTTGTTCGCGAGCGTGCTGCAGAAATCCTGGGAAAAATTGGCAGTATGAAGAGCCTGATTCCCTTACAAGAGGCATTTAACGACCGCGAACTTTATGTGCGAGCGAGAGCTGTGCTCGCATTCGAACTAGTCAACGCGAAAAACGCCAAAAGCACGGATGAGCCAAGCATTCACAAACAACGGAGTTCGGAGTTCCGCGTTTAGATAGCTCGCCTTCGTTTTCTTTGTCTGATTAAGCTGTTCTTCAATCGAGGCTGCAGTTTTGTGAGGAGCGAATTCAACCGTTGTGATCAACAAGCTTTAAAAAGTACTCGTGAAATCTCAGGTCATTGCTTAATTCCGGATGAAACGCTAGTGCTAGCTTGTTTCCTTGCTGGGCTGCAACACCATAACCCTTAAAACGACTTAGAATGTCGACGTCATTTCCAACTTGAATTATAGCGGGCGCTCGAATGAATATTCCCGCAAACGGAGAATCAAAAATCGTCACCCGCAGTGGAACTTCAAAAGACTCCACTTGCCTGCCGAAAGCATTTCGTTTGACTCGCATATCCATAAGCTTCAGGCCACTGACGCCTTCGTCGTCAGGATAGGACAAGATTATTAATCCAGCACAGGTCCCCAGCATCGGGATGTGCTTGTGTTCGACTATCTCTTTGTCTATGCCTTCAAAACGTAGCAGCGTGCTGATTGTTGTGCTCTCGCCACCAGGAATTACCAAACCGTCGCAATAAGGGACAATACCCTTTGTTTTTATGCCCACTATCTCACAGTTTAGGTCACCTGCGGCTTTCTCCAAAGCCCTTACATGTTCTGAAACGTCGCCTTGTATGCTTATTACTCCGATCGTGTGCATAATCTTACCTTAACGCGTATTTGTGAGGACGGATGTTCTATACGCGTAACCTAGTCAGCAATTTGCACGACACTTTTCTTGCTTGTGCGCCATGATATGTAGACGCACTTAATGCTTAGGGCCGTCACTGCTTGGGACCGATATAGTTTAGACCCCGTTATAAACTATAAAAGTGCTACACGCACAAATCATGCAATATTGTCGATCTAGCACTCGCCCTTCATAGTTCTGGCAGAAATTTGATATTCAAATCAGAAGCCGATAATTATTTAGTCAATATTGTTTTACGTTTTACGTAATAATGGCTAAAGATAGAATTTTTAACATTCGAGTTTCCGAGGACGATTATAATAAACTGAAAAACTTAGGGAGTATTCAAGCAAGAGAGATTTTGCTCGAAGCCGTCAACAAACAGCTTTTTGAAGAAATTCCGAAAAACGAGATGGAGAGACTTGTTTATAAATATGACAAGTTAGATGCGGTTTTAGCGAACCTTGAACAGAAACTACAAGTTACCCAGCAAAAAGCCCTCTCTAAATTACTTGACGACAATTATGCTCAGGCAGCACTCGATGATTTTGAAGATCTTTTTCAGCGTGTCAGTCGATCTGTTGCAAAACTAAACAGAGACAGATTCGAGCTGCTAAGAATAAGGCGCGCGGGGACGCGGTATCTCTATACTGAGATCAGAGAGCTTGCAACGAAGCACGGACTCGAAAAATTACTTAATCGGTCCGACTCAGATCTCTATAGCGAGTTAGCTTCACGACAGCTGATCGACAACAAAAACAAGTACAAGAAAAGTGTGAATGAACTAATTAAAAACATTCAGGACAAAACCAAAGAGGAAGAACAGCTATTAAACTCGCTTAGATCTATGAGCCCCTACATCATTATGAAAGAGAATGTACAAGGTCAAATCGACAGCGTACGAGAAGAGATGACCGACGTCTTGTACGTGATTGAGCACCTCAAGGAACTCGAAAAAAAGTACGTAAACAACTTCTTGGAAAGTCTGAAATTCACCAAGGAGGGTGACGAGCGTCAAGTGGCCAAGCTTTTGGATAACAAAGATTATCTGCAAAACTTCTACAACTCAGATCTCTCCTTGTACGAAAAATTTGAAAAGTATCTCATCTGTTGTGGTATTGAAGAGGCAAGAGCGAAGGCAATAGTAAAAAAACACATGACCTGACATTCGAGGCCATGGTTTAGCTGAAGTGGTCGCGGCAAAAAACAAAATAAACAATGGACTCGACGGGAATCGAACCCGTGGCATCCACGTGTTTCTCCGGAGATGCGAACGTGGCACTCTACCTCTGAGTTACGAGCCCTAAGGTCTAGCTCAATATAGCGTTAAGCGATTTTAGGCTTTCGGCTCTTGGCCGAAGCCTAGTCGCCTAATGTGCTTACTGGCATCGCAAAAAGGCACGCGTTCAGAACAATATCTCGATATCCAATTCTTCGGCTAGTTCTTTGTAACGATTTCGTATAGTGACTTCTGTAACACCTGCAACGTCTGCAACCTCGCGCTGCGTTCTCCGATCACCGCAGATAACAGAAGCTATATAGATTGCAGCGGCTGCGACCCCCGTAGGCCCTCTTCCACTCGTCAATTCTTTTTCTGCGGCTTGCCTCAATATTTCCACGGCCTTAGACTGGACCTCTCCTTTAAGTTTAAGGCCGGAACAAAATCTCGGCACATAGTCAATGGGTGACGTAGGAGTCAATTTTAGATCTAATTCACGGGAGATGAATCTGTAGGTTCTGCCGATCTCTTTTCGACTTACTCGCGAAACCTCTGCAATTTCGTCTAGAGTTCTTGGCACCGAACATTCCCGGCAAGCCGCGTACAAAGCAGCAGCCGCGACCCCTTCGATGCTCCTTCCTCGAATGAGATTCTTGTCGACGGCTTTTCGATAAACTACAGCTGCAGTTTCTCTGACATTTCTTGATAATCCAAGCGCAGATGCCATCCTATCGAGCTCTGATAAGGCAAACGCAAGATTTCGTTCTGTCGCATTTGAGACGCGGATTCGCCGCTGCCATTTCCGAAGTCTATAGAGCTGCGCTCTATTCTTGGAAGATATAGACCGCCCGTATGAGTCTCGGTTTCTCCAATCTATCATCGTTGATAATCCTTTGTCGTGAATGGTATATGTCATTGGAGCCCCAACGCGACTCCTTTTCATACGTTGATCGTGATCAAATGCTCGCCATTCGGGGCCCATGTCCATGAACTCTTCGTCGATGACAAGCCCGCATTTGTCGCAGACTAATTCTGCCCTTTCGTAATCTTGGACCAGCTGTCGTGAACCGCACTCCGGACAAACAGCTTTTGATTCTTCATATTCTCCAAGCTCTTTCTGGCGTTCTTTTGTCACTTCTCGAGCTTTGGCGCGCTCTATTATCCTTTCCCTTTCAACTTCGACCATATATTCACCTTGAGCTCAGACGTAGACCTTTTCTCCAAGGAGAGAATTTAAATCATCGCGATTGAAATGCTTGAACGGTTTCACCGAAATATAGGGCGAGATCACTGGACCAAAAATGTCGTGAACAACGCCGACCTTTTTCATTCGCTTTGTTCGTACCGCAGAACCAATCCTCGGAAATACAGCAGCCTTGAGAATTATGTAACCGTGGCTCGAGATATGTGATACAACACCCAGTTGCTGCAAACCCGTACCTCGAACGTTACCTATATATATAGTTTTTATCCTATATAAAGTTTTTAGAAAAGCGTTTATAATATTTCATTGAGAAGCAGTGCTGCATTGCGTCGGATAACGTGTCGTACTTCTTCCGGATTCAGACCAGCGCCGCGAGCGATATTTTCAGCATCAGCAGTGCTGATCAACTCAATGCCGTGACAATCGCTATTTACTAAAAGATTCGCGGCAGTTCGCGCCACATGACCATTCGTGATATTGTGTCCACATCGCGCCGTAAGCTCGAGGTAGATACCGTTTTGCCGGGCTAGCTCAACTTCTTCCTGACTGACAAGACCCGGATGTGCTATAATATTGACGTCGCCGAGAGCTGCGGCTGCCTTATTTGTTCCTGGCGCCACTGGTTCCACAAGAGTCTCACCGTGCACGATGATTACCTGTGCCCCCAAAGCCTTCGCTTTACCCACTAGCTTGGAGATTTTTTCTGGGACAACGTGCGTAATTTCCGCTCCAATGAGAACTTCGACATCCCGAGATCCTTCGACTGCCCGCTTCGTCGCTTTGATCACGGACTCGACATTCGAGAAATCTACGTGGTCAGTAATAGCAACTGCTTCGTGTCCGGCGACGGAAGCGCGCCGTATCAGTTCACTTGGAAGAAGTGCACCATCGCTCAAAAGGGTGTGCGTATGAAATTCTATTCGCTTATTCATTGCTGTGAAACTCGTGCGAGGGCCGGGTGTTTTTTATTCTGTGTGCTATCTGCCTCAACGCCTCTCGCTTTGTAATATTTGATTCTATAAGCACACAACCCCTCTGTTCCCACCAGCCTCTTGGGTACATTTTTTCGTCTTCGGAGCTCGGCTTCAATCCCATTTCCGCTGCTACGCGCAGGATTTCTTTTACTCCAGGGGCCCTTACAGAATCCTTCTTGGCTAAGACTCGGCCTTGCTTGCGCGTTTTGAGCCCATCTATGTAAGCGGGCCAGATGACTCTTCTTTGTCTTTCCATCATTGGGGCAATAAACGTTTAGAGATATTTTAATATTGTCAAAACAGCCATTAAAAACTATGCACAGGGTCGAAATCGGCGTCGGTCGTGACATTCTCAAACGAAATAAAGAAGAAGCGAATCAAAATTTGAAAGAACTCAAGCGATACAATATCAGTGCATTTGATATCTTGGGCTCGATAGGCTCAGGAAAAACGTCGATTATAGAAAAGATAGTACCAATTTTGCAGCGGAAGGGATTCCGAATAGGAGCAATTGCCGGCGATGTCGTCGGGGAAGATGATTACGTTCGCATGAAGGCCCTTGATATTCCAGTTGTTAACCTTAATACCGGAACAGAGTGCCACCTTGATGCACATCTTGTCGGCCACGCGCTAAACAATCTGCCTCTCGAAGATTTGGATATCTTGTTCATCGAAAACGTTGGGAACATGGTGTGTCCGACCGATTTTGAGCTCGGAACTGATGCAAGAATTGTCGTTGTAAGCGTCACCGAAGGCGATGATGTCGTGAATAAACACCCTATGATCTTTAGGGTAAGCGATGTCGGGATTATCAACAAAACCGATTTAGCTGAGGCCGTGGGAGCGAGCGTAGCTCGCATGCGAGATGATATGAAACGAATTGCCCCTCACGTCACGCAGTTTCAAATGAGCGCGAAGACCGGAGACGGGATTAACGAGTTCGCAGATGTTATCGTCAACTGCTAGCTTTTTGAGCTGAGATATCGAAATGTCTACGCCTCACTCATCAGTACGGCGTTGATTGACCCGTCTTGGCCAGGCCTGTTCGTGACCCTTGCTTTTCCCAAGGTCGTTTGAACAATCGCTCCTTTTGTAACGATGTTGCGTCTCGCGTAGTTCCTGTTTGCGGTGTTGCGCTCAACGGTTTGGATGTCTGCGCGGCCCGTTTTGCCCGTTAAAGGGTCAGTCACGTTGACGTGCAAGCCTCTGTGAAGCCTGATCTTCAAGTTGCCCCCAAAACCCATCACACGCTTCTTCCTCGTTTTGCCGAGCTGGGTAAGTGTCGACTCCCGGCCCATCTGATGTTTCTTTTTGCCCGCACAGCGCTTAATTCTGCCCCCTGTGCTGCGGCGCACCGAGGTGCCTTGCCATTTCATGTTTACATCCTAATTTGGATTTGGTGAGGGTTTATACAAGGTTTCGTATTTCAAGATTTCTGTGCTCAGCAGGGTGGTTCACGAACTCCTATGAACTAGCCAGTGACTTCGGACGCAAGCGCGACCCTACGCATCCTCCTAAATCTTCCACGCAAGAATTGCGGCAACTAGAATTTATTCAACTAAGATGGCATTGCGCAATACAATTTCGTGTGGTCCGTCAAAGACATAACTCCCGCGGCGACGCCCTCCACAACGCATTTTTGCCACGGCTTAAAAGCATAAAGTCTGCGATCAGAGCTTCTAACTGAATCCGCTCGTTGGCTCCTTCGCTAAGTCGAAAGTCAGTTTCTCCAATGCTATTGATAAATTGGACTTTTAGCTCATCGGCAACATCGAGATCTAGCACGGCTTTGTGAATTTGGGTTATGACTTCTGTTCCTGAGAAACCTTGCTCCACCAGAATTGAGTCAAGTAACGAAAGAGCCCGCGTCAGCTCACACTCAATGGATGCCTTCAGAAGTTCCTTTATAGTTTGCGGATCGACAACGGCTGCCATTTGATAGACAGTTTCTTTTTTGATATCTGCTTTTATGAAAGCTGTTGACTGCAATGTATTGACCGCGCGGCGCAGATCGCCGTCGGCCACGTAGCCAATTGCTTGCAAAGCGGTTTCAGTTATGCTTACACCCTCTTTTTCGGCGATCTGTTGCAGCTTTGCTATCAGGTCTGTCGGGGCAATCGGTGTAAATCGATATACCGCGCATCGCGACTGGATCGGTTCGATGATCTTATTCGAATAGTTGCACGAAAGAACAAATCTGCAAGAAATGCTGAAACTTTCCATTGTGCGCCGCAGAGCTGATTGTGCGTCTGGTGTGAGCGAATCAGCCTCATCCAAAAAAATGATCTTGAATGGCACAGCAATCGGCGCGGTTCGAGCAAAGTTCTTGATCTTGTTACGGACGACGTCAATCCCCCGCTCGTCCGAAGCATTAAGTTCTATAAAATTGCTTCGCCACTTATCTCCGTAAAGTTCGCGAGCCAATGCGATCGCAGCACTGGTTTTTCCTGTCCCCGCTGGTCCAACAAACATCAAATGGGGAAGGTTTTTTAATCTAACGTACGATTCAAGTCCTTTGATGACATAATCTTGCCCAACAACTTGGTCGAGTTTGCGAGGGCGGTATTTCTCAATCCATATTTCTTCGATGTTGATCGCCTCCACTGGGGCTACAGCTTGCCAGAAGGCACGGCGCAATAACGCATTTCGTTGATAATCTGTGACTGATGGCTCATCAAATCAGTCAGATCGAATATCCCGCTAACGTCGACTACACCAACGGCAGCTATGGCCAAACCTGAGCTATCTCGAATAGGGGCTACGATAACCGGCACATTTGTATAGTCCCCCGCCTCGGGTCGAGTCTTGATCACTTGATTCTTGGTGAGGACTTTTTCAAGTATTGGTCCCGTATAGCTCTCGTTTTTCACCTCGCCGTTTTCGATTTGAACACCTGGTTTGTCCCGAGTGCGCATCGTTACAGGCAAACCACCCAGTATCAGGTGAACCGCCAAAGCAATCGGAGCCAGATCTCGGCTTGTGCAGTCTGCAGAAAGCGTAAATCGTTCCGTCGCAAATCCCTCCGTGTTTCTACTTCTACGAAAGCAGATACCTCAATGCATCTTAGGTATCAGGCGCAGCAGAGCGCCACAGCTGCTAATTTGACAAAAACGCAGCACAGCAGACCTGTAGGGAGCCAACTCAATCCGCGACTTGTTTTCATTCACTATGCTTGAGCTAGATGTTGCCGGTTCCTCGCGTTTTCGGTACACTATTCCACTGCTTCAAATCTATCCTCTAGCTTTCTGAGCACTTTCGGGAGCGTCGTGTACTCCATATCCTGAAGAGGTAGCCGATGAGGCTCAAAAGGTCCGTGCCGTCTCATATAATTCGCAATCATATTTGCTTCTTCGCGCGCGAGATCATAAGCAGGATCATTAAACAAATCCACAGGCCCAACGAACTTCCCGTTAGCTATTTGAAATCCTGCGGCGACGGCACGCGGAGGGCCATCGAAGCGAGTGCACTTCGCGTTTTCAAAACTGACGGGCATGACCGGGCCGTTATGGCTACCTCGCATCCAACCACTAACAAGGTGAGGGAAGGTCCAAGGTTCAAGCACTTCGCCAAGGGCCGGTAGGCCAGACTGCGAGCGGACGAGCGCAACCGGATCATCTTTGCCGACGTATTCGCCGGCAATCTCGAAGAGCTTCTCTGTACTCACTGCAGCAACAGGCTCATCAGAGGGCAATTTTCCGCCTTCCTTGGGAAAAACCCGCTTTATGACGAAACGACTTTTAGCGCCGATTAAGGCGAGCATATTGTACATCTCAGCGGGGCAATCCATAAAAACCCGCATATGATCTCTTATATCCCAAATCTCAAAATTGAAGCCTGCGTGCATGCTAGGGTCGATAACAAGTCCTGCTGTGTTAAACGGGTCGCCAAACGTTTTAAAAATCGGAAGATTAAAAGCACCGGGTTCTGTCTTATCCATCATAAACGCAATAAGGGGCTCACCTATGCGTTCTGTAAACTCGATCTCTGTAGCGCCCGGGCCCATTCCTCGGATGTTGCCTGCAAACGAGTCCTTCAACATATCCTGACCCGCCCCGTACAGTTTCAAGACCTTAGCCACGTCTGTGCACGCAGAAAAAATGTTCCAAGCTAGTTCGTGCACTTGCGGATCGTTCTCGCCTCTCGCGTGCGCCATAAGGAGCTCAAGGTCATCGCCCACACCCAAAACCCTGAAATCAGCAACTAGTCCCGTATTCACAGCCTCTTTCAGGATCTCCTCAGCCTTTTCGCAGAGTTGTGGGTGAACTGTAGCGTGACCAGGAAACCCCCCAACATCTGCCTTTATTAAGCTTATCGTTACTTTAGCCATTCTAGACCACCGGTGCTGATCAGGAGACGTCAGCAGCTAACCTTTATGGATTGCATGCGTATTTAACATGCGCGAAGGCCCAGTAGTCAGTTGCTGCGAAGTTTCGAGGAAAGTCTTAAATCAAGGGAGCCTATATTATCAACGGTGAGGTTTGCCTATCGCTTATTATAAAGATTTACAACCAGTTAGAGGGCGTTATCGCACTATGCAAGGGCTCGTAGCTCAGTTAGGCAGAGCACCTGGCTTTTAACCGGACATCTTAGGAGAGAAACCAGGCGGTCAGGGGTTCAAATCCCTTCGAGCCCGCCTTTCTCTAGAAGCCGAATAACCAAATCGCAAAATTGTCGGGAAGAACAAAATTGCCGGACCTTCAAAATATTCATTCCCAGATCCGATAATTCGCTGGCCCGTATTTCTAAGCAGCTTGGTGGGGACGCATGAAGAATCTAAACGTTCTGAAACATCAGATGGTTCCTGAACATATCATAATGTCTGAAGAAGAGGTGCTCGAGCTATTAGCGCGATACCATATCGAACTCAAGCAATTGCCTAAAATACTGGTCACAGATGCAGTCTGCAAAGAGATTGGAGCACGAAAAGACGACGTTATAAAAATAAAACGACGCAGTTTGACGGCAGAGGAGGCCGTTTCTTACCGTCTAGTCATCGATACGAAAATGGGGTGAGCATTTGAAAAACAGACAAGTCATAGCTAAAAGCTACTTTACGAGGGAAAAAATCGCTCAGCACCACATAAATTCTTTTAACGATTTTATTGAACGAGGGTTGCAGAAGATTATAGACGAACAAGAAGTAATCGAGACTGACGTACCTGGCCTCATAGTAAAACTCGGGCGTATTCGAGTTGATACGCCAAAGGTACGTGAGGCTGATGGCTCCCTTGAAGAGCTCTACCCTACTGAGGCGCGACTTCGAAACATCACGTATGCCGCGCCGATCTTTCTCGAAATGACACTCATTCAAGGAGACATCGAAAAAGAGCCCGAAGAGGTCGAGGTTGGACTAATGCCGATCATGATTGGATCGACAGCCTGCAATTTGTCAAAACTTTCGACCGCTCAGATGGTTAAGCTAGGCGAAGATCCTGCGGATCCCGGTGGATATTTCATCGTTAGCGGATCCGAACGAGTCATAATAACACTCGAAGATCTAGCGCCAAACAAAATCTTCTCAGAGTTTGATGAACGCTACGGGGGACGAATAGAGGTCGCTAAAGTATTTTCACAGCGGAGGGGCTATAAAGCGCTGGTGATGGTAGAACGAGGGCGCGATTCAATTTTAGAGGTTTCCTTCCCATCTGTTTCCGGACGCATTCGTTATGTTATGCTCGTTAGGGCTTTAGGACTTGTCACAGATCAAGACATTGTCCAGTCAGTGTCAGACGATCCTGAAATCATCAAATTTATGTTAGAAAATATTGAAGAAGCTGAAGAATTTCCGCAAGATGAAGGAGAGTCGCTTGCTCAGCGTCACCAGAAAATTCAAGAAGCTGCTATGAAAAAGCTTGGCGAGAAGGTCGCTGCTGGCCAAGCTACGGAATACCAAGCAAAAAGGTCTAGTTACGTGCTCGATCGCTACCTTCTACCGCATCTAAACGACCCTCTACTATCCGAGGAGGAAAATAGACTAGTTAAAGCGCACTTTCTCGGAAGAATGGCGGAAGCTTGCTTCAAATTGGCGTTGCATAAACGAGGAGAAGATGACAAAGACCACTACGCGAACAAACGTTTGAAACTTGCAGGCGATCTCATGGAAGATTTGTTTCGAGTTTCTTTTAGCCGATTAACGAGGGACATTAAGTACCAGCTCGAGCGGGCAGACATGAGAAATCGTGAGCTGAACGTTTTGACTGCTGTGAGGGCGGACGTTCTGACTGAAAGGCTTACGCATCCCTTGGCAACAGGTAACTGGGTCGGAGGACGAACAGGCGTCTCGCAACTACTCGATCGTACTGATTATATGGCGATGCTGTCTCACTTACGCAGAGTGATTTCACCGCTTTCTCGAGCACAGCCTCATTTCGAAGCCCGAGACTTACACCCGACCCAATGGGGTCGCATATGTCCAAGTGAGACACCCGAAGGTCCGAATTGCGGTTTGGTAAAGAATTTCGCGCAGCAGGTCGAGCTCTCGACCGCTTTAGAGGATGAAGCTACGGTGTTGTCCGCGCTAGAAGAGCTCGGCTACGCACCAATCGGACGCGAGCCTAATGTAGAGGTGGAAACACTTGACTGAAGCCCGTATTTACATTGACGGCGCTTTGAAAGGAACGCACGACGATCCAAGACGTTTTGTTGATCAGTTTCGGGCAAAAAGAAGGCGTGGAGAGCTGCCGCATCTCATAAATATCGCATTTCACGAGGACACAAATGAAATAAATATTAATACGGACTCGGGCAGAGCTCGTAGGCCTCTAATAATCGTCAGCGAGGGAGCGCCCCTAGTTACCGAAGAACATATTCAGCAGCTTGAGCGTGGTGAGCTGTCATTCGACGATCTAATTGAAAATGGTCTGATTGAGTACATTGATGCTGAAGAAGAAGAGAATATCTACGTTGCAGTAAACACGGAGGATCTCAGTACCGAACATACTCATCTAGAGATCGATCCTTCACTCATATTGGGGATTGCAACTGGACTCGTACCCTATCCAGAGCACAATGCGTCGCCTCGCAATACAATGGGCGCTGGCATGGTAAAACAATCTTTAGGCGCCTCGTGTGCGAACTGGAAACTAAGACCTGATACGCGGTCACATTACCTACATTATCCACAATTGGCTTTGGTAAAGACAAACACTATGGAAGCTGTGGGCTTTGACGACAGGCTTTCTGGACAAAACTTCGTAGTCGCTGTCCAATCTTTTGAAGGATACAACATCGAAGACGCTCTTATTATCAACAAAAACTCTATTGAAAGAGGACTTGGCAGAAGTCACTTTTTCCGGACCTACGAAGCTGAAGAACGCCGTTATCCAGGAGGACAAGAAGACAAATTCGAGATACCCGACGCAGAGGTTCGGGGAGCGCGCGGTCCCGAAGTCTACGCAAATTTGGATGAAGATGGATTTGTAAATCCAGAAGCAGAAGTGCAACCCAACGATGTGCTAGTAGGAAAAACCAGCCCACCAAGATTTCTGGAAGAGCCTACGGAGCTTGGAGGGATAAGCACGCAAAAAAGGCGGGAAACTTCTGTAACGATGAGATCAAACGAAAACGGCGTTGTAGATGCTGTAATTATCACAGAAGGTGAAAATGGATCGCGACTTGTTAAGGTCAGAACAAGAGACCAAAGAATTCCAGAATTAGGTGATAAATTCGCTTCGAGACACGGACAAAAAGGAGTGGTCGGGCTTGTTGTGCCGCAAGAGGATCTGCCGTTCACCGAAGATGGGATCGTACCTGACCTCATCATCAACCCTCACGCGATTCCATCGCGAATGACTATCGGTCATGTTTTGGAGATGATTGGTGGGAAAGTCGGAAGTCTTGAAGGAAGGCGAATCGACGGTACCGCCTTTTCAGGCGAACCCGAAGCAAGTCTTAGAGAGGCTTTGAAAAGGAACGGGTACTCCCACACCGGAAAAGAAGTGTTGTATGACGGCGTGACGGGAGAGAAACTTTCGGCCGATATGTTTATCGGATTAATTCTCTACCAGAAGCTGCACCACATGGTGTCCGAGAAACTACACGCGCGGTCGCGAGGCCCAGTCCAAGTGCTAACACACCAGCCTACTGAAGGCCGAGCCCGCGAAGGGGGACTTAGGTTCGGCGAGATGGAGCGCGACGTAATGATCGGCCACGGCGCGGCTCTAGCTCTAAAAGAGCGGCTCGTAGATGAATCAGATAAAGTCGAAGAGTATGTGTGTACAGCTTGTGGCATGATTGCTACCTTTGATAAGCGCCGGAACGTGGTCTATTGCCCGAATTGCGGAGCAGATACGGACATTTACAAGGTTGAAATGAGCTACGCCTTCAAGTTGCTGTTGGACGAAATGAAAGCACTCGGAATCGCGCCTCGCGTAGAACTTGAGGACGCGATCTAACCTCGAGGATTTAATGAGCAGTCCTAAACGAATCGGCAAAATCAAATTTGGGTTACTCTCGCCTAAAGAATATCGAAAGATGAGCGTCACTAAAGTCATTACCGCCGACACGTACGATGATGATGGATTTCCTATAGAGATGGGTTTGATGGACCCGCGGCTCGGAGTTATAGATCCGGGCCTACGATGTCGGACCTGCGCCCAACGTGCAGGCGACTGTCCGGGCCATTTCGGTCACATCGAACTTGCTGCGCCCGTGATTCACGTCGGATTTGCGAAACTCATACGCAAAATCCTTAGAGCAACGTGTCGGCGATGTGGGCACTTGTTGCTTGATGAGATACAGAAGCAAGAGTTCCTCTTAAAAATGCGCGAGCTGAAGGACAAGAACTATTCAACTGACGAAATCGTAAAAAATGTCATAAAAGAAGCGCGAAAATCAATTGCTTGCCCCTATTGCGCCGAACAGCAGAAAGAAATTAAGTACGAAAAGCCTACCCGTTATGTTGAAAATAGTCATAAGCTAATGCCCGCAGACATCCGCGACAGATTCGAGCGCATACCAGACGCCGATGTTGAGCTCCTCGGACTTGATCCCATCAACGTCCGTCCCGAATGGATGATCCTTACCGTTTTACCTGTGCCCCCCGTTACAACGCGGCCTTCGATCACTCTCGAAAATGGGCAAAGATCAGAAGATGATCTTACCCACAAGCTCGTTGACATTATCCGAATCAATCAGAGATTCCAAGAAAACCGCGAGGCGGGAGCACCACAACTTATAATAGAAGACCTTTGGGAACTCTTGCAGTACCACGTGACTACATTTTTGGATAATGAAGTCTCAGGCGTGCCACCTGCGCGGCATCGCAGCGGAAGACCTTTGAAAACGCTCTCGCAAAGACTCAAAGGCAAAGATGGACGCTTTAGAGGAAGTCTTTCAGGCAAGCGAGTGAACTTCTCGGCGAGAACCGTGATTTCCCCTGACCCAAACCTCAGCGTGAACGAAGTAGGCGTCCCAGAAACGATCGCCCGCGAGATGACAGTGCCCATCATTGTGACAGCACGAAATATCGCGGAAATGCAAGAGTTCGTTAAGCGCGGTCCGCTCAACCACCCAGGAGCCAATTACGTCAAGCGCCTTGACGGAAGACGAGTGAAGATAACCGAAAAGAGTGGGACCGAGATTGCTGAAATGATTGAAAACGGCTGGGTCGTCGAACGACAACTGAAAGACGGCGATATCGTCCTTTTCAACCGACAGCCGTCTTTGCATCGAATGAGCATTATGGCTCACCGAGTCAAAGTGATGCCTTTCAAAACATTTCGACTGAATCCCGCCGTCTGCCCGCCGTACAACGCCGATTTCGACGGTGACGAAATGAATTTACACGTACCTCAAACGGAAGAAGCTCGCGCTGAAGCGCGCATTCTAATGCAAGTGGAAGAGAACATTCTGTCCCCGAGGTTCGGCGGCCCGATTATAGGTGGGATCCACGATCATATTTCAGGGCTCTTTCTGCTTACTCAACGAGGCACCAAGTTTACGAAAAACGAAGTGTACGAGCTTCTTAAAAAGTGCGAGGCAGAAAAAGCGCTTCCTGAGCCTGCTATTGTAGAAGGCGGCTTGGCCTACTATACGGGTAAACAAGTGTTTAGCCAAATACTCCCAGAGCAGCTAAGTCTATCGTTAAAGGCAAAGAAGTGCGTTATGCACGAAGCGTGCTTAAAAACTGACTGCGACATAGACGCGTACGTCAAGATTGAAGCTGGCAATCTGATCTGCGGCGTGATAGACGAAAAATCGATTGGAGCCTTCAGCGGGGCGATACTAGATGGGATTATAAGAGAGTACAATGACGCCGGCTTCGAGAGAGCTTCCCGATTTCTGGACAACGCGACCAAACTAGCGATAAGGTGTATCATGAAATTCGGTTTCAGTTTCGGGATTGATGATGAAGACGTCTCGGCGCAGGCACAGCTCGAAATCGACGAGATCATCGAAAAAGCAGAGCAGCGAGTAGAAGCGCTGATAAACGCTTATGAGGTCGGCGAGCTCGAATCGATGCCCGGCAGGACGCTTACCGAAACCCTAGAAATGAAAATAATGCAAGAATTAAGTAGAGCAAGAGATAAATCCGGGGAAATTGCAGGCAAGAACCTAGGATTCGCGGGCGAGCTAGCGCTCGACAATTCAGCTGTTGTAATGGCTGTTTCCGGTGCCCGCGGGTCGATGTTGAACCTCACACAAATGGCAGGTAGCGTCGGTCAGCAATCTGTGAGGGGCGAGCGCATAGGAAGAGGTTACTATGACAGGACGCTCCCTCACTTTCGAAAGGGTGATCTCGGAGCTGATGCACGAGGCTTTGTCAGATCTAGCTACAAAACGGGCCTCAAGCCGACTGAATTTTTCTTTCACGCCATCGGGGGAAGAGAAGGTCTAGTCGACACAGCAGTAAGAACGTCTCAGTCTGGATACCTACAACGCAGACTGATTAACGCTTTACAAGATCTAGAAGTGGGATATGATGGAACAGTGCGATCAGGAGACAAAGTAGTGCAATTCGTCTATGGCGAAGACGGGATTGACCCTGCTAAAAGCGACTACGGAAAATCCATAAACGTCCACAAGATTGCGCAGAGTGTCATCGAACGCCGTGAGAGAAAGTGATCTATATGGACCTTGAACAAGCCATACGTGCTCTTAAACTGCCTTCCAACATAAAAAGTGACCTTCTTGCTGAGTTAAATAGCTTAGAGTTCTCCGAGAATGAAATCAAAGAGATAATTCAAACAGCGCAAAAAGTCTACGAACGATCAAAAGTGCAACCTTGCGAAGCGGTTGGAACGATTGCCGCTCAGTCGATTGGAGAACCCGGAACGCAAATGACGATGAGAACTTTTCACTATGCTGGAGTTGCTGATATTAACGTCACCCTTGGACTTCCTAGGCTTATCGAAATAGTCGATGCCCGGAAGATGCCTGATACACCAATGATGACGATATATCTCGACGCGGAGAGCGCAACCGACCGGGACAAAGCTTTGCAGCTCGGCTGGGAAATTGAAGCGACGCGCATCAGTGATATCGCAGACATACTCACTGACACCGACGAAATGAAGATTTACTTAGAATTCGATGACCGAGCTTTAGAGCAGCGGAACGCGGATCTGAACGCCGTCGTAGCGAAACTTGAGACGCTTCCGGACGTCAGCGTTCAAGTTGATGGGTCTAACGTTGTGCTCGTCCCCTCAACCAAACGTTACCGCGCGCTACTTCAGATTGTGGAAAAAGTCAAAACAATGGTTATCAAGGGTATCGAAGACATAAAACGGGTTGTTGTGCGAAAAGAGCACGAAGAGTATGTTCTCTACACTGAAGGTTCTTCCTTAAGGAAGGTCATCACACTTGACCATATTGATTCAACTCGAACCAAGACCAACAATATCAATGAAATGGCTGAGATTTTTGGGATAGAAGCGGCTCGAAACTCGATTATTGAAGAAGCTATGAGCACGCTTCGAGAACAAGGACTAACCGTCGACGTCCGACATATAATGCTGGTGGCAGACATGATGACGATTGACGGAGAAGTGAAGCAAATAGGCCGCCACGGTATAGCGGGAGAGAAGACGAGCGTACTGTCACGAGCGGCGTTTGAGGTCACCGTTAATCACTTGCTCGACGCTGCTATACGTGGAGAGACAGACGAGCTCGTAGGCGTTACCGAAAACGTGATTGTTGGTCAGCCAATTCTTCTCGGAACTGGAGACGTTAGACTGATCGCGAGAACCGGGACGGCGTCGGTTAGAGGTGAAGATGGCTCTTGATGCGGCAAAATCACTGAGAATAGCAATACGGGATGGAAAGGTTTCCATCGGCGCAAAAAATACACTTAAATCGATTCAGAAAGGAGACGCACAGCTTGTCGTGCTCGCCACGAACTGTCCACAAAGATTTCAAGAGAGAATTTTTTCAAACACCGTTCCGACGATTAGTCTCGACGTGAACAGTGTCGAACTAGGCTCAGTTTGCGGAAAGCCTTTCGCTATTTCTGCTCTCTCCATCGTTGATCCTGGGTCGTCAGATATTATGAGCGTCACGGAAAAGGAGACGAAGAATGATGGAAGTTAAGCTCACAACAGAAGGGATTCGTTACATAGCCTTATTTGAGAGTGTAACCGGAGCAGTTGCCCGTGATTGCTTTGTCGACAACGAAAATGATCGCGTGATATTTGTCGTCAAGAAAGGGGATATGGGCCTAGCGATCGGCAAGAACGGCAACAACATAAACAAAGTAAAGAAATCGATAGGCAAGCACATCGAAATTGTGGAGTACTCAAGTGACATTGATGAATTCGTCGCAAACACTCTTCAGCCTGTTTCTGTGAAGAAAGTCCAGGTAGTGTCAAAAGAAAACAAAAAGCTCGCCTACGTGGAAGTTATGTCGAAAGATCGAGGAATCGCGATCGGAAAAAACGGGCGAAACATATACAAAGCTAAAGTGCTTGCAAGCAGGCACCACGGATTAGAAGACGTAATTATTCAGTAGATTTGCAGGGACTCATTATGGGCAAGGGAATCTATTCGGCACGCAAGCTGAAAAAAGACCACAAAGCGCTTCGCTGGAGCGACAAAAATTTTAGTCGTCGCGAACTTCATCTCGACGAGAGAGCTGACCCATTGGAGGGCGCGCCTCAGGCTCGAGGAATAGTGCTTGAAAAAGTCGGTATAGAAGCGAAGCAACCAAATTCCGCCATACGAAAGTGCGTAAGGATCCAATTAATCAAAAACGGGAGGCAAATCACCGCTTTTTGTCCTGGAGTCGGTGCGACAAACTTCATAGATGAGCACGACGAAGCAACTGTGGAGGGCATTGGAGGCCGAATGGGCGGTTCAATGGGCGATATTCCTGGTGTCCGATATAAAGTGGTAAAAGTGAACAACGTCTCTCTCGAAGAAATGGTGCGCGGCAGAAAAGAAAAACCCGTTAGGTAGATGCATGGAAAACGAAAACAACAATTTGGTATTCGGCAAGTGGGATGTTGCTGACATTCAAGTGGAAGATCCGGGCATTAAAAGGTACGTTCACTTTGAGTCCCCAGAAATTTTAACCGGTGGGAGACACGCTCACCAACAGTTCAACAAGTCAAGTTTGTCGATAGTCGAACGACTCATAAACAAGCTTATGCGGGGCGAAGACAACACGGGAAAAAAAATCAAGGCGCTCGGCATCATAAGAAAATCTTTCGATCTCGCGAACAAACGCACGGGCGAAAACCCCGTAAAATTGCTCATTCAAGCTATTGAAAACGCAGGACCACGCGAAGAGACAGTGCGACTGAAGTACGGTGGCATCTCTGTTCCAAAAGCTGTGGACACAGCGTCTCAACGAAGAGTTGACTTGGCGCTGATGTACATTGCACAAGGCGCTCACAAAAGTGCATTCAAAAGTAAACGCACTATCGAGGATTGTCTCGCATCAGAAATCGTTGCAGCTGCAAAAAATGATGTGCGAAGCTTCTCCATCAGCAAAAAAGAGGAAAAAGAGCGAGTTGCTAAAGCTGCGCGCTAGAATCGTCAGCCGGAATCAAGTATATGGTAAGTAGACAGAAAATGGTCGAGCGTGTGACGACGCTCATGGACCAACCTGAATACATTCGTAATATCGGGATAGTAGCACACATAGATCACGGCAAGACCACACTTTCCGACAATCTGCTCGCCGGGGCAGGCATGATTTCAAAAGAGCTGGCAGGAACACAACTTTTCATGGACTTCGACGAAGAAGAGCAAGCAAGAGGCATTACGATAAACGCAGCAAACGTATCGATGGTTCACGAGTTTCTCGGCAAGGAATACCTGGTCAATCTCATTGACACGCCGGGACACGTTGACTTTGGAGGTGACGTAACGCGCGCAATGCGAGCAGTTGACGGCGCAGTTGTCGTGGTCGATGCAGTCGAAGGTACGATGCCTCAAACGGAAACGGTTTTGCGGCAAGCACTCAAGGAAAACGTCAAACCCGTCCTTTTTATAAACAAGGTCGACCGGCTCGTTAACGAGCTTAAACTCGATCCTCAAGCGATGATGGGTAAATTCGTAAACCTGATCAATCACGTTAACAAGCTGATAAAAGGAATGAGCGAAAAGAAGTTCAACGCTGGGTGGAAAGTGAAGGTGGATGACGGTTCCGTGGCCTTTGGATCAGCTCTTTACAATTGGGCTCTCAGTGTGCCCCAAATGGAGAAAACAAAAATCACGTTCAAAGACGTGTACGAGTACTGCGCCGACAACAAACAAAAGGATCTAGCTGAGCGCAGCCCATTGCACGAAATTGTGCTTGATATGGTCGTCACACATCTCCCAAATCCGCTACAAGCCCAAAAAGAGCGCGTTCCTGTGATATGGCACGGCGATAAAAATTCGGACGAGGGAAAAGCGATGCTGAACTGCGACCAGCGCGGCCCAATCCAGCTCATGATAACTGACATATCCATCGATCCTCACGCGGGCGAAGTGGCGACTGGACGGCTTTTTTCAGGAGCGCTTGAACGAGGACAGGAGCTATCTATCTCAGGCACGCCAAACAGGAACCGAATTCAACAGGTAGGCATATTTATGGGTGCCGAACGAATCGAAGTTGAGCGAATACCCGCCGGCAATATCGCAGCCGTTACCGGCTTGCGAGATGCAATAGTAGGCTCTACAGTTTCTTCTCTAAAAGGCGTTACCGCTTTTGAAAGCATAAAGCACGCGAGCGAGCCCGTCGTTACTGTGGCAGTCGAAGCGAAGAATATGAAGGACTTGCCGAAACTTGTTGAGGTCCTAAGACAGGTATCAAAGGAAGATCCAACCCTCCGCGTCACCATCAACGAAGAGACAGGAGAACATCTCATTTCTGGCATGGGAGAACTGCATCTGGAAATAATTGCCCACAAAATTGAAAGAGACAAAAAAGTCCAAATCACGACTTCTGAACCGATCGTCGTCTATCGTGAAACCGTCCAAGGTCGGGCGGGGCCTGTCGAGGGAAAATCTCCGAACCGCCATAATCGCTTCTATTTCGAAGTGGAACGTTTGCCGCGCGACGTTGTCGCGTTACTGAAGGAGGGTGCAATCAATATGAATGCCCCTGAAACAGAACGTCGCGCAATTTTAGTGGAAGCAGGTTTGGAAAAAGATGAGGCGAGAAATGTTGCCGATGTCTTCGAATCAAACATGCTGCTCGACATGACCAAAGGTATCCAATATCTGCGCGAAACGATGGAACTTATCATCGAAGGATTTCACGAAGCAATGAAGACGGGACCCCTGACGCGAGAGCCTTGCGAGGGCATAAAAGTCAAGTTGGTAGACGTTACACTTCACGAAGACGCTGTGCATCGAGGTCCTGCCCAAGTTATACCGGCGGTTCGTTCAGCAATATTCGCAGCCATCCTTCTGGCCAAAGATGTTGTGCTTGAGCCCGTACAAAAAGTGTTTATAAACGTGCCTCAGACACTTATGGGAAGCGCAACTCAGCAAATACAAGGAAGGCGCGGTCAAATCCTGGACATCGATTCAGAGGGCGACGCGGTCATAGTTGTAGGCAAAACACCTGTTGCAGAAATGTTCGGGTTTGCCGGAGATTTGCGATCGGCAACCGAAGGGCGCGCCATATGGAGCACCGAGTTTCTCGGTTTTGAGGCGTTAACGCAAAGCTTACAACAGGATATAGTAAAACAGATAAGACAGCGGAAAGGCTTGAAGAAAGAGCTGCCAAAACCAAACGACTTCATAGGTTGAAAGGAGGAAAGAACAAAATGGCTGAAAAGCCCCATTTGAATCTAGCAATGATAGGTCACGTTGACCACGGCAAAAGCACGCTGGTTGGGCGGCTGTTGTTTGAAACGGGCAACGTCGGCGCACATACGATAGAGACATACAAGAAAGAGGCAGAGGCGAAAGGCAAAGGGTCTTTTGAGTTTGCGTGGGTAATGGACTCGCTTAAGGAAGAACGCGAGCGTGGCGTCACGATCGATATTGCACATCAAAGATTCGACACGGAAAACTATTATTTTACCATAGTAGATTGCCCAGGCCACCGAGATTTCGTAAAAAACATGATCACCGGAGCTTCGCAAGCTGATGCTGCAATCTTAGTCGTCGCGGCACCCGACGGAGTTATGGCGCAAACAAAAGAGCACGTCTTCCTTGCTCGAACCCTTGGAATCAACCAGCTGATTGTAGCGATCAACAAGATGGATGCTTCAAACTACAGCGAAAAGCGCTTTGATGAGGTTAAAGATGAGGTCGGCAAGTTGCTTAAAACAGTGGGGTATCGTGACGAGGATGTGCAATATGTTCCCGTTTCCGCATTTAAGGGCGACAACGTTACCACGCTCAGCGGCAACATGTCGTGGTATAAGGGCGAGACGCTCTTGCAGGAAATTAACAAGTTCAAAGTGCCAGAAAAACCGATCAACCTGCCTCTAAGGTTGCCTATACAGGACGTTTATACCATTTCAGGCATTGGAACAGTTCCAGTCGGACGAGTCGAAACAGGCAAGATGAAAAAAGGAGACAAAGTAATATTTGAGCCAGCTGACGTTCGCGGGGAGATCAAATCAATAGAGATGCACCACGAGGAGATTCCAGAAGCTACGCCAGGAGACAACGTGGGTTTCAACGTGCGCGGCGTGGCTAAGAAGGATCTCAAACGTGGCGACGTAACTGGACATCAAGATGCCCCGCCAAGTGTGGCAAAAGAATTTACAGCACAAATAGTTGTTCTGCAACATCCCAGTGCAATAACTGCGGGGTATACGCCGGTGTTCCACGCACACACCGCCCAAGTGGCGTGCACGTTTACAGAAATAAAAGCGAAGCTTGATCCGAGAACCGGGCAAGTCAAACAACCGAACCCAGACTTCATCAAAACGGGCGACGCAGCAATCATACAAGTTCGGCCGACGAAGCCTCTGGTGATAGAGAAGGTCAAAGAGATACCGCAGTTAGGGCGCTTTGCAATCCGTGATATGGGACAAACTATCGCCGCAGGCATGTGCATCGACTTAGTCCCTCGATAAGCTGTTAGATTTAATGCAAAAAGCACGAATACGGTTGTCTGGAACGAGCCCAAAGTTGCTCGATCACGTCTGCGAGCAAGTTAAGAACATAGCCGACAAAACTGGCGTGAACCTGTCCGGCCCCGTTCCCCTTCCGACCAAAAGGCTCAGGGTGCCCATACGAAAGAGCCCGGATGGAGAAGGTACGGCAACTTGGGAACACTGGGAAATGCGGGTTCACAAGCGACTCATCGATCTAGATGCAGACGAACGTGCCTTACGGCAGCTCATGAGGATACAGGTCCCCAAAGATATTAACATTGAAATAGTGCTCGAAGGGTAGACTGTTGCGTCTAATAGGCGCCACCTTTCAAGAGTTAAACACGTGCAGCCGAGGTAGCCAAGTGGACTACGGCGCCAGCCTTGAGTGCGCTTTTTTTGGTGCTAGGACAGCTGGTGAGGCTTTCGCCTCGCAGGGGTTCAAATCCCTTCCTCGGCGCTTCATCTACTTTTTTCCCAAGGCTTGATGATACGAAGGCGTTTATTTGTTTCGTCCATGTCACTAACGGAATAACAGATGCCGCGTCTATCGAGAAAATCGATAAAGAAGGGTTCGAAATAAGCGGATTTGTCATCGTCAAATCGGGTCGCCGCAAAAACAAAAGCTATCATGTTCTGGCAAAAGCGCGAAGCTAGCCAATAATAATCATCGTCCGAAATGTGATACTTAAGAGCTGCTTTCTCCTTTACAGATTTGCGTTTGAGCAACGACATGATCTGCCTAGTTGTTTAATCACACCTCATTGTTCTGCGTTTAAATACATATCTTTTGAACACGCGCGTAAATAGACGTTCAGGACGCGCAAAAAGGAAGACCATCGTACGGCTTGGCGTAAAATACAAGATACGCTTTAAATGAGATGTTCGAGCTGTTCGCCTATAAGAACGTTAAGAGTCTCTTAAAAGCCATCTGCCCGCACACTGTCACTAAGCTTATCCGTGACTTTAAAATATCAAAGACCTATATTTAGTCTCAATGCGAGATCAGATTAAGTTCGTAATACCAAAAGGCAGCTTAGAGGAGCAAACGCTCAAATTCTTGAAGCTGGCAGATTTGGAAGTGATCCGAAAAAGTGCAAGAGATTACAACCCGAAGATCAAAGATTTCCGAATTAGCACCGTAAGAGTGCTTAGACCTCAAGAGATTCCCCGCTACGTTGCCACTGGATATTTTGACTTGGGCATAACAGGCCTCGATTGGGTGCGCGAAACCGGGAGCGAAGTGCGAATCGTCGCAGAGCTGCCTTATAGCAAGACTAGATCTGAGAAAGTCAAAATCGTGCTAGCGGTAGACGAACAATCAACCGTACGATCCTCGCTTGATTTGAAGCAAGGCACTAGAATTTCGACCGAATATCCCAACCTAACAAAACAATACTTCGATCAGCTGGGGGCCTCTGTGGATATATTCGTATCATACGGAGCTACAGAAGCTAAAGTGCCAGATATCGTCGACGGTATAGTTGAACTGACAGAGACAGGCGAGTCCCTGAAGAGGAGCGGTCTGAAAGTCATCGACGTCGTTCTTGAGTCGTCTACGGTCCTCATCGCTAACAAAAAAAGCTACGCGGCGAAACGTCGATATATAGACGACATCAAGACGCTCATCTCAGGAGCAATAGATGCCCAAAACCGAGTTCTAGTTAAAATGAACGTGCCTGAGCGCAGGCTCCGAGAGATCATTACAATCCTACCGACCATGAAAGCTCCAAGTGTCGCAAAGCTGTACGACGCTGATTACTATGCGGTCGAATCGGTAGTAGCAAAGGACCTGATTAATGAGATAATCCCTAAATTGAAACAGCACGGGGCTGAAGATATCATAGAGCTGTCAATCAGCAAAATCGTTGAC
>CAZHSW010000022.1:0-4243 GCA_964534635.1 uncultured Methanomicrobia archaeon
AATGCCTATTGGTGAACGAAATATATAACAATTCTTATCGGCAATTCCAAGCCTAATTAGCCCGCTGGATCTCGTTCACGCGAAGCAACGCTTATATGCATTGGGCGTAAACGAAGCTGTGGCGTGCGCACAACATAGTAAGCGAAAATCAACCTTATAAGCGGGCCGGTAGATCAGGGGTAGATCGCTACCTTGGCATGGTAGAGGCCTCGGGTTCAATTCCCGACCGGTCCATTTTAGATAGATCGCACACACTATTCTGCCAGCCCACACTTTAAAGTCTTCAAACGTAACCTCTCCGAATCTTACGACTGACTTAAAACGATTGCGAAATCGTTAGAAATCAAGCAAGTTTTTGCCTAACTCAAAGCGTGCTGAAGCCAAATACCCTCTAATGTTTAGGCGTAACTACTTAACTCAAACAAATACATAGGAAATGAGATTTGTTTGCCCAGAATGCGGAAACAGGTCATGCGTCCAAGCCGCTGAACGCGTTATAAAAGCAGCCCCCACATTATATGCGAAGTGCCCTTCTTGCAACGATCTGATTCTCGACAAAGCAGAAGAAATCGACTTGACGAGCATCCGGTTTGACAGCTCGAGATGCGAAGGCTGCGGCAAAAGGCCATTAGATGTCGTTATGGCGCACATACTGGCCTCCTCAGTCCAAAACAAAAAGTGCCCAGGACTCGCGTTGCGACAAGTTGGGACGCCGCTACTGTCGCCTAGCGTCCCAATTTATGCTCGGCCACAGATAGGCTACAAGAACCTGCTTCTCTTGACCGACCAGCCTATTATCGCAGCTGCAAGCGACAGGATTCTTAGGGATGTGCAGGAAGTCAAAGGGGTTATTTATGGGAATGCCGCAGAACCTTTTGGACTTGCTTATAAAGAAGCAGCCGCCCGAACGTGTCGTACTTTAGCTGGCTGCGACATGCGCGCAGATCTGGTGACGTCAGCTTACGGGCAGTTATTGATCTATAAAAGCCAGTCGAAAATCCATATCGAACACGATCATAGTAGAAAGATAGCAAAACTCAGTGTACTGCCAATCGCAGACCACGCCGTATTTGATGCGCTCGCAGGGCCTGGGACACTCGGACTCACCTGCGTGCTGATGGGTGCAAAAAAAGTCACTCTCAACGATGCTTGGTTCCCAGCTGTGGAGAACGCTTATCTTAATTTACATGTGAACCGGCGTGTACTAGGTATCCAATCAATAAGTCGCGTCTCACGAGCTACGAAAGCCCGAGCTGCAACAGTCTCTGGGGGCTCTTCTTACTTGTTCGCAACAGCAAAAACTCATCGCGCGTACATCGAACTTTACCACGGCGCGTTCGAGGAGTTTGATATCGAAGCGTCAGGAACGCACGTAATCCTTGTGGATCCTTTCCCTGGCACCGAAGCTCATTTTGAAGCTCTTATCGAGGATATTCACCGCAAGTATCCGCGCATTCACGTCATCTGCGTTTGAAGGCCAGATCCGATTCTGCAGTCTTCTTTAAGGCCCTGTCGTAACTCAAAATTTGCCAAAGTCTTAAGAAGCGTAGATAGGCGTTCCCATTAGTTTCGTACAGATTTTTCTCTGTCAAAAGCAGTTTTAGGTGGTTCACGCGTAGCGCAGAAGGCTTGGGACGGTATTCGGAGATATGGGTCCATCATAAACAGCCTGACTCATTCGTTCTTCGAGGCCTCAGGAGACGCAAACGCGTGGTGGATTGGCTCGTTGTGTGACTGTTAAGAGCTTAAGAGCGCGGAGCAAAGTCGCCGTCCGCTATATAGCTCATGCCGACGTCAACTCTAGAGCACGAGAATGCAAAATCACCCTCAATTCCCGCGCGAGAGACCGACTCGTGCAATTATGTCCTGAGAAACGTTATCTAACAGTTAGTTGCATGCCTGATTACAAATTTGTATCGGCAAGCGCTCCGGCACGGTCCGATCGTTGGTAATCACTTGGCGATGTCTATGTTGGCATTTGTTGTTGGCACCCGGCCTGAAATAATCAAGATGGCACCGGTCATCCGGGAATGTGAAAGGCGCGGCATCGCGTATCTGCTCATTCATACGGGCCAGCACTACTCCTACGAATTGGACAGGGTGTTTTTTGACGAGCTTGCGCTTCGTGACCCGGATTACGCGCTTGGCGTGGGATCGGGCACGAACGCGGAACAGGTCGGTAAGATATTGGTCGGCGTGGAGACGGCGTTGACGAGAGAAGAGCCTGATGTGGTGCTCGTGGAGGGGGATACCAATTCCGTGTTTGCCGCGGCATTTGCCGCAACCACGCTGCACGTCGAAGTGGGGCACGTCGAAGCGGGCCTGAGAAGTCGTGACATGTTCATGCGAGAGGAGGTGAACCGCATCCTTACGGACCACGTCTCCGACTTCCTTTTTGCGCCAACGGTCGACGCGAAGAGAAATCTGCTGTCGGAGGGGATCGCTGCCAACAAGATATCCGTCACCGGCAACACGATCGTCGATGCCGTGTGTCAGAACCTTGAAATCGCGAAAGAACGGGTAAACGTCCTGAAGGAGCTCGACGTTGACGGCAGGAATTACTTTCTCGCAACCGCACATCGGCACGAGAACGTCGACAGCAAACCCCGCTTGCAGGGGATACTAAAAGGCCTCAAACGGCTCCACGACGAGTGTGACGCGCCGATCATCTTCCCGATGCACCCGCGGACCAGGAAGCGCGTGGCTGAGTTCAACCTCGCCTTAGAAGGCATCGCGCCGACTGCTCCGATGGGGTTTCTTGCGTTCCTCATGCTCGAGGCGAATGCCGACCTGATCATCACCGACTCTGGCGGTGTGCAAGAGGAGGCGTGCATTTTACAAGTCCCGTGCATTACGGTACGGGACAACACGGAACGGCCTGAGACCGTGGCTGTTCACTCGAACGTGGTCGTTGGAACAGAGCCGGACCGAATCGTCGACGGGGCACGGGCCATGCTGAACAAGTCGCGTCATTGGCGCAACCCGTTCGGTGACGGCGACGCCGCCCAACGCATAGTGCTTGTGCTATGCAATGCGTTCGATGCGTGCGGCGTCAACATTTAACTTGAGATCTAAAAACCTCGCATTTTTGGGGCTCTAAGAGCGCGTCCTATCCAGCCACACCGCGGTCTTAATGCCAGGCCGCTTGTTTTAATGCATCTGTAAGCGCTGCCTTGTCGGCCACCTCGCGACAGACCGCCAGAAGTTCGTCGCCAGCCTTTTCCCACGAGAACTTCTTTGCTTGCTCAATGCTCTTTCTGCTCATCTCTTTTTTCAGGTCATCATTTTCCAGTAAGGTGAGCATAGCCTGCGTGAGCTTTTCCACGTCGAAGGGATCGACAAGTAGGGCGGCGTCTCCTACCACTTCTGGCAATGAGGAGACATTTGAAGCAACAACAGGGCAGCCGCACGCCATAGCTTCGAGAACTGGCAGCCCAAATCCTTCATACAGGGACGGATAAACAAAAAAATCGGCTTGCTCATAGAGAGACAATATCTCAGAGTCAGACACATAGCCCGCAAACTTAATTTTGCTGTCTCTGGGCCGGCTGGCAACTCTTTGCATCAAAACTTCAAGTTCCGGAACGACCGTTCTCGTGTATCCCGCAATAATCAACTCTGAAGGAGTTTGAGATCGCTCTTGCACCTGTTCAAACGCTTGGATCAATCGGAGATGATTTTTTCGGGGGGAGATATCCGAAACCATCAAGATCTTTCTGCTACCGAAATTTACTCGCGGGTTTCTTGGGGTGATAAATGAGCCGTGGTGAACCACAATAATCTTGTCTGCCGGCAAGCCCCAAAACCGAATTGCGTCTATCTTAGTCGACTGCGAGACCGCTATATATCTCTCTGGAACCTCGCCGAAATGCTTTTGAAATGTGTTGAGAAGCTTTATAGTTCGCTTACCTTGAGTTCCATCTTCGGCAAATACATAAGGAATAAAATCGTGGATCACTTGAATCCATTTAGATTGCGGGAGAAATCCGTATTTGATTAGTAGAAGAAAAAAATATAAAGCCTCTAGAGGGTCTAGCACGTCCCACGGCGGCGCTAAGAACAGGACTACGTCGCTTTCTTTATACATTCTGATGAGCCTAACTAAAGTCTGAGGGGTCAAAAAACGTGCTATCGTAAACAGCGAGATTTTCTGCTTCGTGAGAAGGGTTGGACTCACGAAATCCATCCCTCGCCGAGCAAGGATCGAAACTGAGTCTACTTCACTTGCAGCTGCAAGTCTTTT
>CAZHSW010000023.1:0-6190 GCA_964534635.1 uncultured Methanomicrobia archaeon
CCAATAACCTATGTCATGTCGGATGTGTTAATTGCCTTGGGGACTCCTAGAACGAAACACCGGTTTGTCAAAAGCGTGCTTGAGAATTACGCGGACACGATTAAGCAGGGCGATACCGTTTTTGTAAAACCCAACGTGGTCTCAGATGAGCCATATCCAACGACGACTGACCCGCAAGTGCTCGACATCGTTCTCTCATTTCTGTCCGGTCACGATGTGACAGTTGGCGATGGGCCAGCATGTGATTATCTTGTACGTGGAGAAGCGGGAGCTGCACCACGTGACCACCCCCTTCTCAAGGTGTGTTGCGCGCACGGAGTCGAGTGGATTAACCTTAACCGCCGGCGGCACGTGAAGAGGAAAGCTGCTTACGGGTTGGAAATCGCCTTGTGCGACGTGCCGCGGTCATTTGACGTGACGATTTCCTTGCCAGTTCTTAAGCGCCACATTACGTGCACGATGACTGGAGCAATAAAAAATCAGTTCGGCTTGCTCGATTTGGGTGCGCGAACGGCCATGCATCGAGGCTTGATAGACATTAACAAGGGAATTGCTGCTATTGCTGCGTTAGAGCCCTGCAGCCTCTACATAATGGATGCTGTTGAGACTCTTCTCGTTGCTGAAGAAGTGCGGCACGGAGGCAGGAAAGCTCATTTAGGATACATGTTAGCTGGCACCGATCCAGTCGCGATTGATAGTGCAGGCTTTGACCTTTTCAAGTCACTTGACCGATCTATCTCTGACAAAGCTGCCCGCGACGTGGCACATCTCGCCTACGCTGCTGATTGTCGAGCCGGTGACATGGATTACTCTCTCATAGAATTTCCAAACTAGTGGCGAGCAGTTTGCACTGCTACAAAATAAATTGCTTGCAGATTTATCTTTCCGCGACAGGGGGGCAATCCTTGTAGCGAGCTTTGGAATTAATTGGACTGCTTCACAACGTCTTCCGATCGGCATGACGGGCAAGCTGGTTTCTTACCCATTGCTTTGAATTTCTTGCCGCAACTGCTACAGCTATACCTCTCGAACCAACTCGTCTCCATTGTAATGACAGGGCCGCCTCCGGAGCACAAAAGTTATCACCACATGCTGTCATTAAAGGTTTGAGTCGATAAGGATTTCTATTCTTGTTGTAGATCGTTCCAGCACGTTATTAACCGCGATCCTTACATAGCGACAAATTTCGCAGCGAATAACGCGAAGCCATCGCTCAGTGTCAGCTAGTTCAACTGCTCGATAGCGCGCCGAAAAAAAGAACGTGACTCTCCATTATAACCTGCTGCCAATACGCAACGCGTTAAGAATAACTGCGAGGCTTAGCCCCATGTCCCCGATCCCGACAGCTAACCAGAGCGTAATGATCCCCGGAAAGGCGAGCGCGGCAAAGATAGTTTTGATGAGGATTGACGCGGTCACGTTTTGTCTCACCACAGACATTGTTTTCTTGCTAAGGTCGATGAGGTACGTGACTTTCGAGAGATCGTCGTGCATCAGCGCGACATCTGCAGTTTCGACGGCGACAGCGGAACCAGCAACTCCCATTGCGATGCCAACTTGGGAGCGCGCCATTGCGGGCGCGTCGTTAACGCCATCTCCGATCATTGCGACGCTTTTGTAGTGCGTAGCGAGTTCATCAACGTGTCGCACTTTATCCTCGGGCAACAGCCCGGCGTAACACTCGCTAAGCGGAAGTTCACTAGCGATGGCAGCAGCAGCGCGTTCATTGTCACCGGTCAGCATAACGGTTTTAATGCCGTGCTCGGTCAGCGCCCGCAAAGTCGCTGCCGAAGAGTCTCGAATTCGGTCCATAAGCGCGATGATGCCTATGACGCGTGTGTGAGTGCCAACGAGCATCAGCGTCTTCCCCTGATTCTCAAGTCTGTCTATAACATCGTATGGAATGCGCGAGCTGACACCAGAGAGAAGGCTGTGACTCCCAACATAGTACTCAGCGCCGTCGAAGTTTCCCCGCATGCCTTTTCCGGCTATCGATTTGAAATCCGCGATTGGCAAGAGTGCCAAGTGGTCATCTTCTGCCTTTTTCGCTATCGCCAGCGCAGCTGGATGGGTCGATTTGACGCCAAGAGATGCTGCTATCTGCACGACTTGCCGCTCTGAGACACCATCGAAACTTATTACATCTGTCACTGCCAGTTTTCCTTCGGTGAGCGTCCCTGTTTTGTCAAAGATGGCTACCTTGACGTCCTTAAGCTCCTCGATTACATCCCCGCCTTTGATGAGAATTCCGCGCTTGGCGGCTGCAGTGAGCCCTGAGATCATAGAAACCGGCGTAGAAATCGCCATGGCACAAGGACAAGAGATGACGAGCAGCACTAGTCCTCTATAAAACCACTCGCTAAAGGGCAAGCCAAAGAGGAGAACGGGCAGCGCGACTATCAGGGCTGCGAATGCTATGACGACGGGGGTGTAAAAGCGCGAGAACTGGTCGATAAAGGCCTCCGTCGGCGTCTTCTTCCGCTGAGCCTCACCGACCAATTGCGCAACGCGCGACAAGATCGTCTCATCCGACCTCTTAGTAACGCGCAGCTCGAGGTACCCGTCTTCGCTGATTGTGCCTGCAAAAGCCGTATCGCCGACCGTCTTGACCACCGGTTTGCTCTCTCCGGTGAGGGGCGCTTGATTAACCGATGATATGCCACTTGTGATGATGCCGTCGAGCGGTATCTTCTCTCCAGGCTTAACTACAACCAGGTCTCCGATCTCGACCTCGTGGACATGAATGACGATCTCACGCCCTTCACGAACGACGACTGTCGTCTCTGGCGCAAGCCGGAGCAGCGATCCGACCTCCTGTCGCGCCCTGTCGCCGGCGTAGTCTTCGAGGAATTCGGCAACGCGGAATAACAACATCACAGCCGCTCCCTCCTCGCCGTGACCGATCGCGAATGCTCCTGCGGCAGCGACTGTCATCAGCAGATTCATATCGAGCCGGTGCTTTCGAATGACCCCTAGCAATCCCTTTTTTATAACGGCGTAGCCAGCGACGAGCGTCGCTGCGACGAATGAGATCTGGGCGAGGACGTGCTGAAAGAGCGCAATATCGAGATAAACACCGACGAGAAAGACGGCTGCTGCTGCTACGATCGCGATGACTTCTTTCTGCTTCCACAAAGGCTCTTTTTCTAGCAATATGTCCGTCGCGCAGGCAGAGCAGCTCTCTTCACCGTAGATGTGATTCTCGGGCATGATCAACTCCGATGTCGATGAACTGCAAAACGTGTGCGTCAGCAAGTTCGTAATAAACGACTTTGCCTTCTTTTCGGAATTTGACCAGATGCGCGCTTCTCAGCACGCGGAGCTGGTGAGAAATCGCGGACTGCGTCATACCAAGCACAGCTGAGAGATCGCACACGCAAAGTTCTCGTTGCGCCAGCGCATAAAGAAGGCGTACTCTCGTCTGATCGCCGAGAACTTTGTAGATTTCCGAAGTATCAGTTACAACCTGTTCGCTCAGCATCTGCGATCGTACGCTATTAACGGCTTCTCTGTTTATGCAGACGATATCACAAATGTCCTCCATATATGAATAATTATTCACACAATCAAATTTAAACATATGCATTACAATGGATTTGCTTAATGCGACCATCGATTTCGATGTAACTGGAAAATTTCAGCATTTCAGTTGAATAGACTCTTAGCAACCCCCCCATCAAGAGCTTGGACGTTCTTGGGTCGGCCGCTTTAAATCCTTGAATGATGCCAACGAGCACCGCATCTGTCGCCGACATACTCTTGTTCGTGCTCACCGTTCTTAGAGCGATCTTCTGAAAAAGCCCTGTCGCAATAAGCAACACGCAAATGAAGACGACTGCGATACTCCCAGTAAGGTGTATTTATCTAGTCTGAAAACGACGAGCGGAGCGCCGATTAGCCCATAAAGAACGTCGCAACGACCAAAAAATGTCCAAGTCGGTTATAGGCATCAGGAGCCCGCACGTTGGAGAGGTGATAGGGCAGGTTGCCGATGATGTCGACGACTTGCTCCTCGTAGAACAGTATGACGGCAAAGAATGTTCCTAGGTGCAGCCAGATTGAGAAGTAGACGGCTTCGGAAGATTGATGTATGTCAGCATTGAAAAACTGTATCAAAACGAGTGAGATTATCGCGTTGTTGCTGATGGGGAGCTACGGTAACGCCTTGGACTGCTTCAAGGCGATCGATTGTAAGAGCTTTAATATACCCACAGCAATGCAGCCATTGGTTTTGATGCCGTGATTAGAAATCGACGCAAGCTTGTCAAGCTTTAGTGTGCTGCGGACAGACGAGACGCAGAATGAGTTCTGGCAAAAGACTTCGCCCAAGTTGGCTAGCCGAATTTTTTGCGATAAAGCTCTATTGAATGTGTTATCGCCTTCTTCGCGCTCGTCGCTCCTTCCCAGCCTGTAACTTCAGTTGTCTTTCCTTCGAGCTGTTTGTAAATAGTAAAAAAGTGTCCGATCGTCTGCATCTTATGTTTGGGCAGATCGGTGAGGTCGTGCACCTGCGCGTACATCGGGTCTTTGTCAGGGACTGCTAGGATCTTATCGTCGTTGTCTCCGCTGTCGATCATCTTCATAAAGCCGACGGGCCTGACTGCTATGAGACAACCAGGGAAGGTCGGTTCGTCCATTACAACCATGACGTCCAGCGGATCTCCGTCATCGTAGAACGTTTGGGGGATAAGACCGTAATCGGTTGGGTACTGTACCGGTGAGTAGAGCACACGGTCGACTGCAAAGACGCCCAGCTCTTTTTCATACTCGTACTTATTTTGCGACCCTTTCGGCACCTCGATCAGCGCGTATACGACATCTGGGGGGTTGGGTCCTACAGGAAGCGATTTCCACAGATTGGTCACGTGAACACCTGTTGGCCTATACTTCTCCAGGCTATAAAAACCTCTTGACCAGCGTATGACTGGGGAAGCGTCTGCCTCATGCGGTCGCGCCCCGCCCCACATTTCTTTAAGGTTGTTGATTTATGTTATGGCGAGTGACGCCAATGACATCGCTGACTACGCCAATATGCTCCTTATGCAAGCACTTTCCCGACATCATTTTCCCTCTAGCGACGTGCGAAGCATATCCAGATAGCATACCGCCGGTAATTCTGTCTTGGGAACACGATCACCGTGTGCCGTTTCCAGGTGATTAAGGCATCCTTTTTGAGCCGCGAGACGAAGAAGCTAACGAGTTCGTTAGGAATATTTAAGCGACAAGTGTTCGTAGCGTTACTGGCGACCGTCTTCTTCCCAAGATCAACTGCGAAATACACGGATATCCTTTATAGCGGCGATTTGACTGCACACCCTTTATCTAATCAGCGGTCTCATCGAAAAACGAGCAATAGCCCGCCGAACCGCTCTGCGACCGCATTTGAAAACTCTCTGCTAGCATATTACTTTCTCCCTGCCCTTACCAAACGGTTATTCAAGGTGCTAGCTCTCGCCTATGTGATGCTACAAGATCTCGCGCAGGTGGATCAGCTTATCTCTGAACTAGACGCCTTAACTGGCGTCGAAGCGCAAAACGCTGCCGAGCAACTGATGCAGACGTGCTCAGCCAACGGGGCCGCGTTTCAACATCTTGAAGAGAGACTGTGCGACGCTGCTATTTCGGAGCGAGCGCGGAATCAAATCCATCTAATAATCGCCAAAATTCGTACGTGGATGAACCTCCATAACACGTACGGATGGAAAGAACCCAGTTATACTTAACAGTCTTGGAATCAGAAGGCACCGTGGCTAGATAAAGCGGAGAATTTTGTAAATAGCCTCCGTACCTGCAACGCATTAAATCTGCACGTTTGCTCCCACATAATTGCCGGTATGTGGTGACTCAAATTCTATTTATTTTCGTAATACCTGTTTAAATCTCGTGGCTTGGAACGGCGAGACAACCCTCGAATAACACTTCGCAAGCCCAGACCACTGTTCATACAGGTTCTCCCATAGAAAACTCTAGCGAGTTGTCATGTTTCAATCAGCGTGGATACGTCACCGACTTCGATGCCAAGTTCTCTGGCCTTGAGAACCCTTCGCATAATCTTCCCGCTACGGGTCTTCGGGAGCGTTAGGGTGAACGTAATCTCACCTATGACAGCAATCGGACCAAGCTCGTGACGTACGTGCTTCTTCAGATCGTCGATGAGCGCAGGGGTCTCTTTGAAGCCCTCTTTGGGGAT
>CAZHSW010000024.1:0-2334 GCA_964534635.1 uncultured Methanomicrobia archaeon
AAAAAACGCCTGTGAGATTTACGGAAATTCTGCGATACGACTCGACGACGCTCGATCCCCTCGACGTTTTGATGTCACAAGAACTGACGTCGGTCTTAGAAATGATCAACAGGGGGTCGGGTAAAATATTAGCTAGCGTCCGCGAGGTGCCAATGGCGGCGAGAGATCAGCTCGAGAATTTGCTGTCAGATCTAATGGATGTCGAATTTAGAGGAATACTTGAGGTCGGTGAGCCGAACGCAGATCTGCTTGAAATGCCGGTCAGTAGAGGCCACATAGGCGTCGCCATAATCGGTGGGATAAATTCCATGGCTGCAGCCAAGGAAGAAGCGATAAATATACGCACGAGTGCGATTTCAGGCCTAGCCGAATTAAGCGATTTAAATTGTAACCTCTTGTATTCTTAAGTGGCTGACAGCTGCGTTCCGATGAGCATATTCAGACTCTTAAGAAATTCAAACTCGGTTCCCTTAGGAATCGTAGCGCCTGCGGCAATATCGTGGCCGCCCCCTGCCCCACCTAGTGCTTGAGCAGCGTTATTCATTGCTTGCGCGAGGTTCAAGTGGCGTTGTACTAGACTCTGAGTCCCTCGCGCAGAGACTTTCACTCCTTCATCGGAGTTCGCCAAGCCGACTATCGGTAGGTGCCTTTCCACTCCTTCCAGATTCTTGCACATTCCGGCGACTATTCCGACGATTGTATCAAGTATCTTGTCTTCTGCGTGGAAGTACTGCAAATTTGACAGCTTTGTTAGGCCTGTCTGCCTGACATAATTGAGTCCTCGCACAAGGTTTTCCCGGTGCATCAAAAGAAGTTCGCTTGCTTTCCGGTAGGCATTAGAGCGATCACCTAAACAAACAGCTAAGCCTATCTTCTCAAAGCCGTATCGGGCGGTTGCGTTGAGTAGGGTAGAATACTCCGATGCATCTCGAAGCGTGGTCCCTGACTCCTCCTTTAAAAGTGTATAGACTTCCCCAATGAGATTCTGGATCGTTTCAGGCGGCGTGCCTTGCTCAAGACACCTTTGGATGAGACCAGATACGATGGTGCGCTTTTCCTCGTCGTTGAGATCAATCCATCTTCGCCATCTCTCATCGTGTTTGAGCTCAACGTTTAAAGAAGATAGAAATCCAAGAACCCGTTCACTGTTTCCTGAGATGCCCCGCATGCACGGGCTATCCGAATATTCAAGCAATTTGTGAATAGGCCGTGTTTGTCGGCCAAAAGCCTGCAAATCCTTTTCGACTCTGACAATCGCGTGCTTAACTGCTTCTTCTAGGATAAGTCTATTAACTCCCTGAAGTCGCCCGGCCTTCACGTGTTGTAGATCGCCGACCGCGCCTACGACTGCCAAATCTGAAAGTTCCGTGTTCTCTCCCAAAGCTCGCGCTATCAAATAAGTCGTGCCAGATCCACTCAAGTCCGTAGCGCCGTTGAAGCCAAAGAGGTGCGGATTTAAGTGAAGCACCGTTTCGGATCTGCCTTGCGGGCGATGATGGTCCGCCACGACGCACAGCGCGCCGAGATCGTCGATCAGGTCTAAGCTTCCGCTTCCCAAGTCTGCGAAAACTACGGCTTCTGCACCTGAGAGATCTCGGATGAGTGTGGCATCTAATTTCTTCACTATCTTGACGTTGTGGCCTATTTCCGCTTTGTCTAGGGCACGACTGATTATTCCGGCGGAAGCAAGGCCATCAGCATCTACGTGAGAGACTATAACGACTTCCTCTTGCTTTTCGAGTTCCCTAGCGCACTCTCGCGCACGTTTCAGTAGTTGCTCCATTGAGATGCCCGCGCAAAAAAGCGCGTCTCACTCAGCATTTCTGACCGTCTGATTGCTCTTGTCGTTTTACCGTGCGTGAACCGGTACAGGCCTGGTTAGCCTAATTCACAGGTAACAAAATCATGACGAGATGCAAGTCTAAAACTGTTTCTTTTTCGGTCTGAACCTTTTGCTCCTCAACGTCAGGCCCCAAGCGACGCATCCGAGACCGAGGATGGCCATTATCGTGCCAATATCGCTAGGAGTGTTGAATATATACGGGAACGATGCGATGACACAAAATCCTAGGCCTAAAAGCAAAAAGAGATGGCCGACGTTGTTACCTATTTTCGTCAAATAGACTACTAGGATTAGAGCTAATACGGGGAGCGCCAACAGCGCAGCCAAATTCGCATCTACCATAGGTGCTGCAATGATTAGACAAGCGCTTTATCGCGGTTCGTGACAGTTTGCGCTTCGGACAGATCGGTAATACATCCTCGTCGCCAAGAGTGAAGCACGGTTTTTTTTAAATGCGGAGCTTTTTGCCCGCCAATTCTTTAACCTCTCTT
>CAZHSW010000025.1:0-5008 GCA_964534635.1 uncultured Methanomicrobia archaeon
TAGGCTATAAACATCCATTTTTCTTCAGCCACTCGACTTGCGTGCCTTGGTAACGCCAAACGATGTCCGCTTTATCGTTTTGAAAACTCCAAGGCACTAAAAGAACCACGTCTCTGATTCTTAACCAGACCCGTTTTTTCATCTTGCCGGGAATCCTAGCCATGCGCGTTTTCCTATCAATAGATCGCACAATGACTCTATTTGCGCCGAGCATACTCTCTACTCTCCCAAATATTTCACCGCGCTCCTTTTTAGGTAACCGCACCTTTGCTTGTCGTTCTTCGCCCAGAAAAACCCCCCTTTCAATGCGGGAAATGATTTCTTTACGCAACTAGCTAATCGTCGTGCAAAGCGCGGCGAATCGGCCCAACTATTAACTCAATATACTTTGATGCTCCGTTTTTAATATCCAGCGGGTGTAACTTGCCCGAGGCATAATCCAGTTCGAGTTTGGAGAATTCGTCATAACTGATCGGACCACCGTATTGTTTAGGCCTTTCGAGCTCTACCAGCTTAAAGCGAGGGAAGATGAAATATTGATACAACTGCACGATAGGGTTGTTTTCGACAGTTCGCGCAGGGCAGTAAGCTGATCCTATCTTCTTCTCGATTGCTTCGCGAGTATCTTCGATGGCGATGTAGTTGTCCTTAGACGAGGACATCTTGTTAGCATCAAGACCAAGAAGAATCGGCACGTGTATACAAACAGGCGGTTGAAACCCTGCGGAACGCAGTGCCTCGCGAGCTAACATATGGATTTTCCGTTGATCGATCCCGCCGACTGCGATATCAATGCCAAGATAGCCAATATCTGCTGTTTGCATGAGTGGATAGATCATTTGCGACACAACTGGATCTTCGGCGTTTCTCGAAACTTCGTCCATGCTGCGGCGGGCTCGGTTTAGCGTCGTATTTCGCGCTAGTTTCAGAATCAGCTTTGTGTAATCAGCTTCAAGCTGATAATCACTCCCGAGAACGAAACGCGTCCCTGTAGCAAAGCCGAGGGCACTTAGACAGTGGTGATACAGACGCGACCACTCGGAGATCTGATCCATGGTGCCTTTCTCGTTCAGGTATGCGTGAAGGTCAGCTAGCAGCACGATGACGTCGACGCCAATCGCTTGCAGATCCAAAAGCTTGTATGCCGTAAGGAGGTGACCGAGATGAAGCTTTCCACTGGGTTCGTAACCGGCATAGGCCGTGACTTTCGTTTCACTTTCAAGTTTGGCTACTAGCTCATCTTCGGTTATGGCTTCTTCCACGTTGCTCATTACGTGTTTGAGCTTCAAGTCGATCACTCTGCTCTGTTCGTATTCGATACTGCGTGTCAAGTGTACCAACGCCGCCCGCGCTATTACGCCTCATGGCCGGCCTTATATTTATCTAGCTCGGTGCAACTTGTGCCGCTGTGTTAAAAAACCGATTGAGGCTCATTAAGGGCTGTAAGGCTGATTAACCTGTTTTGAACGGCTCGGCCTGCCGTTGCTAAAAAGGAATAGCGAGATGCTGGCTAGCTGCTCAGCGTCGCGATTGTGCGGCAGCTGTGTGACCGTTGACTGCAAGATTATGGTGGTGGGCCTGACCGGATTTGAACCGGTGACCGCCCGGTTATGAGCCGGGCGCTCTGACCTGGCTAAGCTACAGGCCCACAGACGCCGCCAACAGGGCTCGAACCTGTGACATCGTGGTTAACAGCCACGCACTCTACCAACTGAGTTATGGCGGCTTGACGTATCTGTCTTGTGCTTTTTTTACTTATACCTTAAGGTCGCAGAGACGTTTAAAGGAGTAGTCATGCTCACGAAGCCCTTTATTGCTATTCAGTCGGTCCTGGTCTTAAAGTTTGTTTTGACTTCGCTCAGCTTCTTGAGAAATTGATCCAGCACTCTTTCATAGTCTTCTATAAACTGTGAAACCCTCGTGCTCGTAACCGCGCCATAAGGTGATGGCCTGATCAAGCCTTCTTGCTCCAGAATTCGCAACGAATAACGTACTTTGTACTTGGAATATCCTGTCATTTCCGACAACTTCGAAATCCCTATAGGCTCACCAACAACCACTGCGTTTAAGACTTCGAGGTGCCTTTCAAGCATTTCTATTTCGTTTTCTAGCCGATCCAACATTTGTACCACACGTTTAAATAAATTGATCCTAATCATTGATATATTGTGAATGTGAAGGTCTTGCAATCCGCTGTTCGCGGCAAGCTTGACGCTCCTCCCTCTAAAAGCTACACTCATCGCGCCATCGTGATGGCTAGCTTGGCTAAAACGGCGCGTGTTAAAAAACCTCTCGTCTCTGAAGACACTTGCGCCACGGTGAGTGCGTGCGAAGCTATCGGAGCAGCAGTAAACCGTGTGGGCGACGGGTTTTTTATCGAAGGAGTGCAAGGAAGCCCTCAACTTCCGGAGAACGTCATCGATTGCCAGAACTCAGGGACGACGTTGAGATTTATGATTGGCGTCTGCTCCGTGATCGACGGAACTACCGTTTTGACGGGTGACGCTTCGCTCAGGACTCGACCTAACGCTCAACTTATCGATACTGTCAATGATCTAGGAGCTAGGGTTTTTGCTACGAAGGCTGACGGCAAAGCACCCATAATCGTGCAGGGGGTGCTTTCGGGCGGGAGATCAGTCTTGACAAATCCCATGAGTTCTCAGTTTTTGTCCGCGCTTTTGATCGCCTGTCCTCTCTGTCAAGCGGACACGACGTTAGAGGTGCAGAATCTTCGGTCGCGGCCGTATGTAGACATGACTCTTGAACTGTTGAATGAGGCACAAATCAGCATAAGCACAGATTACCACGAATTCATGATCCCGTGCTGTCAACGCTATGCCGACACAGACTTTTTTATTCCCGGCGATTTTTCGGCCGCCGCGTTTCATTTGAGTGCTGCCGCCATAACTAACTCTCGACTTAGCGTACACAACCTCTCTGCCTCAAAACAGGGCGACGAGAGAATCGTATCTATACTCAAAGATATGGGCGCACACATCGCGTGGGAAGGTGATATCGTTTTCATAGATGGCGCAGAGCTGCGAGGCATCGCAATCGACGCCGGAGACGTTCCAGACCTGGTTCCCGTGCTCGCTGTACTCGGGGCGTACGCAGACGGCACGACTGACATCTCGAACGTCGCGCATTTGCGCTATAAGGAGACAGATCGACTCATTGCGATGATCACAGAGCTGCGCAAGATGCGTGTTGACATTAAAAAAGTTAACGACACGTTGAGGGTCAAGGGAGGAATGCCAAAAGGAGCTACGTTGAATGGATACGGCGACCATCGAATCGTAATGGCGCTCACTGTGGCTGCTTTGGGAGCTGAAGGAGAAACTCTAATCGACACCGCAGAGTCGGTAAAAGTGTCCTATCCGGACTTTTTTGATGACATCTTTGCTCTAGGGGCAAATCTCGAACCGATAAGCATGCAAACAAGCTGACGCTTGTTGCGGGAGTATGGCGTGAACACGTGGGGACGTGCGTTTAGGGTCACAACGTGGGGCGAGAGTCACGGGCCTGCGGTAGGGGCAGTGATCGACGGCTGCCCGGCAGGGTTGCACATCACTCGGGAGGATATCCAGAAAGAGCTTGACCGGAGGCGTCCGGGCCAGAGCTCCATTGCAACGTCACGCACCGAGAGGGATATCGCGCGCGTATGTTCAGGAATATATGAAGAAAAAACGCTAGGAACACCTATTTCGATCATCATAAGAAACGAAGACGTGGATTCGCGCGCGTACGAAGAGCTGCGGCAGCTACCCCGCCCAGGCCACGCTGACTTCACGTATCACGCAAAATACGGATGGCGAGACCACCGCGGTGGAGGAAGAGCATCAGCTCGTGAGACGGCAGCTCGTGTTGCTGCGGGCGCGATCGCGAAGAAATTGTTGCTTCTCAAGCATATCCAAGTGCTTGGCCACGTCATTGAAATTCACGGAATTCGGTCTAAATTTGTCTTCGAGAATCCTGAAGACCTTCTGCAAGCTGAGATGAGTCTAGTGAGATGTTGTGACACCGCAGCGTCGGACGAGATGATCGCATGTATCGACCGCGTGAAAAAAGCAGGCAATAGCGTTGGCGGAATTGCAGAAATCGTCGCTTTCAACGTTCCAAAGGGAGTCGGCGATCCTGTGTTCAACAAGCTAGATTGCGAGTTGGCCCAAGCACTAATGAGCATCGGTGCAGTAAAAGGCGTTGAGCTTGGCGAAGGCTTCAAGTCGGCGAGGCTTACGGGAATTGAAATGAATGACCCGTTTATTGTGGATAATGGCCGGATCGAAACCAAGACGAACAAAGCGGGGGGGATTCTCGGTGGCATTTCGACCGGATCGCCGATCATCTGTCGAGTCGCGGTAAAACCGACGCCATCCATCAGAATGCGACAATCTACCGTCAACTTGGAGTCGTTAGAGGAAGTTAATCTTTCCATCTCCGGAAGACACGATCCTTGCATCCTTCCGAGGATAGTGCCGGTAGCTGAAGCTATGGTGGCGCTCGTGCTCGCCGATTTGATGATCACTGGCGGTTTCTTCCACCCTTCGCGTCTCACTTGATCGTCGCGCAGTCTAAGCGTGTCTTTCGTCCAAGCCGAAGCGCTTTTCAAGGCTTGTTGAGGGACAAATTGTCATCCACTAACTATTAATCGTTAACTGCGAAAGGAAATGCTTGATCCCAACGAACATGCCCAAGAAAGAGAGATCTAAGGAGCAGCGTTAGCCTGTTGGTCACTATGGTACGGTTCGTGATGATATGTGGAACAGCATCACACGTTGGCAAAAGCATCATAACTGCTGCGCTGTGCAGACTCTTAGTAGACCGGGGTTTCAAAGTCGCGCCTTTTAAGGCACAAAACATGAGCTTAAATTCGTGGGTTACGAAGGACGGCGAGGAAATCGGAATCGCTCAAGCTGTGCAAGCGTGGGCCGCTAAAACTGAACCTTCAGCCGACATGAACCCGGTGTTACTGAAGCCGAAAGGCGATATGACTTCCCAAGTTATTGTG
>CAZHSW010000026.1:0-3920 GCA_964534635.1 uncultured Methanomicrobia archaeon
CCGTCTTTCAAGCGCAAAATGCAAGTAAACCAATGACACACGTGCGTACGCAGCCGACGCCGCAGTGGCGCTGAAGCCTGGAACGCGTGACCGCGTCGTCTCGTGATAAGGAGAGGTGAACGGCTTGGCGCCTTTTGATACAGATGCGCAGACGCCCGCGAATAGAACGCTCGTCCTAATCGTCGTCGTTTTAGCTTCTTTTCTGACCCCTTTTGACGTGTCTGCTGTCAATCTAGCGCTTCCATCAATTGGTGTCGAGTTCGGAATGGACGCGGTAACCCTCGCCTGGGTTGCGACTGCATACCTCCTTGCACTCGCGATCTTCCTTGTTCCGTTTGGCAAAGTCGCGGACATCGTTGGCCAAAGGCGCGTTTTTACGTTCGGAGCGCTGCTCTTTGCCTTGGCATCTTTTTGTATCTCGCTTTCCTTCTCAAGTACGTCAGTTGTCGCATTTCGTGCCTTTCAAGGCTTCGCAGCGTCTATGATCACGGTCACCGGCGTTGCTATCCTCACGTCGGTATATTCGACAGGCGACAAAGGCAAGGCGCTTGGCATAAGCGTCGCTGCAGTCTATCTTGGTCTGTCTGTCGGCCCGTTTCTCGGCGGACTGATGACGCAGTATGTCGGCTGGCGTAGCATATTCTACGTGAACATCCCGTTGGGAATTTTCATCGCGATAGTAAGTGCGCGCATGCTTAAAGGGGAGTGGGCCGAGGCAAAGGGCGAATCGTTCGATCTGATCGGCTCTGTGATATACGGGCTTGCGCTCTTTGCATTCGTGACCGGTTTGACGCTCGTTCCGTCGCTGACTGGCCTCACCCTTGTTATTCTAGGCACTGCTGCAGCAACGTTGTTTGTCCTCTGGGAACTGCGAACAAGTTTTCCTGTGTTCAACGTCGCTCTGTTCGTAAGAAACCGGGCGTTCGCGTTCTCTAACGTGGCTGCGCTCATAAGTTACAGTGCTACTTTCGCTGTGACGCTCCTACTTAGTATCTACCTGCAGAGCGTTCGAGGGTACAGCCCGGATTTCGCCGGTGCTGTTCTTATAGCGCAGCCCCTCGTCCAAGCTGCGGTGTCGCCTGCCGCCGGCAGGCTCTCTGACCGGGTGGAGCCGCGTGTCGTAGCTTCAGTTGGAATGGCCGTAACCGCCGCAGGTCTTGCTCCCTTCGTTTTTCTGACGCCGACGACGCCGATGCTAATCGTCGTAGTTAGTCTAGCAATCCTTGGATTGGGGTTCGGCATATTCTCTTCGCCAAACACAAACGCCGTGATGAGCTCGGTCGAGAGCCGCTTTTATGGCTTCGCGTCGGGCACGATCGCGACGATGCGAACTGTGGGCCAAGTAATCAGCGTGGCGCTCGTAGAGCTAATTTTTGCACTTTTAATCGGACAGGCCGCGATAACCCCCGAGTCATCGCAACTCTTCATGCAGAGCAATCAGCTCGCGTTCGCGCTCTTCACCGTGCTCTGCTTTTTCGGCATCTTTGCATCACTAGCGCGTGGGAAAATGCGGTGACTGGGTTGCGCGGCGACGTCAAATTATCTGTAATAAATTGCAAAAGGCGACTACGAGACTGCGGCCTATGCAAAATAACTGGCGCTTGATCGGTCGAAATCCTCGACGAGCCTTATTCTGAGATCTTTTGGTTGCCACGAGGCGTGTGGGTATGCGAGGTGCGGGACGAATCGCTCGGTGTTTTGCGCGATAAGGGTCGCGGGGTGTTCGTCGCCCAAGGCGCTGTTGCTAATCGCATAGACACGCGGCCGCACCGCTCGCTCGCTTAGGTAGCCCAATGAGTGTAAATATTCGTGGAGCTGCACGTGAAACACATAGGGCTTCCACAAGGTGGGGTCCGTCTCTTTGATGCGCTCTAGAGGCACTTCGTTCATAACAATTATGTTTGAGCCGACCGGATAGAAGGCCCCGAAGAAGCCGTTTGGCTGGTTGCCGAGGTTCGCCAGGCCGAGCATCATCCCAGCTCTGCTCATGCCAGTCGTCTTTTCGACAGTTGCTTTTACCACTTCAAAAATGTCAGATAACGTTTCAGCGTTTTCATATAATCTGAGTAAGCGTTCGTCCATAGTTAGTTGTTCTGTCTCCAGAAAATTTCGCTGCTTTACTTTAGATATATATTAAGATACTTCGCTACTTAAGCGTTTCACAAAAACTGCTTGGCAGTTTGCTTTTAACGGCGCACAACCTAACTGTCATTTTGCGTCGCTAGTTAGCTCTGCTGACTCTTTTCTCTACCAAACGATGGAGGGGATCCTGTTTTTGTTAAACCGATCTTGCTGCTTCAGCTTCTCGGCAGGGTAGCCTAGCACAACGAATGCCAGCGGCGCGACACCTTCAGGGAGGTGGCGGTGCTTCGCGAACCCTGCCACGTGCCCCTCCATCGGCACACCGCGGTTCAAACCGCTCATAATCCAAGCGCGTGTGCCGCGATAAGCAGGTTTTGTGTAGCCGCCGAGCAATCTTGCACCCAGAACCCGAGAAAGACAACGTTGCGAGTGTCGGCGCAAACGAGGATGCCGAGAGGAGCGCGCTTCACCATGTCGGCGAGCGGGCCGAAAGCCGGAATTTCGTCGAGCATTTTCCGGTCTCTTATGACAACGAACTCCCACGATTGTTCGTTCGCGGCCGACGGCGCTTTCATCGCCGCCGTGAGGAGCTGCTGCACAATCTCGTCTGTAATCTTGGTTCGTATACCGTCAAGCACTTCTGCACGTTTGAATGGCTTCTAGAACGTCTATTGTTTCCTCCTATTTCGTTTTTGGATTGCCAAGTTAAGCGGCGTAGGACGACATCTCGCATTCGCTCGCGGGCTACTAGCCGCGCATAATAAGAATAGCTAGAGTCCTTACATTGTTCTATCGCGAAGTTCAAAGACGAAGCAGCAGCGTGATTTCGAATCTCCGCACACCCCCCTCGTGCCAACGGAGGGTTATCTCGTCAAAGCGACTTCAACCGTCGTTTTGTTGCGCTTGCGCCGCTCGCAAATTATGTTTGTCCAACACACTCGCTGCGCCCTCTGCATATTCCGTGAGTTTTGCCTCAAGCGTATGAGGTGCAGCAAACGTAACCTCGAAGAAATCGACTCCTTTAGTCGTCAGCTTCACGAGATGCGAAAGCGATTCGTGGCGTCGCTCAACAATCCCCTTAGTCACGAAATAGCTCACGATGGATACACACGTGTGACGATCGAATCCCAATTTTCGCGAGATCGTGCGCAGGTCGCCACTTGTGCAACAGTTACCTCCGGTGACCGCATACAATGCGTGAATAAACTGATCCTGCTTGCATCGCAAGTCATCTAGTTGACGCGACATGCCCTCGCCGATGTTAGTTGTAACTAAATCATATGAGCTTAAGCTCAAAAAACTTCGGAGCAAAAAAATGTTGATACATCTTTGTGAAAACCGAGTCAGTGACGCACTATTGCGATAGTCTCGCGCCGCGACGAGGGCTTCGCGCTCTTTTTAAATCTTAATCCCCGATCGCCGGGATAAGGTTGGCGGTGATCACCCTCACCGTAGCGGATCGATGCAGGGATTCCTTTGGGAAATGCTTCGCAAGTAAATTCTGAGTTTTTTCGACGGTGTATACATTGAAAGCATTGCGCGTGAGCGAGTAGCATTGGTAAACCTCGTGCAGATAAGGCTCGCAGCACCGATGAACACTTCCCGAAAGCGCAGCGAAACCACTTGCGCGTGGTTTTGTCTGCTGAAACGCGCTCGATTCAGATCTGGCTGATTGCATGAATGGCTCAATCTTTGGTGCTCGCGCCTTGAACTGTTGCGCATAAGCTTCATAATGTCTCCGCCCTAGTTTTTGAATATGTACATCGGTAAATCAGTTCGGCTTGAGCGCATTTTTAATCGAAACACGAGCAATACCATCATCGTGCCTATGGACCACG
>CAZHSW010000027.1:0-12832 GCA_964534635.1 uncultured Methanomicrobia archaeon
CGATAGACGCGCTTTAGCTAAAAAAGCAGGTGCACACCTATCGCTTCACAAGGCCGCTATTTCAAGTATCGCCGCTCCCCTTCTTCCATATAGCAAACCCGGTTACCAATGTTTACCGCGTGATCTGCAATGCGCTCAAGATAACGAATGATGTATAGGAGGCTGGCTACGTCTGCAACGGTCTCTGTTGAGCATTTTCCTTGCGCCAGAGCGTTGACCATTTTCTCGATTATATCCTTGCACAAATAATCAATTCTATCATCACGCGCCTCGAATCCACGCGCTTTTTGGACATCGCCGCGTGCATAAGTGTCGATGCTATCAGCTACCATTGACTTCACGTCTGCGATCAGCTCGTAGAATTTCGTCGCAGAAATAGGAACGTGAATTGGTTTTTCCATTGTGACGACTTGTTCAGCAATATCGACCGCGAAGTCTCCAATGCGCTCTAAATCGGTAATCATCTTCAAAGAGGTCGCGATCATGCGCAGATCCTTTGCCATAGGTTGTTCGAGTGCCAGAAGTGTCATGCTCTGCGATTCGATCTTTCTGTCGAACTTATCTATCTTATCATCGTTAGCGATCACTTGCTCAGCTAGCGCAGTATCACTTTGCTCGAGCGCAGCGACGACGTCCTCCACTGATTGCAGGGTAACGGTACCCATGTCTATGACTTCCTGACGCAACTCCTTCAACTTTCGAACGTACCGTGTTCTAGCCATGTCTTGCTCTCTTATCCAAATTTGCCGGTGACGTAATCTTCTGTCCTCTCATCTCGTGGCCGCTCAAATAAGTCTATCGTCGGCGCATATTCTATAAGCTCCCCAAGCAAAAAGAACGCCGTGCGCGACGCAACACGGGCTGCCTGCTGCATATTGTGCGTCACGATGATGATTGTATAGTCATTTTTGAGCTCGTGTAAAAGGTCTTCAATCTTTGCCGTCGCAATCGGGTCGAGGGCTGAGGCGGGCTCGTCCATAAGCAGCACTTCCGGTTCTACGGCAAGGACTCGCGCGATGCAGAGCCGCTGCTGCTGACCTCCTGAAAGCCTTAGCGCGGATTCGTGCAGTCTGTCTTTAACTTCATCCCAAATCGCTGCCCTTTTGAGGCTCCTTTCCACGATTTCTTGCAGCCGCTTCTTATCTCTTATACCGTGGACGCGCGGCCCGTACGCGACATTGTCGAAGATAGACTTCGGAAACGGATTGGGTTTCTGGAAGACCATGCCTATCTCTTTGCGCAGTTGAACCACGTCAGTATCCGGATCGAGTATATTCTTTCCTTTAAACAGAGCTTCGCCAGTAAACCTCACGTTATCTACAAGATCGTTCATCCTGTCGAGGGTCTTAATGAAGGTAGATTTGCCGCACCCTGATGGGCCGATTAGAGCCGTCACTGCATTTTTTGGGACGTCAATGCTGACGTCTTTGAGCGCTTGAAAATTGCCGAACCAGAGTTTGAGGTTTCTGACGCTAATCTCGATTGAGTTGTCCATAATATCAGAGACCCTTCAGTTTCTTGGTATAGCTGTTCATTAGCCAATCGGTGATAAACGTGATTGCCAGGATTGCAATGATCAACACTGCCGCCGTTCCATAAGCCGTCGTCGTATCATTGTACTCCGTGAGGATGTTATAGAGGTAAAGCGTCATAGGGGCCGCAGGATCGCGCAAGCTGTGGATCAGATTTATAGCACCGCCTGCTGTGAGTAAGACCGCAGCTGTTTCGCCAATTGCTCGCCCGGCGCCGAGGATGAGGCCCGTGACAATTCCAGGGAGCGCCGTGGGCAAGACCACAGAGGTAATCGACTGCCACTTGGTTGCGCCCATCCCTAAGCTCCCCTCGCGTAACTCGGCGGGGACCGTTTTTAAAGCCTCTTCAGACGTTCGAAGAGATATCGGTAGCACCATGAAAGCTAGCGTCAGCCCACCTGATAACACAGACCATCCACCGGTATACGGCATCAAGTATATTACAAAAAAAATGAAGCCGAATAGGCCGATAATAATTGATGGTATGCCTGCCAGTATTTCTGCTGCTTGGCGTATTACTTTGCGGAGCCAATTCTCACGAGTGTATTCGTTCAGATAGATTGCACCGCCAATACTAAGAGGTGCTGCGATAAGCAAAGCTACGCCCGTCACAGCCACTGTGGCAACTATCGTCGAATAGATTCCCATCCCTGACTCCCCCCGTATGCCAGGGTTTGTTGTCAAAAAGTGCCAACTGATGACCGGAAGACCTCTTGAGAGAATATATGCCAATATAACAACCAAAATAATGAGTGTCGCAACTCCAGCACCCCATAACACCCCCAACGGAATCATTTCGCGGCGCTTCGTGGTCATCAGAAGGTAACTCGCCTCCTGCTGGCAAGATTCGCGAGGCCCGTGAGGATCATGATGAAGACAAACAGCACAACGCCCATAGCAAAAAGTGCCTGTTGATGCGCTCCTGTCGCATAGTTCATCTCCAGGGCAATTGTCGCTGTAAGCGTGCTAACCGGTGCGAATATAGAATTAGGAATTGTTACAGAGTTTCCGGCTACCAACAACACCGCCATAGTCTCACCGATAGCTCGCCCCATACCCAAGATGATGCTCGCAACGATGCCCGAGCTCGCGGCAGGAACCAAGACGCTCCTAATGGTTTGCCAGTGCGTCGCTCCCATGCCAAAGCTTCCTTCTTTGAATTCGCGGGGCACGGCGCGTATTGAGTCAGTTGATATGCTAATTATAGTGGGCAATATCATAACGGAAAGTATGATCCAACACGCCAATACGCTTGTCCCATATCCCCCGAATTGACCTCTTATCCACGGCACTATTAGCACAAGAGCGAAAAACCCATAAATGACTGAAGGAACGCCGGCTAGAGCACTGACCGATGGGACCAAGACCCGTCGGACAGCCGGTGGTGCAATTTCTGCTAAAAAAATAGCGCACGCGAGACCAAGGGGCCCTCCGATAGCTATTGCTCCAACCGTGACAATGAGTGATCCCACGATGATCGGGAATATACCCCATGCGCCACTCGCGAGGCTGTCGGTGGGCACCCACCTGCTCGTCGTAAGAAAACTTGGGCCTACTTCGATTAGGAAAGGCACTCCTTTGCTAAAGACGAAGACGATGATCAAAAAAATAGCACAGACCGTGGAGATTGCGCATAACAGTAAGATAAGCTGGATGAAACGGCCTTTAATTTCTCTCGTTCCTAATCGCTCAATCGTGCTCAGCTCGTCGTTTGGCTTAATCTAATCTCCTCCAGTAAAAAAAGGAAGGACAACCTTAACTTCAGGTTGTCGCTTTGGCCGTTGTTGCTAGAAGTTCAGGTTGTCGCTTTGGCCGTAGTGGATGCTGTAGTTGCAGCTACATAGCCTGGCACGTCGTTAAGCGAAACCTCACCTTGTGCCTTCAATATTGCCTGTCCTGCAGGGCTAAGCGTGTAGTTGATGAAGCTCGCTGCAAGCCCAGTTGGCGGGCCGTTCGTTACGAAGAGGAGGTATCGCTGAATCACGTACTTTCCGCTAGCGACGTTGGCATAAGTTGGCGCCACGTTATTGATATTAAGCACTTTCACCGACGAATCGACTTCGTTAGTGCCGACATAACCGATCGCGTTAGGATCTCCTGAAATGGAAGTTTTTACTGCACCCGCAGAAGACTGTTGAATGCCTCCGGTGCTGAAGTTGCCACCTTTGAGGACAATTTTTTGGATTCCGTCACGAGTACCCGATCCCTGTTCTCGGTTAACTACAGTAATGGGAGCGTTATTCCCGCCAACTTGATTCCAGTTGGTGATGTTGCCGGCGTAAATGTCTCGCACCTGAGTCAACGTGAGATTGGTGACATTATTTGCTGGGTTTACGATCAAGGCTATGGCGTCAACGCAAATTGGAGTAGGTATAAGATTCGGATACTGAGCGAGCTGACTGGCAGTCAGATTTGCTGACGCCGTTCCGATTTGCGCAGTTCCTGTGCCGACCGCCGTGATTCCCGCCGCTGTACCGCCGCCTTCAACGTTCACTGTCATGCCTGTGTTGTTCGCCATAAACGCCTTTGCCAAGGCCTGGGCGTCTGGTTGAACTGTTGTCGATCCCGCGAGCTGCAGCGTCTGGCCGCTCGTGCTGGGGGACGTGCACCCTGCTCCGAACACCGTGAGAGCAACAACCAAGGATACTAATGCTAGTGGAAGAATCTTCTTCATTAATTCACCCAGCTTGCTAAAGTCTATAAAGATTATATGAATATCCTATATAGACTATATAGATTTTATATAGATTCCTAAACTCTACATTGGAATCTCAATGCCTCAGGCGGTCGGTTTTGCCACTGCAAGGTTTATGGCCACTTCGGCAATGTTCATACCGTAATCTGCCACCCGGTCGATACTATTAGAGATGCAGTGCAGCGGCAGGGCCAAGTGCGCGTCGAGATCTAACGCCATCGTTTCGATTCTGTTCAGGACGGGAGCTTGCGTGCTTTTAATTCCGATGGCCTTTTCCGCGAGCTTTGAGTCAAGCTTAAAAAGGGCATCAACCGCGAGCTTCATTATTTCGTTAGAGGATTCACTAGCCTCTTTGACATGATCGAGAATCTCAGTCGGCACAGACTTACCTGCGAGCGCGAGAGCACACTGCGCCCTCTTCGTCGCGTGATCCGCGATTCGTTCAAGGGAGACCGTGGTGAGATAGTACTCGAGACTCTCGTTGGCGGTAATGTCAGAGGCTTCCGAAAGTGGTGTCTTGACCATCGCCTGCAAACGTTTGAGCACAAGCAGGTAGTGACGGTCGACGTCACGATCTCGCAGTATTACGTCGTTGGCAAGATCTGTGTCGTTTTTGAGCAGACATTTTGTCGCATCGGCGTGCATCGACTCGACGATGAGATGCATGCGCCGAATGCTTTTCTTGATTTTTAGATCCTCAGGACTGAGGAGATCCTGTATCACGACCGATTTTGCGGTCTCCTCAACGACTTCCATGCCTATAAGCCGGTAGGTCATATCCCGTATGGTCCGTCGCTGATCTGATCGGATCTGAGGCGCGCGCAGCTCAAATGTCTCGTAGGCGGCGATATAGATGGCGATCATCTGCCGCGCGAGGGCATCGTCAAAAAGGCCCTCTATGTTGAAGATACCACGTGCTTGTGGCTTCACATTTTCACTCGGATAAACGCGTAAAGAACCGTCAGGCAACGTAGATATTCCGACTTGTGACTTTTCCCTCAAGCCGACTTGCGTGGCCCAAGTCTTAGGCAGCGATACTGTATAACTCGATTTCCCTGTTAGTTGAATCTTTCGAATCTCCATAAAAACCTAAAAATTACATAAAAACAATCCAACATATATATGTGCCGCTTTAAACAAGCTGAAGGTCTTTGCGGCACGACGCTCGTATTCTTAGCCCACCTTCCTGCTACTGTTGAGCTTTCGCGACCTCGACCATTCTAAGGGCATGCCACACCGCAAGCCGAGAAAGATTTGCCCAAGAGCCTTAAAAAAAATCAATCGCCCGGGCGCAAGTCTAAAGATGCAGAGCCAAATTATTTCTGACCGAGGCATGGCCTACATCTTTGGACGCGCCACCACTATCCACTTATGGCCAGAAGTTATTTGTCACGCGAATGCTTAAGCATGGCGTAAGGAGAATAAGGGAAGTATGATCTAAGGATATCAAATCGGTATACAAGCAAGTTCGACATTAGTATAATTACGCAGCTCAAAGCTACTGAGTGTATATAGATTACTTAGCAAGCATTGACATAAGCCTCGCCCTCTATTGACTATTGAAGTGAAAGAAATGCAAGCGAAACAAGCGCTGGAGAAGCCCTTTAATGGGTTTGTCGTGCCAAGCGAATCGCACACACGGGCCGTGACCCTTGAGTATTACGTCGATGAGGAGCTCGAGCGTGAGACTGCTAGTGAAGAAGCTGAAGTCAGAGAGCTCTCTAACGACTGTTTTGACAAGGACTATATCACCTGCAAAAGGCGAAAAAAACGCGATCACTTCTACTATTGACGCGAAATATACGTTTGACGCGGCGCGACGATTCGAATTCGTGAGTGCAAAAGCTAGCACGGCGCACCCAAGACGCGTAACCCGCTGTGACTAACTGCCTTTGCAAAAGAGATTCAAACAGTCTGTGCTAGGTGCGCTTCGAACTACGCTGCTGAGCTAAGAGCTGCTGTTTGCAGTTATGGAGATCCGGCTCAGGCACTCTAGCGCCGTTTTGCTGATTCTCAGGTAGAGATCCACAAAATCAAAACACTTTCTTCCGGAACAGCGTGAGTCACAGAATTATCGTTTCTTATCAGTCGTCCCGCTTTCTTGGTCACCTCTTCGGAAACGCGAGACGTCTTAACAGATTACAGTACAGAGCGCGCGTCGCTTGCAGCGGGATATAGAGATTGCATAATCTACATAGAACATTTATTAGTCTCAATGCGAATAAGAAGGCGAGGTGTGAAACAGGAGCTCGGAAAGGTCGCGAGATCGGAACCATCAGCTAAAGTGGTCCACCGTTCTCCATAACGTGTCAATGAGCGTTTCGCAAACTTTGTTTGTGTCAAATGGTGAGCGCGTAATTCATTGGGTTATTGTGGAGTTTTGACCATTCTTCACCCGCGCTCACCCTAGCAAGCGAGATTTCACAAGCCGGTCGTCAAACCGAGCTTCATTCTGCATGCTAGGTCAGCTGTCGCGTGATCGAGAGGAGCTGCTGTCGTTTCGATTACACGATCCGCATTTGAAACTGTCGCACTTGCTTAGCGAGAAACGCAGAAAACGCAAGACAAAGCTCGCGTTGAGGTTTAGGAAAGAAAGTTTACAACATAGTTTATTGCTTGGCTCTTTGTTTGCAGACGGAAATACGGTGTTGCAAAGACGGCGGAGAAGTCAGAACTCACAAACTGGGCATGTAAAAAAAACGCGCTGGAATGAACTGCCGGACCTAAGGAGTTGCATTTTCATCCACCGACCCCCTTATTCCAAATCGTATTCTGCGACGAGAGATCAAGCAGGGAGATAAAATACGGCTCCAGAGAACACAGAGAGAACTTATTTCGAGGATCGAAACAAGTCCAGATTGCAGAGGCGAGGTGATATATGCAGACAGAACCGATCGACAAAGTGGTGAATTGCTACTACCACCTCTACGGAGAGTGCGCGAAGGGTGAGCTCCGGATAAAAGACGGCGCATGCCTCTTGTGTCTCGCGCGCGCACTCCAAGAGATCAGCTCCGCCCTGCGTGCGGCAATGGTATAGCGCTTCGCTGCGACAATTTAATTTATTGGCGCTTTTCTTGCAATTGAAGACAAAAGCTTCGAGCCCGCGTAAATGTAAAGCCGCTTAGCAGTTTGCTAAAAGCGTAGAGTTGCAAAGTTCGATAACGTAGCAGCACAATCGGTTTTGAATTCGATGTCAACAAGGCTGACTTGCAGATTCGACTGACGGCTATCAACGAGTTCAAGCGTTTGACGTTGCCACTGCAAGGTTTCTGGCAGCTTCGGCGATGCTCATACCGTAATCTGCCACCCGGTCAATACTGTTAGAGATGCAATGCAGTGGCAGCGCCACGTGCGCGTCCAGATCTAAAACCATCGTTTCGATTCTTTTCAGGACGGGTGCTTGCTTGCTTTTTATTCCGATGGCCTTTTCCGCGAGCTTTGCTTCACGCTTAAAAAGGGCATCAATCGCGAGCTTCATTATTTCGCTAGAGGATTCACTAGCCTCGTTAATGTGACCGAGAATCTCCGGCGGCACCGACCCTCCTGCGAGCGTGAGGAGACATTGCGCTCTCCTCGTCGCGTGATGCGCGATTCGTTCAAGAGATACGGCGGTGAGATAGTACTCGAGACTCTCGTTTGTGGCAATGTCCGAGGCCGAAAGCGGTGTCTTGACCATCGCCTGCAGACGTTTGAGTACAAGCAGGTAGTGACGGTCGACGTCACGATCTCGCAATATCACGTCGTTGGCAAGATCGGTGTCGTTTGTCAGGAGTGATTCTGTCGCGTCAGCGTGCATCGACTCGACGATGAGGTGCATGCGCTGAATGCTTTTCTTGATTTTTAGGTCTTCAGGACTGAGGAGATCCTGTATGACGACCGACTTTGCGGTCTCCTCGACGATTTCCATGCCTAAGAGACGATAGGTCATATCCCGTATGGTCTGCCGCTGATCTGATCGGATCTGAAGCGCGCGCAGCTCAAAGGTTTCATAGCCCGCGATGTAGATAGATATCATATGTCGCGCGAGGGCGTCCTCAAAAAGACCCTCTATGCTAAAGGTCTTACGTGTGTGCGGCTTCGCGCTCTCGCCCGGAGCAACGCGCAACGAGCCGTCCGGCAACGTTGAAATTCCGACGCGGGATTTCTGCCTCAAGCCGACTTGCGTGGCCCAAGTCTTGGGTAGCGAAACTGTGTAACTCGTCTTGCCAGTCAGTTGAACCTTTCGAATCTCCATAGTTTCCATAAAGCCCCCCCTCTACAGTACTAGAAAATACAAAACAACTAAACATAAAGCTATTGATTTAATACTATCATTAAACTTTTACCCAGCTTTAGCAATCGCAAAAAATGAGTTTAAATAAATCTACGCGGTCTTGTCAAGCTCTTGACATTAACTGGAGGCATATGCCCGCTCTTTTCGTCAACCAGATCGAGCGACACAGCTGTCCTAACCATACTGATTAGGTCCACCAAGTCAGAGCACTCCGCGCAAAAAAAAGAGAGAATGCCGGGGGCGGGACTTGAACCCGCGCTCTTCAGATATCTCAGGTGTCTATTCGCAATACCCTATGAGTCTGACACCTTAGCCATCTAGATCGCCGCCCGCACGTGCAACAATATACTAGGCCACCCCGGCTGAGAGGCAAATATGACAACAGTGCCTTCAATCACTGCCGCTATTAGAAGCGCTATATAAAAGACTTTTGTCGCAGAAGCGACGCATCTAGCTACAAAAATTTCATGAGTGTTCTCCCATAACTAAAATAAGGCCTTGATGATCGAAAAAAGTCAAAATAATTTAAAAACGTATTTATAGCGTCAATATAATTTATATCATAAAAATACTTAGGGGAAAATAATGAGGGATCAATCAGTGCCGGTATTTGATCAAGACGAAGAAGTGATGGCAAATCTTCTAAGCAATATCGGTGTCAAGAAGAACTTGGCAAAAGCACTGGTATACCTAGCGAACGTCAACGAATCGGTTTCCCGTAATATTGAGCTCGGTGCTGGCTTGCGACAGCCAGAAGTTAGCATCGCAATGCGCGAACTCAGAGAGCGCGGCTGGATAGAAGAGTGGGAGCAGAAAAAGGAGGGCAAAGGGCGTCCTCTCAAGTGTTATCGTCTCTCCGTTGGACTCTGCGATATCATCGACTCCCTCGACGACTCGCTGAAGCGCAACGCGCGGCAAGAGGAGGAGACCATCGCCTTGCTACGACGCCTTTCCGAAAGCGTAGGAGCAGACAAGTCCCTCCGCAGCGGCTAATTATCTCTTCAAGATCTCAACAGCAGGTCCCTTTTCACCGGTCCGCGCGACGTGCACCTCAGAGACCTCAACGAAGATGCCGTGTTCAACGACTCCTGTTATAGTAGATAGTATTCCCGCTAATTCTTCTGGATTACTAACGACGCCGAAGTCTGCGTCAAGAATAAGGTTCCCTTGATCCGTGACAAAGACCCGATTTAGCTCAGATCGCCTTATCTTTGCGGTGCCTCCAATCTGCTTGATTTCATTTTTTACGAGCCGACAAGCAACTGGTATTACTTCCAGCGGCACCGGCATGTTCAGCTGAGGGGCCAATTTTGAGGCATCGACCGCGATACAAAATCGGTGCGCCGCACGCGCAACGATTTTCTCGCGAGTATGCGCACCTCCGCCACCTTTGAGTACATTAAGATGCGCGTCCACCTGGTCAGCACCATCGAGGGCGATGTCGATGATGCCACGCTCCCACAAGGTCGTAAGCGGAACGCCGTGCTCAACCGCGAGCAGCCGCGACTGATGAGACGTGGGAATCCCCATGATGGTCAGCTGTTCTTCAACGATGCGCTTCCCCAAGTAGGCGATCGCGTACGCGACCGTTGTGCCCGTTCCTAACCCCACGATCATCCCGTCTTTAACTAACTCAGCGATCGATTGCCCGGCTGCTTCCTTCAGTGCGCGTGAGGGCTGCATAGAGAGACGTATGAACCGCTTCGGCTTAGCGATTTCGATTTCTTCCCCGTGAACAACGAAGCTATTTAGTCAAGGAGTCCAATCTACGAGTAAGAACGTATGACTGTGTGCCGCCCTAGGCAAACGGAGGGGTATAATGGGGATATTGGATCGTCTGACGACGATGATTAAGGCAAAAATCAGCTCGTTTCTTGATCGCCACGAAGATCCGCGCGAAACGCTTGACTATTCCTATCAAAAGCAGCTCGAGCTGCTTACCAACGTGAAGCGTGGCATCGCTGACGTCGTTACGGCGAAAAAGCGGCTTGAGCTGCAGAAGGCAAAACTTGAGTCAAACATCGAAGATCTTAACAACCAAGCGAGAGAGGCAGTGAGCCTCGGCCGAGATGATCTGGCCCGCATCGCACTCGAGCGAAAAAAAGACACTATGACGCAGATTGAGTCACTCACAGGCCAGATCGCGGATCTCGAAAATGAGCAGACAAAGCTCGTTAATACCGAAAGGCGTCTAGCCGCCAAAGTCGAGGCTTTCAGAACTAAGAAGGAGACCATAAAGGCACAGTATTCGGCCGCAGAGGCGCAGGTCAGGATCACTGAGTCCGTGACGGGGATCTCTGAGGAGATGGCTGACGTCGGGATGTCAGTCCAGCGCGCTGAGGAGAAGACCGAATCAATGAAGGCGAGGTCACAAGCGCTCGATGAGCTGATTGATGCTGGAACGCTCCAAGATTTGACCGGCGATCAGACAAAGGTCGAAGAAGAACTCAGCAAGATTAAATCGAGCGAAGAGGTCGATCAGGAGCTCAAAATCTTAAAACAACAGGTTACTAAGAAGAAAAAGGCCAAAACGGAAGAGGTGCAGGAGGCACAGCAATGATCGTTCGCATATTGGGCGACAACCAGTACGTGCTTGATAGCAAGTATCTTGATAAACTAAATGAGCTTGATAGCTGCATGGTCGACCACCTCAGCAACGAAGAGGTCGGCGAATTCAACAGCTGCTTACGCGAAATGATACACATCATTCGAGAGAAGGGCACGCCGCTTGATCCTGCCGAGATACGTCCCTCAGATCTGATTGTCCCGTCACCAGACATCACGCCAGATGAGGCACGAAAGTTATTTACCAAGGAGGGGATGATCCCGGGGTAGCCGCCAGCTAAAGCGGCACGTCCCATAGAGGGTACCAACGCTCGAGATCTTGCTCGATCGGCAGCTCACGCTGCATGACTGACCGAAGTCTGAACTCGCAGGCGTAGTCGCGTTTGTGCTCTTTTGGGTCGACAGGCACAAAAGGATAGAACTGCCCGCGCTTGTAGTTGTAGATCCAAAAAACGTTTTGTTGGTTCTGAAAAGGGAAGACCGCACACAATATCTGCTCGCCGTATCCATTGTCGATGAGCGTTGAGCTGACCGCGTGGAGATCGGAGACCACGTTCTCAAACTGCGCGTCGGACACGATGGCCCACGCGTAGCCAAACGCGTCTTCTTTTATCTCAAAATCGGTGTCACTGATTCTGAGTAGCTCGACGACTTCTTTCTCGCATTGGGCAAAGCCCCCGGATTCGATCGGTTTGAAACAGACGCCTGCTTTACCCGTTGGCTGCAAGCTCAACTCAGTACTTAGTGTAATATAGGCAGTCGCCATCGAAAATAGACCATCCGCCTTAGGGGTTATGCCTTTCGTCCTACCAAGCAACGAGTCCAGAAATCCCATAGAAGTGTCTAATTCTAATATATAATCTATGCCGCTGCGCGAGACGTCGCCGCTGGTGCGTGCGGTCCGCAGCGTTCTGCGTCATTTAGACGTTGAGCAGCATCGAACCTTCCGGAGTAAAACGTATGTTGCTCAAATCTGTTATGATCTGCGTTGGCGACGTTACGCGTTCATCGTACGTAACGGTGATGCTGAAGTAATCTGCGATTACTTCGACTTTCATTATCCCTTTTCGCCGCGTTAGGAACCGTTCGAGCTCAGCCGCATCCGAGGTTTCCCGCAGCTCGTGCAAACGGATTTTAACCCGCTTCACGTGAGTCGTCTCAGCGCACATAGATGTGCTGCGTAGGTTGCTTCATCCATAGATAAAAATGCCGACTGGTTGTGCTGAATGATGGCTGAATGTGGGCAGGCACTTGAGGCTTACTGTGTGAAAAAATGACAGCTACTAGTCAACAGCTCGTCTTACGAATCGAATAACCCGCAGGTGTTTCCGCTCTGACTCGTTTCAGAGTTTGGATTGAAATCAGCGGCGCTGCGGCTAGGAGCGAGACGCACTTGCCTTGACGCTGCAGGGGTGACAAAAGGAGATTCCATTCTCTCTCTGGAAAATAAGGTAAGGGAATGGAACCGCTCTGCTGCGTGCCAGAGAGACAGATGATGTTTCTCGTTGCTGAGGTAACACCCAAAGCGCTTAGTCGTTTGTGGCCAGAGCTCTGAGAGGTCATTGTTGCCGCGTGCTTCTGGGGCGCAGTGCGTCCCTAGCACTTCGGGTTTTGGCTTTTTCATGAAAGTTGCGAAAAATCCTAACTGCTTCCGGAAAAATGACACTAATGCATGCTCATCGAAATCAGAGTGTATGCCGGAAGGGCAAAGCTCCTGCAAAGGAGCTTGATTAAAACAAGCAACGCACAGCTATGCGCAAGAAGACG
>CAZHSW010000028.1:0-8625 GCA_964534635.1 uncultured Methanomicrobia archaeon
AGGGCTTCTTCCATCCGCCCTTTTTTACGTGAATCTTCAACTTCTTCAGCATATTTTGTTGGTTTTGTAGCCTGATACTCGATGTAGTCAACGTGTAGCAGCAGAAGTCGCATTTGTAATCCTCGTTTCTCGAATCGTCTAGTTTGGGGAGTTTATCTCAGCTTGATGCGTGGCTTGACCGCAGTTCTCGTGATGTTTCGCCAAAAGAGCTCTTTCTGAAGTCCGTTCGTTGCCGGAGTTTTCCGCTAGTATATATTCTTAACAAACATGTACAAGATCGCAGCTATAGCTACTATCATGAGAAGTTCCCTCAGATATGGTATAAGGTACAAAATAAGCGAGATAACAAATACCAAGGCAAAGATGATCCAATTATTACTCTGCCTGCGTGGACGTTGCATGCCAGTCCGTATACAATGCCATAATATAAACTTATTGCTTTTTTTGACATGAAATAACCTGAAAGCGGGCTTATTTTTTAAAAAAATTAGCTCAGGATGCCTATCAGATATGTCGGTGTGGCACGAGTAGCCCGCACTGCGTAGCGGACTCCAAGCGCTAGATTCTGCTCCACAACAATCGGCTGATAATTGTCGCTATATAAAACCGTGCTCTGGTTCTTGCCTCGTTCAACCGCGACGGCTTCGTAGATTTTTCCAAGTTTCTGAAGATTTTCCTCGTACGCGATGCGATGGTGCTCTGCCGTGAGCATTCTCGAGCGTTCTTTTGTTATTCTACTTACAACCGGCTCCAAATTAAATGCCTTAGTTCCCATTCTTGGCGAAAAGCGCGTTATATTGACTTTAAGGGGTCTGACTTCACGCAACACTCGCATCGTTGCCCGAAAATCGTCGTCTGACTCAGTCGGAAACCCAACTATAAAGTCCGTTGATATAGTCACGTCTGCGAATGTCTGACGGAATACGTGCACGACCCGCTTGAAATCAGCGATTGTGTGGCCCCGCTCCATCAACGTTATAACCCTCTCAGAACCCGATTGCACCGGCACATGCAGGAACTTGTAAACTTTCGGGTGCCCAAACGTTTGGACCAGCTCCTCGAGAATATTAAGAATTGACGAGACGCTCATCATTCCAATGCGAATTCTAAAGTCTTGTTCAAGTCCGCAGAGGGCTTCGACAAGATCAGAAAGCGTGCAGCCGCGGTCCTGCCCGTAAGCTGCGGCGTCTTGTGCTGCTAAGAGAATTTGCTGTGCGCCGTTCTGAATCCGACGTTGAACATCGCGTACGATAGTCTCAATGCTGCGACTCGCTATAGGGCCCCTTATAAGTCTAACGATGCAGTAACTGCAACTTCCCTGGCATCCGTGCGCGATCTTCACCCGAGCTGTTATACTACGCCCAAAAGCCACCGTTGGCTTGCGCTTATAACGCCCGTTTATGTAAGATGCAACGTGATCGCTCCGCACAACAACCGACTCAGGGTATTCTGCCCGCAGCCAGTCCCCCCACTGCTCGGTCAAGCAGCCGCTGATAATGAGCTCTCGATTCTCTGACTGTTCATACAGCTGCTTTACCCGTTTCAACATCCTCTTCTCAGTTCTCTCAACAACAGCGCACGTGTTAAGAACGATGATTTGAGCATCGTGCGCTGATTCGACCACACTGTGACCTTTGAGTAGACTCAAGATTTCTTCACTTTCGCTCTGGTTCAGCGTGCAACCATACGTCTCTAAATAAACCGATACCATGCTCTTGCGACTTCCATTTAAAGTGCGACCCGCTTATGTGCTTTTTTACGCCGAAGCTAGATTGACCTTCAATACGTCGGAGGACGACGGATCAACACGAGCTAGCAGTCTCATTAACAGATAACTATACGTTTTTAGCGCTAAATAATAGATCCGCCGTCAAAAACCGGTTCGCGAGGAGAGAAGCCTTTGAAGATATCTGTTGTCATCCCGACCATGGACGAGCCCGCAATCGAAAGCGTCGTTCACGACGTCTTTGAGGCGCTACAAGACGAAAGCGTGGAAGTCATTGTCGTCGACAAGTCTCAGGACGAAACGGCTGAACGGGCTTCCGACCTTGGGGCAAAGATCATTCATCAGACTGGAACCGGCTACGGCGACGCGTATATTTTGGGATTTAAACACATCTCAGACGATGCGGAAACGGTTGTCATCCTAGATGGAGACTACACTTACGATCCTCACGACATTCCTGCTTTGCTCGATCCCATTCGCCACGGTGCCGACTTTGTCATAGGCAGCCGATTCGCCCTTATGGAACAAGGAGCAATGAGCAGGAGAAATGCGTTCGGGAACAAGTTGCTGACTGTGCTGATACGAGGTTTGTACCACGTCCCGCTAACTGATTCCCAATCCGGGATGAGAGCGATCAGGCGCTCAGCCCTTGATCGCCTTCAGCTACAAGCACCGCACATGCCCTTCGCAAGCGAAATGATTATAGAGGGACAAAAAGAGGGGCTCGTCTTTGCGGAGGTCCCGATTCGATATCGGAAACGAGTGGGCACGCCAAAACTTGAACCGTTCAGAGACGCGCTCAGCATCATATTCATCACCGTTCGGCTCGTGCGAGACTACAATCCAATCGTCATCTTCTTGCCTATCGGTCTCGTGCTCATACTTGTGGGCCTCGTTTACGGTTCGAGCATTCTGATCGAATATCTCCACACTGGGGTCGTGACGCGTTTCGCAGGTGCCATTCTTTCTGTTCTGCTTATCATGACCGGGCTGCAGATCACCCTCTTCGGTCTGCTAGCCGACATAATCCTAACAAACCTGCGACGAAGATAGCGAAAATGAACATTGGTTTCGTATCCGACGTCGTCTACCCTTTCATCAAAGGAGGCGCTGAAAAACGCATCTACGAAATGGGAAAGCGCTTGGCTGCAGACGATGAAATACACATTTTTGGGGTAAAGTGGTGGCAAGGCGCGAATGATATTGACCAAGAGGGAATGCACGTACACGGCATTTGCAAGCCTCTTCATCTATACGCTGGAAGAAGAAGATCTGTTCGAGAAGCGACGCGTTTTGCGGCCAATTTGGACAAGTTGTCTGCGTACGACATCGATATTATCGACTGCAGTCAGTTTCCCTACTTGCACTGCTTTCCTTCAAAACTCATTTCGCGAATTAAGGATATTCCACTCGTCATTACGTGGCACGAGTTTTGGGGAGATTACTGGTATCAGTATCTAGGTACTCCAGGGTACTTCGGCAAGCTGATCGAGAGAGTGACACTGCAGCTTGCCGACCAGCTTATCGCAGTTTCTGCCGCGACAAAAGAGATCTTAAACCGGTACAAGAAGGATGCCGCACTCGTGCCAAACGGAGTCGACATAGCCTTTATCGACTCGGTGGCTTCTGCCGAGATTTCGATCGACGCGCTTTTTGTCGGAAGGCTCATTAGCGAAAAAAATGTTGATCTCGTTATACGGGCGCTTCCGGCGCATTCGACTCTCTGTATCGTTGGTGATGGCCCTGAGAAAGAGCGCCTCGTGCGACTTTCAAGGGAAGTGAATGCGAGAGTCTGTTTCGCTTCAGGGCTTTCGTACGAACAGCTCGTAAGCATTATGAAAGCCTCAAATGCTTTAGTGCTGCCCTCCGTTCGCGAAGGATTTGGCATTGTTGCTCTGGAAGCACTCGCCTGCGGTACACCTGTCATCACTACCAACGCTTGGCAAAACGCAGCCAAAGAACTCATTAATCATGGAGAGAACGGTTTCTTGGTATCGGCGGTGGTGGATGATATAGCCTCAGCGCTATCTGAAGTTGACAAGCAGCGCATGTCCGACGCTGCTAAGGCGACTGCAGCTGCCTTTGACTGGAATATCCTCAGCGTCGAGCTGCGCACTGTTTATGATTCGCTCGCACAATAGAGGATAAAGCTATGAAAATCGTTGCGCGGATAGCTCCGCGCTTACAAATGTTCTACAACGGGTAATGCTCTATGCGACTGCGACACCGAGGTGAATGCTGCTGATAAGGGAGGTATTGTCGTGCGTATATTACTAGTTACTGAGCTTTTTCCGTTTTGTGACGGACGGGGTGAGCTGCACATACCTGGTGGGGGAGAGACCCATATGTACGCCGTTGGCCGCGAACTCGCACAAAACAACGAAGTTGCCATTCTGACGTCAGAGATACCAGGCGCACTGTATCCGGCCGACCGGTTTCCTTTCCGAGTGCATACGGTGCGGAACCGCAAGACTACAACAAGCCGCCCTGAGAACATGCGCTACGCGATTCGCCTGTCCAAAGAGATATCACGGATTGGTGGCGATTTTGACGTAATAGTGCCTCAGACGTTCATCCCGGTTTTCTCTTCGTGCCTCAGTCGCACGCGAGCTTTGGTCGTCCCGATCGTGCACGACGTATACCAGCCCCTTCCGTTGGAAAGCGGCATCGCTGCTTGGCGAGACCTCCAAGGGGGCAACGCGATACGGGGCATCGAAGGCTGTCTTTTAGAGAGAGCGTGTCTGAGATACGCTTCGACTTGTCCCATAGTCATCACCGTGTCGAGCTCGGCCTTTGAATCGTTACAAAATTGGATACCACGACAGAAGATCAGAGTAACTGGCAATGGTGTCTACCTAGATGAATTCGAAGAGAACGCCAAAGACATCGACGTCATTTGCATCAGTCGCCTCGACGCTTCTTACAAAAATGTCGATATTTTATGTGAAGCGATCTCGAACGCAGACATTCGGGCGATTATCATCGGCGACGGGAAGCTCCGCCCCCGCTTCGAACGTCGCTACGCCAGCGCGAATCTTAAGTTCATGGGGTATGTTAGCGAAACGAAAAAGAAAGAACTGCTGTCACGGTCCAAGGTTTTGGTCTCCGCATCATCCATAGAAGGGTTTGGAATAACGCTGCTAGAAGGCCTCGCGTCGGGCTGCCTTGTCGCAGCCAGTGATATCGGCCCGCATCGATTTATTGATCAGAGATCGAACGTCATCAAGTTCTTTTCCGTGGGCGATGCAGAAGCGCTAAGATTTGCGGTTGCCGAGCTTCTGAGCCTGCCGGACGACGAGCGCGCAAATATCCAAAAGCGAGCTCGTGCGTTGCTCACTCAGCACTGGCAGTGGCCGAAGATTGCCCGCAAAACGGAGCTATTTCTCGAATCAGCGGTCGATCTGCAAAAGGCAGACGTTGCTTAAGCGTGCCTTATGCCGCTTCCTCGCCGTTGTCGTATTCTATCGAGCTCGCGATTGCAGCCGAAATCGAGTCAACACCATCGAGCCACTCAGCGACGTAACCGTCCTCAACCGTAGCTATCGTAGACTCCTGCAGCGGTTCTCCAGAAATCACTCGGGCGCCGATTTTTCCGACAATAGCGAGTGCCAAGTCAAGATGGCCCTTCTTTTCTTGGTCAACCGCTTGGTGGATCAACTCGTCTGTTGACTGTTTGTCCGACAATGATTCCTGCATATAGCTCTCAAAAGACGCGAAAGCCCCTACAAGAGAAACCTGCACTAGTGCGACTAGGTCATCGAGCTCGGCATCGCCCGTACTGGCTTTCTTCTGCGTGATCGCCTCGATATTGCGCAAGCTATCTAAACACTCTTCGCGGCTCAGCTTGCCGAGGTCAAAACCTCTAGCGAGCTTGCAACACGCAATTATAACATCTTCCTCCATTTCAAGAAATACGGTAGTCGCTGCCTCGTCCATCTTCTTGTAATCGCTTTCGCTAGCGCACTGAATCCAGTTGCCCCAGCGATCTTCGGTGAAGGGAACATAAAGGTTCTTTGAGTGTTTCATCTGACAACCTTGCTTAGTTTATGGGGCCCTACTGCCGATATTATTCGATCGTATTTAAAAGTTGTAGACTGCCGGCAGCTCTAAATAAAGCATTGATTCAATCACTTCTCAAGCAAAAGTATAGATTGCGCACAGCAAGCCGAAGCACACAGGTGCTCATCTTAATCCGCAATACTGCCAGACCCACGATCGATAACACAGCCGGGTTTAAAATGCTGATGGTAGAAGCCCAACACGTGCATAAAGTCTACGAACTGAACGGAGTACGAGTCAACGCGCTCAAAGACATAAACCTTCTAATCGAAAAGGGCGATATGGTAGCGATCATGGGCCCGAGCGGTTGCGGAAAAACGACCCTCATTAACTGTCTGTCGGGGCTAGATGACCCAACCGCGGGTGTCGTCAAAATCGAAGGGATCCCGCTGTCCCAGATGAATGATAATGAGCTTTCTGAGTACCGCGTAACGAGGATGGGATTTGTGTTTCAAGCATACAACTTGCTGCCCGCTTTAACGGCCGTCGAGAACGTTGAGCTGCCGCTCATTGTTGGTGGCGCTAGCGAGACGGAATCGCGTGCAAGAGCACTTGATATGCTCACGAACGTCGACCTTCAGGGGTGGGCAAGTCATAGGCCATCCGAACTCAGTGGCGGTCAGCAACAGCGAGTAGCGATCGCAAGGGCACTTATCAATCGGCCGGCGATTATCTGGGCTGACGAGCCAACAGGCAACTTAGATTCCGGTGGGGCCGATCAGATTACCGCGCTCTTAAAAAGACTCAACGAGGCTAATCGGCAGACGTTTGTCATCGTGACGCATAACGCATCCGTTGCGGAAACTGCCGATCGACTTATTAGCATGAAGGACGGGGCCATCATCTCAGACGTTACTGTTTCAACCTAATTCAGGCTGGTACCAAGGTTGTTGATGGACGTTGCGCTTGTAGTTGCGACGGTGGCATTGCTGCTCTCATTAGTATCACTGCTCGCTATTAAAAACAAGGCTATCTTCACGCTCGGCGTAAGAAATATTGCGCGGCGTCCAAAAAGTGCAGCTGTCGTAGTCACTGCGCTTCTTGTTAGCACCGCAATCATTTCAGGCTCTCTGGTCGCGCGCAGTTCCCTTAGTTACGCAGTCGTGCAGGCTACGTACGACGCTCTTGGGAACGTTGACGAAATAGTCACACAGAACGGTCAGCCGTTCAACGTTTCCGTCTATCAGAAGCTTGCAACAGATCCGTATGTCGCTAACAATACAGATGGCCTGTCTCCAAGTCTGTATGAGCAGGTGCCGTCGATAGACGACGTGACGAGTGGCATTTCGTCGACACAGGTAACGTTAGTCGGTTTAAATTTCACCACCGACGCTCAATTTGGCGAGTTCGTGCTACTAAATGGTACTCAGACTACCGCGAGCGATCTGCAACGTGGGGAGGCGTTGATCAACAACAAGCTCGCAAAAGACCTAAATGCTCACGAAGGAGACAAACTAACAATCTACTACGGCACAAATGAATCATCTCTCAAAGCATACACGTTCACGGTTAAGTACGTCGCACGAGACGAAGGAAAAGCACTTTACGGCTTAAACAAGAACGTTTTTGTCAAGCTTGATGCTGCACAGGCGGTTTTTCAAAAAGAAGGCCAAATCAACGAGATTAGAATTTCTAACCTAGGCTCCGCGGAATCGGGGGTAACAAAATCCGCCGTGGTTTCCGAACTAGTGGCGAAAGCATTGTCTGACACGTCGCAGCCATTGGACGTTAAGCCGGTCAAGCGGGATTCGCTGGCCGCTAGTCAACAAAAGGGGGCCCTCTATTCAAACTTCCTCGTGGTGCTGACAGTTCTTTCAGTCGCTGCAAGCGGCATGCTTATCGTGAACGTCCTTTTCTCGCTTGGCGAAGGACGTAAGAGCGAGCTGGGATTGGCCCGCGCAATAGGCATGAAGCGAAGGCACCTCGTGCTGCTCTTACTTTTTGAGGGTATGGTCGCTGCGTTTTTCGCTGCGGCACTAGGATCCATCGCGGGCGTAGGCATCGGAGCCATTCTGATTAGCGTGCTCAATGCCGCGTTCAGTGGGCAGAGTCTTGCGGGAACGTCTCTGGCGTTACACTATAATTTTTTGGACCTGCTTACCGCGTTTCTCATCGGCTCGCTTGTTGCCTTTTTCACCATAACACTGTCATCTTTGAGAATCAGCCGGCTAAACGTCGTCGGAGCGATTCACAATATCGAGCAGCCCGCAAAAAAATCGTTCAAGACAGCGGTCCCCGCTTCCCTAATGGGGATCGCATTGATGCTGTGTGGTGTGGCGGCATACGTGACATCAAAGGATGTCGCTGTCACTGTTATGGCTCCAATCATTATTATAGCCGGCCTAGCTTTGACTATGCGGCAGGTTCTTCGCCGCCGATTCGTGCTGACACTGTCCGGGGCGCTTCTCATAATCTACGCGGCTTACAACGTAACTGTTAACCAGGTCGATTTTAATCAGTTCGGTTCCACACTAGTTTTTACCGTTCAAGCGTTGTTTTTGTTGGCAGGGGTTCTTCTCGTGGCGCTCGCTAATGCCAGCGTGTGGCTTAATGGCGTCGCGAAGTTACTGAGGAGATTAAAACGCGTTCGACCTTCCCTCCGGCTTGCAACCGCCTACAGTTTACAAAGAAGGTCCCAGTTCGGGATGACAGTAATCATTATGTCAGTTGTCCTGTTCTTAATCGTCGTCGCTTGCGTGACAGCAGCTGTGTATCGCCCCGACATCGAAAAGCAGACAGGCGGCTACGACGTTCGGGCAACTACGAAAAACCCTCTTACGAACTTGACAGTGTTACAAGTGCAAACATTTGACTCGCGTAAAGCGGGCACAGCCCGAGTT
>CAZHSW010000029.1:0-5390 GCA_964534635.1 uncultured Methanomicrobia archaeon
CAGCTCAACCGCAGTAATACACGCTCTAAGAGAGCTCGAAAAGGAGCACCTCACCTTCCAAGATGGTAAGCGCAACTACTTGCTTACGAGCACGGGCAAGATTGTCGCTTTGCACGTAGAGAGCTTCGTGCAAACGGCCAACGTGATTACTCAGTTTGGCAAGTTCTGGCTTGAACACGATTTGAGCGATATCCCTGAAGATTCTCTCAAGAACATAGGGTGTTTGCACGAATCGCAAGTTTTGACAAGCACGGCCACTGACGTTTTCAACGCCTTTTCGACCTTTATCACCCTGCTCGACGACGCCAAAGTGATAAGGAGCGTTGCCCCCGTGTTCACGCCAGACCTGCTTGATATTTACGCCAAACTCGCTGCAAAAAGCATACCGATCGAGCTTGTCGTTACTCGCGAGGTGCTCGAAAACGTGCTAGAGCTCGCAGACCGCAGCCCGCTCAAGAATCAGCTTAAAGCAAATCTTAAGCTGTTTGTGATTGAACAAAACCCAAAAACGGCTTTCACGGTTACTGACTATTTCCTAATGGTAGGACTCTTCAGATTCGACGGGTCGTATGACAATTCAGACCAGTTGCTAAGTTATGGCAACGACGGCATTGAGTGGGGCCGCGAGCTGTTTGATCACTACGTCCGAGCGTCAAAAGAGTTCGACTTAAGACGTTAAACGCCACGTTCACGTCTGCTTTCTTTGTTCCTCCTGTGTCGGTATCACGTCGATTCGCCGTAACACTTTCCACGTGCAACTAGAAATTCGCTGCAAGCACACTCACTTCCAGAATCGGAGAGATGCTACCGTCGTCGATAGTGTCTCACAATGCGCGAATTGATAATATCTGAGCGCTCGCCTACGCAGGCATTACCCTGATATCACATGCTTAAGGCTTAACGTTAAAGCGCGCCATAACTGTGTCCTAAAAAGTTTAAGAAGCTAAATTTTTTTTATTTAAGCACCGGAGTGTTACTCTCAACTAGGCGAATTTCATGGCACATTATCGGTCGTACGTGTACAGCCCATTTTCAAGAGCCATCACAGGATTAGTCTTTGGTGTGCTCATCATACTATTCATTTTTATATTTCTTGGACTGATCGGAGCAGCCTTTAGTCGTCTCGGGTTTTCCGCACAAGTCGTTATCCTGCTGCTTCTAGCGGTACTTGCCGGGAGCTTTATCAACATACCTCTGTTTACCTACGAATCTCGCGAGCCCGTCATCACGGACGCGTATGTCACTGTGTTCGGCATGACATATCGCGTTCCGGCAGCAGCCGTCGGCTCCAGAAAAACGGTGGTTGCAATTAACGTCGGGGGCGCCCTGATTCCATCAATATTATCGCTCTATCTGCTTTGGCGGTTTCCGGACATTTTCGGCTTTGCTCTGATTGGGGTGGTTCTTGTCGCAAGCATTTCCCATCTTGTTGCAAGACCCGTCAAGGGAGTTGGGATAGTTTCTCCAGCACTTGTGTCCCCGCTTGTCGCAGCCATCTACACCATCCTCATCTTAACACAAGTTCCAAGCGTCGACAACGGCTTTGCGTTGGCCTATATAAGCGGAGTGCTAGGCACTCTCATTGGGGCAGATCTGACGAATCTAGGCGCAATCAAAGAAGTCGGAGCGCCTGTTGCTTCGGTTGGAGGCGCCGGGACTTTTGACGGGGTGTTTCTTTCAGGGATAATAGCCGTGCTTTTCGCTTGAAGCACGTGCTAGCAAACTTGCAAAAAGTTTTGAGACCAACGAACAAGCTTATGTTGCTTCTCGCTATAGCACCTTTAGCCTTTTAAGCGGATACAACTAGAAAAATGCCCTACAGTCGCCTTTTGAAAATAAACTTTGTTCTGCTTATGCTTGTCATCATCTGTATCGCAGCCAGCACGTTCGCGCTGCATATCGGGAACACGAAATTCATCGGAATTCTTGGGATCGCACTGTTAGCGTTGTTTCTAGTCTGTTTGCGCATATTTAGCCTAACAAGAAGCGGCACCCCAGAAAAACAACGAATTGATGTCGATTTCGACTTGCTCCAACGCATTCGCCCGCCAGAAAAGTAGAGCGAGGCCAACTGCTGTCTTTGATTTTTCTATCAGACGTTGACGGCAGCCGCAAGCTAATTTCATAGCAAATAGCACGTATTTAATCTGCTGAGTACCTCAAGGGTCCTCCCCGCACGCAAACCTAGCTAAGAAACTACTCCGGCCAGAGGTTAGCGCACGATTCACACGATCGGTTGCGCGATACTTTCACTTTATCAAAGTGCATCGTCTCGCCGTCATAGAGTATCATTTCGTCTTTCAAAACGACGCCAGCGCCGGTCAATAACTTTATCGCCTCAGTCGCCTGGAGTAGGGCTATCACTCCGGGAGTCGTGCCTAACACTGGAGATGCCTCGTGCTGTGGAACTTGCGGGTAGATGCACTTAAGGCACGCGGTCTTGCCAGGTATCACGTTTGCCAACCGGCCTTCGTACCCGTGCACGGCCCCGTGGATCAAAGGAGTCCTGTGCACGACAGCCGCCGCGTTGAGAGCGTACCTGACCTTAAAATTGTCTGTCGCATCCAGTATGACTTCACAGTTCTTTGAGAGCTCGAATGCGTTATTGTCGTCGATGGCTAGATTAATCTCTTCGACATGCGTTTTTGGGTTAGCCCTTCTGATCTTCTCCGACGCTGAGATAACCTTCGCTTTGCCCACATCTTCGTCCCAATGCAGCACCTGTCGGTTCAAGTTGCTGAGCTCAACTTCGTCCTTATCAACCAGTCTCAGGCGCCCAACTCCAGCAGCTGCGAGATAGAGCGCGAGCGGCGAGCCAAGTCCCCCCAAACCAGCTACGAGCGCAGTCGCAGTTTTGAGACGCAGTTGCGCTTTCTCGCCGAAACCCGGAATCATTATTTGCCTCCGATATCGGACACGGTCGTATTGAGATAATGGCATTACCAAGCCCTCAAAAAGCTAAAGCCGCTAATCCTAAAAGCGATTGCGCGAGGATGTCTCGTTCGTAACGAAATTACATCTTGATTCTCTTTCGGTCTGTATAAAGAGTCATCTGGATATCCTTTCTGAATTCATCCTCATAGAGTAACTCAAAATTGTCGTCTGTATCTTTAGATCGCAGATTATAGATCTTGACCGTCTCGGTGTCGATCGAACCCTCAAGGATCTTTCCTCCAGGGAAGTCTTTCTTGGGCTCGTCTAAGATCTCGCACACCTGCTCGTCTCGCTTGATAAGCACATCGAAAATAGTGAGATCCTTGCGTCTTAGAATGTCAAAAAGCGCGTCTGTGATCTTTTGGTGAAAAGGCTTTTTCTCCTGCCAGAAATCCGTGGCCTTGACGATCCCCTGCAACGCCTCTGATACCGCTTCATCGATTTCGTCCTCGTTCATGTCAGACACGTTCATCGAATACGTCTTATTCTGCATATGCGTACATAATAACCTGAACGACTTAAACTTGAACCATGATTGTGTTCTGCGCAAGCGGCACGCAGCGTTTGGAAACGGTCTTCCCGTAGACAGCGACGCACAGTAGGAGTGCTCGATCGGTTTCAAGAATGCCGCTGCTTAGATCGGCTGCAAAATGAATGCTGCAGCTTTAACGCTTTAGCTGTTAGCTGATTGTGCTTCTGCACGGTCGCTGGACGCCGAGCATCTTTTCATTGCCCGCATGAAGCCGAGGCCCCAATGAAAGACGCAGAGCACTTCACCTGACGCCGTCTTTGACCTCTTAAAATCGGTCACGTACTCGTCGGCAAAATACTGCTCACACTCGGCGTGATATAGACAACTCTTTTCGAAGCATTCGCGCTTCATGTTTATGAGAACTGAGCTCGTTCCCCCAAAAAAACTTTCCGGGTCTTGTGCCTAGGAGTTGCTGACGCGCAATTAGTGTACCCCGCCCGCGATTTCGAAAACGGCAAACGAACATAGGTGCGATGGTGAAGGCTTTGCTTAATCATAGCTGTCTGCACGGAACTGCATTGCAGGAGTTTCCTAGAGAAACATTTATCAGCCACATTCGTGTTTTGCGGAATACCTGATTTGTAAGTTGGAAGTCAAACGCAAAGAAGATTGAGTCATAGAGTTGCGGATGTACGACGTCGAATTAGAGCCTGTCGTAATTAAACGCCTCGTGAACTATCGCAGACTCTTCGACATTTTAAGAGTCTCTGTGGACCTAGATGTATATTCCCACCTTTCTTGTCCTTCAACGGCACATCGCCTTTCAAAGGCGCTCGGAATCGATGAGTATTCTCTGGCGTACCTTCTCGAAACACTGCTGCGAACTGGACTTTTGAACATCTCGGAAGAGGTTGACGGATCGCCGGCCTATCAAAACACTCCCGAGGCTTATCAGTACTTAAGTCGAGAGAGCCCGTAATACCTCGGCAAAGAACGATTTCACGATGCGGAGACTAGCAAACTTCTCGATCACTTCATAAGCAAAGGCCCTTCAGGCGACGTAATCCGCAAGGATTACTGGACACGCGAAATAGTCGCAAAGCTTCAGGTTAGCGCCTTGCTTGAAGGGGTGCAAAGCGCGGCAAAGCACGTCGATCTCGCCGGCTGTAAGCGTTTGCTCGACATCGGCGGCGGGCACGGACTCTACAGCATCTTCTTTACAAACAAATACCCACATTTGCAAGCGTGCATCCTCGATTTGCCACAGGTCGTCTCGATGACGAAAGAAAATATCGCGCAGCTCGGGGCGAGTGAGAGAGTGAGGGCGGTCGCAGGGGATTACCACACCTTCAAACCGGCGAGTAAGTTCGACGCGGTGTTCTTAAGCAACGTGACATCAGAGCGCGACGAACTGCGTTTTTTGTTGGAACGCTGCCATAATTTTCTAATTGATTGCGGCGTCGTGATTCTCCGAAGTTTCGTGTCTGACAGCGCGCCAGACGTCTGGTCAGCTTTAAGCACGCTCGAACGATACACGCGACGCGGACGGTTTGCTTTCACCCACGATGATTTGAAAGTAGAACTTCGCGAAGCTGGGTTTGCCGACGTCGCTGACGTTCACGCTGCGGACGGTGTCGTCATCGTGCGGGGGAACAAATGACGGCCTCCCATATAGGATCCCTTTCGTGGTTGGCTATGCACCGCTCGGATCATTCGTGTTCTTTGTAGACTTCTTTAGGATCGAACATTTTTTGCCCTACGGCCGTTCCGTCAATGGTCCTAAAAAAACAAGAGCGGAAGCCGAGATGACAGGCCGCTCCGACTTGGTCGACCTTGATGACGAGGGAATCTTCATCACAGTCGACTAATATCTCTTTGACCCGCTGAACGTGGCCTGAGATCTCGCCCTTCATCCAAACACGGCTGTTTGTTCTACTCCAATAATGAACGAAGCCAGTTTTTCGGGTCTTGTCGAACGCATCCG
>CAZHSW010000030.1:0-15528 GCA_964534635.1 uncultured Methanomicrobia archaeon
GGTTCGTGTGGATTTTGCGCCTTTCGAGCAAAAGAAGGCGATTCCGAAGCCTATTTCTTGCCGATTGATGAGATCGTCAAACGCGCGGTTGAAGCGTGGCAAATTGGTGCCACCGAAGTAGGTATTTTCAGTGGCCTTCACCCGGCGGTCGATGGCAACACTTACATAGAAATCTTGAAAGCTGTCAAGTCTGCCGTTCCCGATATTCACATTCACGCGTTCTCGCCATCAGAAGTTGCGTACGGAGCTGAAAAGCTGGGCATTTCATATGCCACGATGCTCAAGAAGCTTAAAGAAGCCGGCCTCGATTCGATGCCCGGGACGGCGGCAGAAATCCTTGTAGATGACGTCCGCAGAAAGCTATGTCCAGAGAAAATTGATACAAAAACGTGGACAGACATCATCGTGAGCGCACACCGACTTGGGATTCCGACGACGTGTACGATGATGTACGGCCACGTCGAGTCTTACGTGGACGTCGTGAATCACTTACAACTCCTCCGGACTATTCAAGACGACACGCGAGGCTTTACAGAATTTGTCCCCTTAAGCTTTATTCACTACAATACCCCGATCTTTCGCGCGGGCATCGCTCGACCCGGAGCGACTGGCCGAGAGGATCTCCTCATCTATGCAGTTGGGCGACTTTTTCTAGATAACATACCAAACATTCAGGTGTCGTGGGTCAAGTTAGGTACAAAGTTTGCACAGATTGCTCTCACGTGCGGCGCAAACGATTTGGGTGGCACGTTAGTGGAGGAGAACATAACGAGAACCGCTGGAGGGACTGCGGGGCAGAGTCTAGCGCCAAGCGATTTTGTTAGAATAATAACCGATCTGGGACGCGTTCCTCGAGTTAGAGATACGCTTTATCGGGCGCTTTCGCACTGATTGGGACTTAACGAGTCTAGTCGATCTGTGGGCGTAAAACGCGCGTAACCAGTTGCTGTAAGCGTTTCTGCTGTCGTGTGAAGGGTTTAAATGATTTTTTAGCTCTCGAACAAGTCCAAAAAAGCACAAAATGAGCACTTTTTAGCATAAGTATTCTAACCATAATTCAGGCTCAAAAAATGGAATAAAGCTTATTTTAATTTTATATTGATATGCCAATTTTAACTGCGGGCATTTGAGTAATTTTAAATAGTATTATCTATTAATCATTAGTGATCTAGCGAACCAAAGAGTCCCAATAATTCATTTTCAGCAAATTTAATGCCGCAGAGAACGGTAATTTCGTGGTTCGCTGGACTAGTGAATCAGAAATTTAGGCTAGAAAGCCAAATACCGTACAAGGGAGGAGTTAAATGGATCCGCAAATGATGGTAGAGCTTGGGGCTCTGACGATTGTTGGCGGCGCGGCCCTGATTGCGGGTGTGGCAGAGGATCTGGAATCCGATGTCGGTTCACAGAGCAACCCGAATTCGCAGGTGCAGTTGGCCCCTCAGATGGGCTATTTGCACAGGCTCTATAACAAAGCGATTTCGGGTGAACCAGCTTCATACCCATTTTACGCAGCAATTGGGGCAACAACGGCACTATCGGTTTTGTCCGTCACAGGCACTACCAGTTTTATCGGCGTCTTTTTCGCTCTTGTAGCCGGTGCTTTTGTTACCGCATTGATACACGGCGTTTATGCCACGACGTCTTATATGGGCAGGTTAGCAAGTCAATCGCGATTCGGTCAGCCCATCTACATGGACATCTTGCGAACACACACGCCCGTATTAATGGCACACGGCTTCGTAGCGAATTTCAGCGTCCTATTGTTGACGTGGGTACTAATATCGCAGCACTTGAGTCCGTTCCCCTTTGTCGTGCTCGCATTTATCTGGGGAGTTGCCCTCGGAGGCGTCGGTTCTGCAGTGGGCGATGTTCATTTGGGAACCGATCGGTACTACCAAGACAGGCCGTACGGCTCTGGCGTGAACGCGGCGCACTCGGGCAGCGTTGTGCGCAAAGCCGAATCAGGGCTCAGGAATTCGATCGACTGCGCATGGTTCTGCTCCAAATTTGGAGGGCCCCTTACAGGGCTAGGGTTCGGCCTCGTTGTGTACCTCCACTTCTACAAGGAAGTCGTGGTAACGGGCTGGTGGTCTGCAGTCGCTGGAGTGGTAATCGTCGTGATCTTCATTATAATGAACACGTATCTCGAGCGCTACTCCAGACAGCGGTACGGCACGTTCAAGGAAGAGGTAGAGGCGGAGTGATGCACGATGTTTGATATTCTACTCTGGGTGTGGATCATACTCGGCGGGATATTGATCGGCGCGGGCGTCCACTTTATTCCGGTCGGCGGCGCTCCTGCGGCTATGTCGCAGGCGACTGGCGTTGGAACCGGCACGACGATGCTCGCTGCTGCGTCGGGTCTCACAGGACTGATCGGAGCAGGCTCTGCCTACGCTTTGCGTCCCGGGGATTTTGCGTTTACCGTCGTCCTCGGAGGAGTGAGCGCAGCGCTGATGATCGCGGTTTTGGCGTTTATTGCAAACGTCATGTACGTGTACGGTGCGGGCGTGCCGCTCTCGTCGGCGAAAGTGAAATACGATCCGATCACGAAATGGCGTCAGGATTTGTATGTTTCGCGCGGCACTGAGGGCCACGGGTCGCCAATGGTCAGTTTCATCAGCGGCATCATTGGGGCGTTTCTCGCCGGTTGTGGCGGGGCACTCGTCTACTTTGCCTTAGTCGAAACGTACAAAGCGATACCAGGGTTCTCCGCGACATTCGCAAACTATCCAGCGCCGTACTACGTGTCGCTCGCTGCTGCCTTCGCAATTGGGATATTCTTCCTGAACTGCGTTATGGCGTCGTACAACATTGGCGGCACAATCGAGGGATTTCACGACCCGAAGTTCAAACGAATTCCGAGATCGATCGTTGCGAGCCTCGTTGTTTCGGCAGTCGGCGGACTTTTCGCGCTGCTTATAGGCGTCATGTTGCCAGGAGGGATCTGAGATGGCTGAAGGTGATCAATCACCGCGACGGCTAATGACTATTGGCATTGTCGGTGCTCTCATCGGCATTTATCTCGCCAACTATCTCAACATCTTGACCGGCACCGCTGTGTTTTCGTTCTTAGCTGCGCTAGGTGCGATACTTGCGGTATATTACGGAGCAGACGCCGTCAGGCGGGTGGCAAGTTACGGGCTAGGTACCGGAGTGCCGTCAATAGGCATGTTGTCTATCGGCGCAGGTCAAGTGGCGGTGCTACTCGGGCTAGCGGTCGCGAAGAACTACAACATCGAAGTGGCAGCCCCTATAATCGCGCTAATTTTGGCCGCGATTATCGGCATCTTCAACGGAGTGATGGCGAGACGCGTCATCAAGATGAATATTGCCATCATGGAAATGTCCATGACGGAAATCGCGATGGCAGCTTCGATGCTCATTCTGGGCTTTAGCACGACAATCGCAGGAAGCTTTGCGTTCGACAAGATCATGAGCTATGTGGTTGCGTCAGGGTTCATCATTGCAGTGTTCATCGTCGGTGGAATGGCCATGCTGCACCCGTTCAATGCGTGCCTTGGTCCGGACGAGAGGCAGAGGCGAACGCTCGATCTTGCGCTGTCGACAGGGTTCATTGCCATGCTCGTTAGTGGAATCGCCGCAGGGGCGATCAACGGCGTGCAAGCCGCAGTGCCAACGTTGATAGTCGCGATCTTCGGGTGGATCATTTACTACCTGCGGTTCTACGCGGACACGAAGGAGGACGCTGCTGCGATTCTGTCGACCGGTCTGATACCGAAGGAGGAGGAACTCGCATGAAATTTGTTGACATGTCTTCTGACGTCGGCCTGCGGATGGATGTCGAAGAGTGGGTCATAGCGAAAGAGCGGGAAGACTTGGTCTTCTATTCGCTTGAGCCTGTAGCAGCTCAAATCGAGGAGTACGACGCCATAGCAGATGGCGTGGTGAACTCGCTGGTGGCGGACAAGCCGCTCATCGAGGCGTTTCCGGGCAGAGAACGGGCGCATTACTGGGCAGGCATGTGGACCAACGCGTTCTACGGCTTTACGGTCGCCATGATCTTGCTCGCCCTTTTGACCATCATTCTCCGTGTCAGAGGGGGGATGTAGCCATGGCGGAAAAAGTCGCAGCAGCTGCGAATTGGCCCGTCGTTAAGGGAGATTACTTCGCCGGCGATCCGGAAAGTCCCGTCGCGGTGATAACCCTGGGTTCGCACTTCGGCAAGCTTTTCACTGACCAAGGAGCAGCCATCGAAGGGACCGCCAAGACAGAGAACATCGGCCTTGAGAAGGTGATCGTGAACATCATCTCGAATCCAAACATCCGGTTCCTGATCCTTTGTGGCTCAGAGATCATGGGTCACGTTACGGGTCAGTCGCTCGAGGCGTTGTACAAGAACGGAGTGAAAGAAGGACGAATAATCGACGCACAGGGAGCTATACCGTACATTGAAAATTTGAGCGAAGAACACCTTGAACGGTTCCAAAAGCAGGTCGAATTCATCAGCATGATTAACAACGAGGATGTCAATGCGATATCCGCGAAACTCAAGGAGCTGATCGGACGAGATCCTGGCGCGTATCCGGAACCTCCAGTCGTCGTAGAAATTAAAGAAGAAGAAGTCGAGGAGGCCATCGTAGAGGCCCCTATGGCAGCTGAATTGGCAGCGATACAATCCCGCGTGCAGAATCTGCAGTTCCACATGAAAACCATCGGCAACTACAACAAGTACGCTGCTGGCGTCTATGCTGGCAAGATCGAGGGAATTGTGATCGGGCTGCTGATTTCAATCGGAATCCTGGGGTTACTAGCCCTAGCTTGAGGTGAAAAATGGCAGCAGAACGTTTCGGTGGAGGCGCGGGGGAGCCGGCAGCAGCCGGTGAGGAAGTCGCGCCCAAGGCGGCCATTGAGTTCGACCAGGGCATAGCGAAACCCATGGCGCCGAGCATGGCATCATTAGACAGTCTGATGGCCGATATAAAGTATCGTGCGCTGATCACAACGCGGACTCTGAAGCTTGACTCCGGGTACGGGACAGCTTCGATACTCGGGTTCGCGCTGGGATTTGCAGGCGCGTGCCTTATAGCGGGGCTGCCGCTGCTCTATTACTTTATGAGGTGAGGTACGAACATGCCAAAACAATTCCCGCAGGTAATAGTAGACCAGACAGACTATCGAGAGCTCCAGAAGAAACTCGACTCGATCGAAGAGCGACTGGAGTTTGCCATGGCCGAGGTGGCGCAGCGGTATGGACAGCGCGTGGGTAGGGACATAGGCATTGCCTACGGCCTCATAGGAGGGATCATCCTATTCATCGTGCTCAACTCGCTGACGCAGTTGTCGGTCCTGGTGAAGTTATTCGGATGACGACGTAAGGAGGTTCGTTTAGATGTTTAGGTACGACAAAAAGCAGACGGTTTTTGAGATCGGTGGGTTTAACGTTGGCGGTCAGCCAGGTGAATATCCGACCGTACTCGGAAGCTCGATGTTTTACGACAAGCATACGGTGGTTAAGGACGCCAAGACAGGTGAAATTGACAAGGATGCCGCTGAAGCGCAGTGGAACGTGCAGGTCGAGCTGTCGGACATGACCGGGCTCGGCTACTGGAACCAGGTAATCGCAGAGACGGAAGAGGCGATGAAGAAGTACATCGACTGGCACTTAGACGTCGCCCCTGGGATCGCTTTCTTGGTCGATTCGAGCGTGCCGGCGGTGCGTATGTACGCGGCAAAGTACACGACTGAAATCGGCGCGGCTAAGCTCGCCGTTTATAACTCAGTGAATGCGAGCGCGCTGCCAGAAGAGTGGGAAGCGATAGGTCAATCGGATGTTGATGCAGCCATTGTTTTAGCGTTCAATCCGACGGACGTAAGTGTGAAAGGCCGCATCGAGATGCTCACAACTGGCGGCACAGGGCAGGAGAAGGGCCTTCTAACGTCTAGTGCGGAGGCTGGTATTACCAGGCCGCTGCTCGACGTCGCGTCGCTCGCACTTGGCGTCGGCGCTGGGCCGTCAATCCGATCGATGGTAGGATTCAAGGGCGTGCTTGGGCTGCCGACCGGAGGCGGGCCGCACAACATCCCTGATGCGTGGACATGGTTGCGCAGATTCAGAAAGACCGGTCACTCACTGAACAGGCCTGTGCCAGAGGTTTGGGAACCGTGTAGCATCGGCGCAAACATGATCTGTGGTATTGTCGGCGCAGACTATCTCTTGTACGGTCCGATCGACTATGCACCGATCATCTTCCCTGCGATGGCGATGATCGACATCATCAACGAGGAGAGCACAAGGGATCTGGGAGTCGAGCCGCAAACAGAAAACACGCCGCTTATGAGGCTGGTTTAAAACCAGCATCCTTTCTTTTTTTCTCTTTTCTTCCTTTTGTTCTGTTCTTATTGGTTGTTCGTAACTTGCTTTGCAATCTGCTTTAGCTTGAGGTGCTGACGTCTCTCCATTCGAGCGCTTGTGCGGTATAGCAAGCATCAAAGCAGCAAGACAAGCTTTAAGGCGCGAGAGAACTAAACTAATTTGACTTATTAACGTGTGAGGAAGCGAAATGGGCGATGAAGTCGCTTTCGATAAGAAAGATCGCGCGATTACTGTAGGTGCTCACGTCAAGTATACAGGCACGCACACCCGCGGGCAAGTAAAAGAGCTACGAACCGACGGCGGCAAGACGTGGGTACTTGTCGAATCAACCAATTTGTACTACGATCCTAAACACCTCGAAGTGGTCAGCGAAGAAGCGCAGACGACGGATAGAGAGGCGCAATCTCTCGAAGAATTTCGGAAGCGACTGGATCAGAAGCGAGAGATCCTTCAAGCGACAATTGAAGGTGTTGATGAGCCCGGAGGTTAAAGCGTCATCGCCGTTGGGCACCGGTTTATTCGTTAATAAATTTCCGCGTTTCTTCAATCACGAATTCACGTATTCTTTCTATCGTCTCTTTGTCGGCTCTGAATGCTAGAAGATCTCGGGAAGTAACGTCGGCTAGCCCAGTTTCCACGTCCGCATAAGCCGTCACCACATCTGTGTTAAACTCTTTACACGCTGCAATGATGACCTTGCTTGGAATGCCAGGAGGCAATACAAGCTCATAGACATTGTCGTTTTCTCCTTCCTTGTCTCTTTCTGTTGTTTTCTCTGCGTCTGGCGCCATCACGCGTACATCAATCTCTTTGTACTTCTATGTATCGGCAACCGAGATTAAACACCAGCGCGATGACTGGCTCATTGTTTGAGCGAAACAGGCGGTGAAGATTTTTCGCCTTTTTTTAACTAGGCACCAAAGCCTTTTCAAGACGCTCGACATGTCAAGAGACGAAGCTGTTGCGGCTCTCGTGCGCAACCGGGGGATGAAGTGGAGGCAGCAAATGAGTCAAGGGAAAAACTGAGCTTCGTCGTTGAAGGGCGGAGCAAAGTTTGGAAGCTATCTGGAGTGCATCCGCGCTTTGGTCCGAATTGGCAACCCGTAACGCAAGGCTCCGAAGAAGAAAAGCAGTTGGTGGTCGGATCGGTAGGAGACGTTTTCAAGATCCATTTGTCGGATTTTGAGTATACGTTTGTCACAATTGCTGAAAGTGCAGCTCTCAAGGAGATCAATTATATTGTGTTCGAGGATTTCGTGTATTCTATCTCGCGTCGTTGGTATAATATTGTCAAAAACACCGGATTGTTCCAAGGAAACCTCGACGAAGGCGATTGAACTTTGTTCGTCGTCTGTTCCAGCGCAGGTGCAGTGTGCGCTGTAGGGGTAGTTTTGTGCCACAGCGCCACCATCGATCCATTTATTAAGCTGAACCAGCATGTCATGCCGGCAGTCAAGGCGTTTCGCTTCTAAAGCCACTGATTCTGCCTTACTCAGTAGCGTCAGATTATGACTAGAGGGATTTTGCTGCGCAGCGAACCGAAGACGTACTGTATTGACACTCACAGGGTAATGCCGCCACAAGAGACCCTTGAGAGGGTGAAGTCGGTCGTGCCCGAAGTTGGGATAACCCGAGTAGCGGATATTTCTGGGCTTGATCGGGTGGGGCTGCCCGTTTTTTCGGCGATACGGCCATCGGCAGCAGGGGGCGCTATATCTGTTTATGCCGGCAAGGGAACGACTGAAACGGAAGCACGCGTTTCAGTGATCATGGAAGCTGTCGAGCGGTTCTCTGCGGAGGTTGACAACTTTGAGGAGTCGCTTGCGTTTGAATCATATGGGCGCCTTTCTGCTAACGACAACGCTGTTGATCCGATGGACCTCATATTGCCAGGGTTTCTTTCTTCGGAAACGAAAATCGAATGGTGCTCGAGCTGGGATCTCTTGAATGATGAGAAGGTCTTCGTTCCGGCGAATGCGGTTTTTCATCCGTATACGCCAACGCAAGGCACGTGGCAGCTCTTTCGCAGCAACACGAACGGCCTCGCGTCAGGCAACGTGATGGAGGAGGCGATTTTCCACGGGCTGATGGAGGTGATCGAACGAGACGCGATCAGCATAGCGGAGAGCGATCGAAGCCCAGGTCTCGGAATCGAGGTCTGTCCGGGTCGAGTTGCTGAGATAGTCAAAATGTTCGAACGGCAGGGCATCCGGATTCAGTTATGGTGGTTGCCAACTGACACAGGCGTCCCGACTGTGGTCGCGGCTTCTGACGACGAGAAGCTACGAGACGCGTCTTTGCTTGTTATGGGGGCCGGAAGCCACTCTGATCCCGAAATCGCCGCTTTGAGGGCACTGACGGAGGTGGCGCAATCACGGGCCACGCAAATTCACGGCGCGCGTGAAGACACTGACCGAGAATCGTCGATGCGGACGATCGGCTACGAACGGATGAAACGGCTGAACAGACATTGGTTCGCGGTGCCAAGCAAAACGATTGAGCTCGACACGATAGAAACGAGCGCTACCTCAACGATTGACGGCGACATCAGAAGCACGTTAGAGGGCTTGAGCGGTGTTGCCGATCGTGTTATTGTCTCTGACCTCACCGTGAGCGGCATCGGTGTTCCTGCGGTGCGTGTGATTATACCTGGGTTTGAGGTATATTTTTTAGATAGGGAACGAAAAGGAAGGCGTTGCAAGGGATGGCGACGGACGACTGCGTAATATTTTGCGGCCCAAGTTTGTCGAGGTCTGAAGTTGCATCCATCGATCGGCTATTGCGGTGCTGTCCTCCGGCGAAGCGCGGCGACATTTCAGAGATTGCAAAAGAAGGTGTCGCTATTATCGGACTGATTGATGGCGTTTTTTATGACCGGGCGGCAGTCTCGCACAGGGAGATTATTGATGTGATGCGGTCGGGCGTGACGGTTGTCGGGGGATCGAGTATGGGGGCGCTGCGTGCCTCAGAACTCGACAGTTTCGGCATGGTTGGAGTAGGAAAGATCTACGAATGCTTCAAGTTGAAAAAGATTGAAGCAGATGACGAAGTGGCGGTCGCGTACAATCCGGTCACGTTTGAGCCAGTATCTGACCCACTGGTCAATATCAGAGTGGCGCTGCACCTACTTGAAAAAGCTTCGATCGTGAGCAGAGATACGAGCGGTGTCCTGTTGAAGCTTGCGCAGAGTTTGTTTTATATGGATCGAAGTCTCCCGCTAGTGCTGAAGCTAGCTGAGCGAAGGGAACTCATAAGCGATTGTGAACGCAGCGATATCGAGGCGTTTCTGGTTGGCTGTGACTATGATTTAAAAAAACGAGATGCGAAGCTCGTCTGTCACGAAGTTACAAAAGTCCGTGAGCAGCGATCGCGAAGTCGTAATGAATGAATTCGAAAGTGAAGTCGCCGGTGTTATAGAGGGTTGTGCAGGCTCAAAAATCGCTTTTTTGGGTATTGGAAATGAGCTTAAGCGCGACGACGCGGTCGGACTCGCCGTGGTTAATCAGCTTAGCACATATGTCGATGATCCTTCGATATCGATCATAAACTGTCACGACGTTCCTGAAAACTTTACCGGATATCTTAAACGTTTAAAAGCTAGATGCGTTGTGCTCATTGATGCGACCGATTTCGGTGGCTCACCCGGTGAAGCCCGTTTGTTTGAACTTGACGCAGTAATGAGTTCAGCAGTCGTCACGCACAGAGCTTCGCTTGACGTGCTGGGTACATATCTGCGACTGGAAGCTGGGGCCGCAAATGTTTTTTTGATAGGTATACAGCCCGTAAACTGCGATATCGGAGATGAATTATCTCCCGCTGTGGCCAAAGCTAGTGCGACGGTGGCAAAGGCGATTGGCACAGCTTTAAATCGTTTCCCGGCAAAAAACGGTTGAGGTTTTTTATGGCTGCGCCCGATTTTAAACGACTGCCGTGGGTTCTGCCTTACAAGGATATCCTCGCGGTCGCAGGACCGGGCTGTGTTGAGTTGATCGAGACAACGAGCTGCTATGGTGGCGCTGCGTGGGCACGGTATCATTTCACTGAAACAAGCCCCTTAATTGTTGCTAGCCGCTCGCTAGGGAACGCCACACGTTACCTAGTCAAAGAAGGTGCGTCGACACTAAAACTTCGGGCTTCAGTCTCCGCTGGCGGAATTGAGTCTGTCGAAGTGCTTAAGGATACGATTAGAGTCACCTACGCCGGCTTGGGTGGCGGTGGCGTTGGTGCCACTATATGCAGAGCGCTGGCCCGGGACGTTGTCGATTACGATTTAACGCCGGTGGGCGGCGGACAATTGAGTCGCGGCACGCTCACCTTGCCAAAAAGATCGCGCATCATCATCGGAGTGGACGATACTGACACCAAGGAAGAAGGTGCGACGTGGTCGCTCGTGAATAATATCGCTGCCACGGCTGATAACAAAGCGTTACGCTACGTTTCGCACGCCATTGTGCAGCTCTATCCGGTGAAAGCGAAGACGAAAAACTGTGTAGCCACGGTCGTTGAGTTCGCTGGTTTGAACGCCCGTAAGCACGTCGGAAAGTTTGAAAGACTTCTAGAGAAGTTATCGCTTTCGGATCAAACGGGTATGGCAGTGCTCGAATCGTTTGATGCTGAAAGCCTTCTCAGTTATGGTAACAAGGCGCGAGGCGGAGAGGTGACGCGTGCAGCGGCGCTGGAGGCGGCAGATGTTGCGGGGGTCGAAGTTCGTTTAGACGGACGCGGTATCATTGGGGCAATTGCCGCTCTGCCTTTTTTTTCGCAATCTGATCGATCTGTAAAGCTCGACAAGAGGATCAAAGCAGACTTCGCGAATGACGCTGCGTTGCAGTGAGGTCACAATGTTAGCGTGTCAGCCTCAATGCTAGTGGTCTAACAAGCTTGCCAAAGTTCCAAAATATTAGCCGTCCGCCCTTATCCGCCTGAAACTACTTTAAGCAGGCGTACGATTCCTGGTCTCACCTGCTCGTCGAGAGGAATAGAGTTCCCGTCCGCAAAGACAAGAAACTTCTCGGGATTTAAATTGAGTTGACCCAGAAGCCCCTCATAGTCCGAGTTCGTAGGCAAGTACACCGTCTGGGACTCCCCATTAAACTCGACAGTGACACAAAGCGTCTCCTTCGGCATCCAATGAGTTTTATAGGAGTTTTATTATAAGAAACAAGCGCGTTGTTATCAGATGCCGGGGTGGCAGAGCGGACTAATCGTTACGAGTCCCAACGCGGCAGGCTCGAGACCTGTTGATGCCTTGCGTAAACATGCCTGCGCGGCTTTTTAGAGGATGCATCGCTTGGGTTCAAATCCCAACCCCGGCGTACAACATCCGGACCTTCAGCGAACAGCAAAAATTAACCGAGTTCAAGCAGATTTTCAAGGTGCGCTGTAAGTTGTGAAGTTTTGAGATAAACTTCGACCAGTAGCTGTTTTGCGTTCCTGACGTCGGTAATTTCATCGCCCGTGTAAACATAAGTCTGCATCTCTGTTAGAATCTCACCGATGTCTTCGTCGGGTAGCAGCGCAAACAATTCGTTGCGGTAGCGGTTATATCGCTTGACGTAAGGGTTGGCATCGATATATCTATCCGTCAGCGACTGATCCAAGATCTTTTCTAATTTTGCATGCAGCTCAGTCACCGCGCGTAACGTTCGTTCGAGCTCTGCCTGTGTTTTTGGATCTTTCGGCGTCAAGTCTTTCTTCGTGAAAAGTTCGGTCTGAGTCTTCAAGAATTTGGCGTTATTTTAATAGTTATGTTCAACTGAGCTTTTCTCTTGCACCTTTCCGAGGATTTCGAATGTCGTGTCTCTTACTTTGTCGAGAGACTCTTCCGTGCTTCGCACGCTGATAATCACCGTTCCCATGCTCATTGAAATTTCATTCAGCTTCTTGAATTGCAATGGCTTCTGTGCTGCGACGTCAATTTCTTCCATATTATCTAGCAACACACTATAGCTTTTCGAATTTCTAATTTTCGTTAGTCAACGTCCAAGTTCGGTTGTTAACTGGATTCTCGTGAAGGCGTCATGGTTATAATCGATCGGATCCTGCTTGTTGTTAATGATCAAAGTCGGAATCGCTGGGGTTCCGTTAGCGCTTAAGGGCCAAAGCACGGCAGACGGCATCGAATATCTGTCTAAGATAGGTCTTGACGCGCTGGAAGTGCAGTTTGTAAGGCGCGTTTCGATGAAGGAGGAGACGGCATTAGAGGTGGGCAAAGTTGCGCGCAGCGCACACATCGATCTTTCTGTCCACGCACCGTATATGATTAACCTTGCTTCTGAGAACGAAACCATTATCGAAGACAGCGTTAACCGGATACGGCTCTCTGTCGATCGTGCGCACGCGCTCGGAGCGAAAATCGTTGTGTTTCATTCTGCCTATTATACGAGGAAATACACGAAAGAAGAGACATTTGAGCTCGTTAAGAATGCCTGTGCGCGTCTGCTAGATGACATGCACGCCAGAGGCATCCACAACGTTCTGCTGGGCATCGAATTGCTCGGCCGCCAAAGTCAGTTTGGGACTGTCGAAGAGTTGCAGAGGCTCCAGCACTATCTGCCTGAAATTCGCCCTGTCATTGATTTTGCGCACCTACACGCCCGCTGCGACGGATGCTTGACTGCTACAGCTGACTATGCGCGGGTTTTGCGAGCGCTAGTCAGCGACCGTCGGCATGTGCATATCCATTTCTCGGGAATCGAGTTTTCAAAAGGCAATGAGCGCCGACATCTGCCGGTCGATGTCGACCAGTTTGCGATGCTGGCAGAGGCGCTCACGCAGAACGCTTGTGACGCGACTATCATATGCGAATCCCCCCTCCTCGAAAAAGACGCTTTGATTATGAAACCGTTTTTTAAATAAAGCCTGAAACGGCCATCTTTTGTCCCAAGCGGTTTGCCGTTTAGTTAGGAAGTTTTATCTACCATAATGCGTGTGTCTCTTTTAGATCCTCAAGGGAGGCGCAGTATGACAGACGACAACATAATCTACGTAGGCAACAAACCGGTGATGAATTACGTGCTAGCGGTCGTAACGCAGTTTAATAACGGTGCTGACGAGGTATTGATTAAAGCCCGAGGGAGAGCCATTTCGCGCGCGGTTGATGTTGCCGAAATTTCACGAAAGCGGTTCCTCTCAGAAGTCAATGTAAAGGACATATCGATCTCCACAGAGAGTCTTGCAACTGAGAACGGCGATACTAATGTCTCGGCAATAGAGATTACGGTCGGAAAGTAGTTCGAATTCTAATGCTTTTTGCTCTTGAAAATGCCGAGCTGTAAGGCGCTCTGCTAGGCCGAGCGCCATTGACTATTGCAAGCTGTGTATCGCGGACTAAGGAAGCAGTTTCTGAGCGTTTTGGCCTATGATCAGGTTTTTAGTTCTCTGAGGCCCCGGAGCAGTCCTTTTCGGCTTCCTGGCTGAGCAACTGATCTAGAAGCCATAAAGTTGCCATAAAGACCTGATTTGCGCAGGGTTTTCCCCGTTAGCTGTCCGTACAAGAACCCTGCCGCAAATGCGTCACCGGCGCCAGTGGTGTCGGCCATCTTTGATTCATAAGGCGGGACGTAAATGTTTGCGCGACGTGTTGCTATGTAAGCCCCCTCGTCGCCTAGCGTCACCGCTACTGTTTGAGCTCCCGCGTCGAGCAGTTTTGACACGTCTTCCACAGAAGAAGATTCGGTTAAGGCGATGGCCTCTTCTCTGTTCAGAAATACGACAAATGACTGCTCAATAAGCGGCTTAAGTTCCTGCATTCCAAGGTTCGAGTAAATGTTTCCTGGGCTAAACGATATCATCGGCAATTTTCTGAGCCGTTGGAGATACGCAATTTGCATTTTAAGTTGGTCAGTGTCCATGAACGAACTGACGTGCACCAATGTGGCCTGCTTTACGTAGTCCTCGTTCGTCGCAACGAACGTGTCGTTTACGCTCGGGAGTATGTAGATCCCTCTTTCCCCGCGTAAATCGACGAATATTAGGGCCGTTCCTGTATCTCCTTTCGAAATCTTGATGCCTTGTAGATCGACGCCTTCTCGCCTTAAATCATCGATCAACACACGCCCCACTCTGTCGTCGCCGATCGTGCCAATAAAGCCTGTTCGAACACCTAAACGCGCCAGCCCCACTATGGTGTTTGCGGCTGAGCCTCCCGGTTGGTGTGCGCAGGAAATGATACCAACTTCTTGCCCAGGCAGCGTGAGGTGCTCCACTTGATATATCTTATCGCAGTTCAGGGCCCCAAATCCAATTACTTCTATAGCGTCCTTCATGTTGGTCTATGCTGCTCAAACGATGCTCGTCTAGAGATTTAACTGTATGGCCAAGGAGATTATCTGTCTGATATCAAACTGAAGAAGCAGCTAGATTACGAGCCGCTTAAGGATGCATAATCGTTCGTCGTGTGCTTGAGAACGCGGTGTATGCGAGCTGAGATGTGTTGCAATTAACGGTATTGAATAGGTGGAGAAAATTAGAATATAGATTAGGACGTTTTAGGGTCGATGCGTGTCAGGAGCGTGGAAATTACTGGCATCAAAACAGAATCTAAAGACATTAAGACCTTCTTTTTCGATTACTCGTTTGACTTTATCCCTGGACAATATGTAATGATTTGGATCCGAGGCATTGACGAGATACCGATGAGTTTGTCGTACGCGAACGGTATCACAGTCCGACAAGTGGGCGATGCGACTGCGGCGCTGTTCGCCTTGGATGTGGGTGACTCATTGGGGATAAGAGGTCCTTACGGGAACGGATTCCACGTATCAAAAAGACCAGTGCTGCTCGTGGCTGGCGGCTTAGGAGCAGCGCCACTAGCCGCTCTGGCTGAGATTTTAAAAAACGAAACGACAACCATCTTAGGCGCTCGAACTAAGGATGAACTGCTATTTCTTGAACGGTTTAAGAGCTCAGGAAAGCTCTTTGTAGCGACAGAAGACGGTTCGGCCGGTCACAAGGGATTGGCGATCGATTTACTTGAGCGTGTGACAGATTACAATCAGATCGTGTCGTGCGGTCCGGAAAAAATGATGCGGAGAATCTTAGATTACGCTACTGCTTTGGGGGTTCACAGTCAATTCAGCTTGCACCGTTATATAAAATGCGGCGTGGGTTTGTGTGGTTCGTGTTGTATCGATCCTTCGGGACTACGTGTATGTACGGATGGACCCGTTTTCACAGGACAGCAGTTG
>CAZHSW010000031.1:0-2700 GCA_964534635.1 uncultured Methanomicrobia archaeon
AGATGTCGGCGGCGAGAGACGCTTAGATCGATTAGGCTTTGTTGCCGGCAGTCTGACACGATATCGTTAGTTTTTAGCACGACTTGAGCAATGCAAAAACCCATCTTCGAAGCACAGGAATGAAACCGTCTTGGTTTGGCAAGGGGCGATTGCCGTCCAGCGGAAGTTGAATATGGCAATCCGAAGACAAAAATAGCTAAAAAAAAAGGAAAAGCGGCGTTGAGCCGCTTCAGCTCGCACCCCCTGAGACAATGAGCGCGATCCCTAGCAAAAGCAAAGCCAACGCGGTCATGAGGACGAGCAGTGCAAAGCCAAGCCCGGGGAAGACAATTACAGCGATAGCAATTATTAGCGCTATAATGCCGAGGGCGAAGCTTGCCCCGCGGAGCGCCGGGGCACCGGCGCCGATGGCGTATCCCGCGAACTCGATTCTCCCTATTGCGGTGAGCAATAGTCCTATAGCGAAAACTGTCACCAAGAGCGCGGCGCCAAAGCCGGTGTAGACGATAGCTGCAACCCCTAAGATAAGCACTATGATTCCTAGTACGATGCTTAGCACTCTACCCCACGCTGAAGCGGACTTCGCAACGGCTCCACGAACGATCGCTGCGATCGCCAAGACGATCATTGCGATGCCGAGAAGAATCCTAAGCAGACCTATAGCCACGTTGGGATTGAAAATGAGGTAAACTGCTAGAATAAGAGCGATGATGCCAAGAACAATCTCTAGAATACGAAGCCATGCTGGGTGCGCTTTTTCTGCCATTTTGTATTCACCTCCTTTATCGTAATAGTTCAGTTAGCGATAGTAAGTTATGGGTTTATTTAAATTTGTCTTTTTAAGACAGATATCGCTCGTTTACGCTATTTCGGCGTTACAACAGCGTAGAAGAGCAGAGAGCCTCTGCAAATGAGTTTGAAAACGCTGCGTCAGAATGTATGCTGATACGCGTCTCTGCACGTCGCGAACATGTTGAGCGCGTTAAGCGAGGTGTAACAAACCTTCTTATAGCGCTATGCGCACAAAATTTAATGGCAGAACTGTTAAGCCAGTTTTGCTGCAGCGCCACAAGTCGCGAGTTGGCTTCCTTTCGTAAGTATTTTTTAAAGCAAAGTTGGGCCTCAGTTTGGAAGCACTGCCCCAATTGAGAAGTCGTGTGCGTGGCGCTGCCTCACCTCTTCTAACCAAACAAGGGAGCTCAAGAGTGTTACATGCAAGCTACTAGTTTTTTTCGAGTTTGCTCGTTTACGCAAGCAGGTTAAGCGCAGCGACCGCAGGCAAGGTTCTATCGAAGCCGCGCGCAAAAGAGATCGGTTTACCTCTCGCCTCGAGATGGCCTCCTTGGATCGTCGGTGCTAGTCTATAAAGTAATCGAGCGCCTCCGGGCAGCGGATCGTTAGTTGCTCATAAAACCTGCGTATGAGCTCTCGCCGGCTCGCATCAAGAGCGTGTTTATACGCCTCGACTAGGGGAGGCGGTAACTTTCTTTTTCGCTTTATAATCTCATGGACGGTTTCTATCGAAACGTCGACGTCTTCAAAAGAAGTCCAAGTATTATCTGTCATACTGGAACAATAATCCGCCTTTGAAATAATATCTTCTCTCTGAAGATCGTTAAGCGAAGGCTCCTGTCGTTGAAAGATGAGTCGCGTTGATGTTATCGCATGGATCTCTTTCAGTTTCGTCTTTTTTGTCTCGAAATGGGCAGCTCAGCGCAGCATTATGGCTTTTTCAATTGTCGAAGTGAACGACTGGACGCGCCGAAAGACAAATTGCGGCCATTTACCTCAAATCTAACTGCTCGAATCCTTTTGAGTCGCATCAGGCCGTTGAACTTTGATAAGCCCGGCAATGATTAGGTAATAGCTCGCCAAGCCCTTCCATTTGCCCCACTGCTCTGCGATGTTTCTAGCCTGCGCGCTTGTGATTCGTCTGTCACCGCAATAGTAGTGTGAGATCCACCTTTGCAGTCCGACGTCATCTGCCGGAATAGCGTCGAGCCTGTTGAGGCCCCGTATTGCCGTAAGTTCAGCAGTCCACGTGCCTACGCCGCGTAACGCGCACAGGCGATCCAAGATCTCTCGAAGGTCTTCGCATTGGCGAAGTTGCTCCAAATCTACCTCCCGAACGGAGATGCGTTCGGCAATCCCTTTAATGTAGTCTGCCTTTCCTCTGCTCAAGCCGCAACGCCGCAGGCGGTCAGTCGATGCGAGACTGAGTTGTTCTGGTGTCGGAAACGCGTAATACTGCTTACCGTGGCGCCGCAAAACGTCGCCGAAAGCCTTTATGACTCGACGCTGAAGCACGTGCGCTACGTTCAGTGAAATTTGTTGTTCAACGATCGAATCGAAGAGAGCTTCAAAGACCGTAGGGGTCACTGGGTTTTTCAATCCGCAAAGCTTTTTGGCAAGGCTTGACATGACGGGATCTTTGTCAATTGCCAGATCAAACGGGCGCAGGTCGAGATCTGCGTTAAAAACACGACAGATGCTTGCGCTTGCCTCGTCGACCTCTCGATCGGAAAGGGCGCAATCACAAGCCAATGTAAGGCGCAGTTCAGGTTTTTCGATTGAACCCACCGATGTGACCGTCGCCAGCATCAACTTATCGCCTACTCGAAGAACTTGTCGAAATTCATTATCATCAGACCGGGCGATCTGCGGATCGCCGTCGGCAAAAATGTAAGAACTTAGCGCAAA
>CAZHSW010000032.1:0-8607 GCA_964534635.1 uncultured Methanomicrobia archaeon
ATGCGTATCGCCTTGCTCGGTGGAACGGGAAATATCGGAGAGGGACTAGCCCTTCGCTGGGCTCCGAGACATGACGTTGTCATCGGGTCACGAAGCGCCGAAAAGGCGGCTGAGGCAGCGCTTTATTGTGTGGAGCGACTATCTCAAGAGGGCTTTACCTGCGAACTGAGCGGCGAGGAAAACATTCAGGCGATAGCCGAATGCGATGTCGTCGTGCTTGCGCTCCAGTACCAGTTTGCGATACCAACTGCCGCCGCCATCGAAGGAAGCCTGAACCCGCACGCGATTGTAGTGTCGCCGGTCGTTCCGATGACCAAAGACGGTTTTTTGCGTTATATTCCTCCTGCGAAATACAGCAGCGCTGCGTTGGAAATTCAAGACACCTTACCACACAATGAAGTTGTGTCAGCGTTTCATACCACGCCAGCAGCGCGCCTGATTGACCTCAAAGACAAGCTGGGCCTGGACGTCCTCGTCTGCGGCTCTGAGAAGCCTAAGAAAATCGTCATGGCGTTGGTTAAGGATATAGAAGGGCTCACGCCCTTCGACGCGGGGCCGTTAGAAGCGTCCTTTATGGTCGAGTCGATCACCCCTCTTTTGATAAACATATCAGCGCGTAATCAGATGAAAGATAGCTCTATTCGCATAATAGGCCAACGGATCGGCTGACGCTGTAGCCTTTTTTACGCGGTGCGCAGTGTCTTTCCGGTCAATGCATTTATTCTGACGTGCCTTGCTGCGCCGTTACTGGCGTAGATAGCCTCGAGAACTGGTGAATATATAACGTCGACACCTACAACTTCACAGCCTGGGTAAAGACCTCTAATAAGTCCATTCAGCTGTTGCTTTGAAATTTGCTGCTTAACGAGGTTTTCTGAGCGACCGTCGCGAATCTTTAATGCATCGGCGCTCTGCGAAGCGAGTGATTTTGGATACGAGACGGCAAGCAAGGGAAAATAGGCGTCGTCCTTTAGGCCTATTAGATGCATCTCTTCAAGCTTTTTTAAGCTTGGCTTGATATGCTTCCCGGGAAGGGCTTCGCGCAATTTGGCATAGCTTGCTTTTTTATATGAGAGAATCAAATCCAGGACTTTCAGCTGAATGGGATTTAAGTCTGCGAGACGGATTAGATTCTCTGACCGCCGTTGACTGCCGTCTGGACTGAGCAGCTCTCCCGTGATCGCGTCAATCAAGACCTGATAGTCAACAAACTTAGCACCCAGAAGCCTTTTTTTTAGTTCTCGAATACTAGCAAAAAAGATCGGCAGCATGATGAGCTGAAAGTCAATAATGCTCTCACTCTTGCCGAAAAAGTGCTTCCGCTTGTTGCTGTTCAAGGCGTTGAGGACTTTATTTTCGTCGTAGGGTATGTAGCTGATCTTTCTGCCTCCAAGCGTCGTGTCAAGGGCAAGTAGCGCGCGAGCGTGCTCGGCCTTATTGAGATCTCGCGCTGCGCGAACAGCCGAGCGTGATCCGAAATCTACTTCGAGATCAGCACGACTTTTTATTGTAGGCGTCGCTCCGCCGTGCTCCGTTAGTCGTTGTCGCACTTTGATAAAGGTAGGGTCAGCGATAATCCCTTGGACATAAAACTGCCCGGGTTCAAGTCCTGTCAGCTGCCGCGCATCGTCCATCGAAGGGAAAAATATCCTCACTGAGTCAATGTCGTTTTTAAGCGTTAGCTTGCCAATAAACACGTTATTGCATTGGCTTAGCACGTTTTTGTTGACCAAAGCGGGTCGCTGCGTCGCAAACAGGATCCCAAGCCCCCTTTTCCTGCCTCGTCTACTTATAAGCTGCAGGATCTCGAGTCCTTCCCGGCCTCGCTGGGGGATATAGATGTCGGCCTCCTCGACTACGATCAAAAAAGGATTCTGCTTTTGGCGCCCGGCTCGAAACAGGCTAGTTGCGACTCGGTAAACACTCTCTAAGAACGCGTTTATCGTTTTTTTCTCAGTTTCGGAGACATCGAGAACGATTTTTTGAGACTCTCGGATCATTCGGTGAATGCGGTCTTCGTCGGTCGAAAGGCCCTCGATGTCGTCGATTGAGACGATATTGTTATGCCCGGATAAACCCGCGTATTCCCCTTCAGTATCAATTACTGCGAAGCCAAGATCATTTGCGGCGAGCTCCTCGCATATGACGCTGACGAGATAGCTTTTTCCGCTTCCGCTCTGTCCGATAACGGCACTTCGTTCAGTTACGAGGTATTCTGGGTCGATGCTGAATGCCTCTCCGATCTGGAGCTCCATCGCTCAACATGGCTTGTTTGTTCGATATAAGCTTAATGAAACGCGCCGAAATTAAGCTGTGCGGCTATTTTCGCATTTCGGAGACACGATAAGCTCGCACAAGTACTTGTGCAGAGTGTCTAACAGCGTCTCGTGGCCGCCGCCTTGCTCACTAGCGGGAAGCCACTAAAGTGACCGTGTCATTGTCTTGAAGGCGATGCTCTAGTCCCACGCGCTGGCCTGCGTATTTCGCGCTCGGTCCCCACACCTGGGCGTACCTGAATCGCTTGGAGGCTTGCTTGTGCACGAGATGGCAAACCTCCCGAACTGTAGAGTTGCGCCGCAAGATCAGCGGTTTTTCACTATCTGCCGCCCTACCAGGAGGTTTTAGGTAGACGCGGATAAAGGCGAGCTTTTCAAAGATCAGGTTCTTGAGCCTCTCTAAATTGGTGAGGTATTGGGCGGAAATGTGAACATCGCCGAAGTCGGGGGGACGAGACGATTGGTCAGTCTTATTAACTACTGTAATCGCCGGAATGAACCGCCGACCTGGTACGAGCGCATCAACAAGCCGATCGATGTTGATCTCTTCTTTGATGACAACATCGGCGTTGTGGATCTTAAAGTCGTTCAGAATCGCAATTATCGTGGCGTCTTCCATTCCAGCGCCTTGAAAAGTTTTTTTAATTGAGACGCCTCCGCGCGACTTTTTTGTAATCGCGATGTCGGGGGGGCGCTGATTGATTCGAATTCCCGCCTCATACAATTCGTTTTTGATTACATCGACTTGCCACTGGCTGAAGACGTCGACCACAATGAGAATGAGATCTGCGCTTCTGACGACCGAAATAACCTCTTTACCTCTGCCTTTGCCGGCTGCCGCCCCGCTAATCAATCCGGGAACGTCTAAGATTTGTATGAGAGCTCCCTTATGCACCATGGAGCCGGGGATCACGTCAAAGGTTGTGAAGTCATACGTCCCGACAACTGATTTTGCGTTCGTAAGCGCGTTCAACAAAGTCGACTTGCCGGCAGATGGGTAACCTACCAGAACGCAAGTGGCGTCCCCCGACTTTTTCGGCGCATATCCGATACCTTTACGATGCCCCTTCTTCTCTGCTTGTTCCTTCAGCCGCGCAAGCTTTGCTTTCAGACGGCCGATGTGAAGTTGTGTGGCCTTATTGTAGGGAGTTTCGCGTATTTCTTGCTCTATAACGCTGATTTGTTCTTCTACACGACTCGCGTGAGTGTCGGATCCTCTAGCGCTCATAGAACTCTTCGGCAACAAAGAAAGGCGACCCTATTGCTGCAAAAAAAATTAGGGTCTGCTATGGGAATTGACCTTCGTATTCACCAAAACGAGCTTTTTTTTCTCTCCTTTGATTGCAACGAGGTGCACATTCGGATCGTTCGACGCCATGCATTCCATCCATTTTTTATGCATCGTCCCGTCTTGAGCGATGGGCGGCGATCCGTTTTTCGCACGCAGTCCGTTAACGCAGTGTATAAAGTCTGACTCCGATAAGCGTGCTACTTTGGACTTCGTGCCGATATTTTGTGGCCACCACAGCTGCAATTCTTCCATAATATCGCTGATGAAGCCGACAACAGGCATCTTGTTCTCGACCTTCTCGATAACTTCGATTTCATCTCCGTCATCTAAGCCATAATAACATTTCACAGCGTATTTCGCCAGCTTGAGGTCACGCTTTCCCAAAATAAGTCCCTACATAAATATTGACGATCAAAGTATTTCAACATTGCGAAATAAGATCGCTTTGCTCCCTTTTTTCGTGTTCAACGACAATAGAAGGTTAATCTCGAAAACAATGATATCTTCGCCGTTAGATCAGCCTTTGATTCTGCTGACGAGCGAGCCACCATACGCCGGTAAATAACTCTCGCAGCCGGAATTTGCGTCACAGAGGGCGCTCGATTACTTTGAATCTTTAAGGATGCAAGACTGAAGCAAAAAACCTCCAAACAGCCCCCGCAATACAGTTCAATCTCAAGCCGGTCAGATTACATCAGTAGTTCTAGCCACTCGTCGAGCAGCGAACAGTATTCTGGATTGCATACCTCGTGGCACCCTATGCACGGAGCTATTTTCCCGTGCGCCAAAAGCACCTCGTGCTTATCCTTTTTGCCTTGCGGCGCGTTCCCTTTCTTCAACATTTTGCGTAATCAGCTGCGATTGAACGATGAAGTCTTGCAACACTGGCATTCCTTTTAAACAAGTGCTGTTGGCTCTGGTCTCAGTCGTTGACGGGGTTTAGAAGAATGATGTTGTTGCCTCTTATTACGACTGAGCCTAAAACTCGCGACTTCTCCCCGTCAACCACTTCAGTCGTGTTTGTCAGATGCAAGTTCAGATAGTCATCGGCGCTCATTAGCAAGCCCTCGAGCACACATTTTTCGCCTTTCATCTCCACTTGAACTCTTGAACCAACCAGATTTTGAACTTTCTTTGACGGGAACAATTTCAATCCTCAAATAAAATTGGCTTTTCGAATACTTTAATATTGTGTTCGTCGCCTTCGCTGTAGAACGCCGAAAAAGCCTCATTGTAGGAAAATGAGAGCTTCCTGCAGCCGTTCTAAACGTAAATCTTTGATCCAGAAGCGACTAGCGGTATCGAAAGACGACAGCTATGGTGAAAATGCAAAACAAGACGATTAACACGTTGGCCAACAGGCTGTCAGATCTGCATAAACGCGCCGAAAAACGGCGAGAGCTCAGCGGCCAAAGCAATGGGCAGCCGGACGTCGTCAGGGAATCGAGAATCACGTGGCTTGCAACGGCCGACGTGAGCGCAGCAGTGACGAAGAGGTCAAGCGGGGGGTATCTCGACAAAAGGATGTATGACAGCAGCGCGCACGCCACGACGGTAAAGATCGAGTGTGAAACTCCGCTTCTATGGCGGATCAAACACAGCGGCGAGCGAACATCGAAGTCAGGGATTGACGCTAAAGCTGCGGCCACAGTTCCAGACAGAAGCGTGAGGCCACTCATTTTAGTAAGCGCAGCAAGCTCATAAACGCCCACGCAGAAAACGAAAGCGAAAAGCGCGTGTGCGAATGCCCTCACAAAGACCTCAGGATGCCGCGGCCTTCGTTAATTAGATATACGGTCGCACCTGACATTAAAACAGGCCACTCTTTAAGCAATGCGCTGCTGTTGCCTTCTTGGTATAGCCCGGTAGTGTAGCGGTCAATCATGTGAGGCTCTGGATCTCACGACCACGGTTCGAATCCGTGCCGGGCTATTTTTTAGGTTAGCGACTCAAATCGTAGCTTCCCGTTCGCTCGCTCCCACTCTTCGAGCGGTATGCTGTATTTCTTTTCGATAGCATCTCGATAGTTCGGGCCGCTGTTATACGCGCAAAACGGGATGATTAACCCGCCAGGCACGGCGTAATGTATCGCGCAACGTTTCACACGTTCAACGTCATAGTTGTATGCGTCCATAAAATGCATACCTCCAACGAACATCGCTTGCTTGTGGAACTCACCGAGCGCTTTGTAATCGTGAGTGAGCAGAACGGTCTTAATTAACTCCTTAAAGTGGAGGGCCTTAGGCTCAGTCTTCTCATTGACTAGCGAATTAAGTGCAATCAGCCCGCGCATCAAAGTAGCCGGCTTGCGCAGCACGCCACCGTTGTTCAGCTTGTGTGCGAGCTTTTGTGTAAGTTCAAAGAATTTATCGACGTCCACAAAACGGTTGATCGGAATAAGCGTGTCGCCCTCGACAAACAAGTACGTGGCGATCCCACAATGCGGATGCGTGCTGAACTCGATCTGGGGCGCGCGTGTGTAAGCTTCGATGAGTTTTGAAATTGAAACGACGCAGGGCACTGGATAAAAATCGTCGGCTCGCACCTCGCCGTCCGTTTGTTGTTCTATGCCGTAAGCGAGGTCCGGAAGTGTGTACCTCTGCGAGTTCCTCGCGGCCGCCGGTAAATCGCTGGCTGCGCCGGCGAATGCCATTGGTTGGAAGTTGACCCCTCTGATAACGTCCACGTTTTTAGCCGCGAAGCGGATAATTTGCCCCACTTCGTGGTCGTTCAACCCACGCCCGATCGTTGGGACGAGCACTACCCCTTGCCCAGCATTTCTACAGTTCTCGATTGCTTTCTTCTTCAACTCGATGAGGCTGTCCGTCTCCTTTGAAACGCCATTAAACTGGAGATATACGGTGCTTAGCTTCGCTTGTCTAAGCCTTCTCGCGAGCGTTTCATCTTTCGCCAGCTTAATGCCGTTTGTCGCGATTTGAGTTTGAATGAAACCCATCTCGACCGCCATGGCGATTATCTCCGCAAGATCGTCCCTGAGCGTCGGCTCTCCACCGGAAAACTGGACAGCAAGCGTCGGGACGGGTTTCTCCTCGCGAAGCGTCGAGAGCATCCCTCTGATTTGTTCAAACGTAGGCTCATAGACATACCCACGCGCTTGGGCATTGGCAAAGCACCACTTACAGCGCAGATTGCATCGGTTTGTAACGTCGATGTTTGCAAGGCACGTCGATGTTTGATGGACGTTACACAGACCGCATTCGAGCGGACAAGGCTCTCGAAGGGTGAGCTGAGGGTTCTGCACCCCTTGCCCGGCGTATGAAAACCGCTCGGCTTTTTGGAACATGTCAGCGCTTGACCAATATAGCTCGTCAAACGCACCGTGTTCTGGGCACGTCTTGATCATCCAAACCTGACCATCCTTTTGATAGATGGTCGCCTCGATCGGCTTTAGGCATTGATTACATAAAGAGGTGGTTTGCTTAGGCAGTGGCGCTATTGCTTTATATAAGGACACGTGAACCCCCCAACCTTGCAGCAGAATATTTGACGCTGTTACTATTATTATCTTATGCTTTTATAGTAGTGCGGAGTGCATCGCAGGCGAAGGTCTCGATTACAGTGAGGCTCATGGGCCGATCAGAGGCAGATTTAATACGCATAGTGCGCCTCTCCCAACAGCATGCTCTCCCTTCTCGTTAATGCCTTGTGGTTGATGCTCCCAGCCTATTTTTCTAACTCGAGCGCCGTTCTCTTCGCGGGAAAAACACCCATCGACTTCGGGAAAAACTTCATTGACGGTAAGAGGATTTTTGGCGCAGGCAAAACCTTTAAGGGGCTAATTGGAGGAACGCTGCTGGGAATAACTGTCGGTTTGCTGCAACAGCTTACCAAAGCCGGCTCGCAAATAAGCGTGCCTTCGTTTGACCCTATTTTTGTCATTGTTACCCTGTCGTTCGGTGCCATGCTAGGAGACCTCGCAAAGAGCTTCGTCAAGAGGCGGTTTGGCATCGATAGAGGGAGGCCATGGCCCATCGCCGATCAATTCGACTTCGTCGTGGGCGCGTGGATACTTACGTATTTGTTCTTTAGCGACTGGTTCGTCCACAACTTTACACCAGCTGTAATAGCTGTGGCGCTTATATTGAGCCCGCTCTTACACCTCGCTTTCAATCAGATCGGCTATAGGCTCGGCAAAAAAAGAGAGCCTTGGTGACTAACGGAGCAGCTTAAGTAGGAGCGCTTTTTGGGTGTGAAGCCTATTTTCGGCTTGTTCAAAGACTGCCGAGCGCGGTCCGTCAATCACTTCGTCTGTGATCTCCTGTCCTCGGTGGGCCGGAAGACAGTGAAGCACTATCGCGCTGTCTTTTGCGGCATCTAGCACGTTTTTATCAATGCGATATGCGGAAAATGCGCGCACGCGTTCAGCGTGAGCGGCTTCATCGCCCATAGAAATCCAAGTATCTGTATATAAGATGTCTGCCGCTGACGCCGCTTCAATCGGGTCGCGAACAATCCTCACCGCAGACCGTTCCTGACTTCTACGGACAATATCAACGTTCGGTTCATAACCAGGCGGACACGCCACGTCTACGGTCATGCCCACGCAGGCGCAAGAGAGGAGGGCTGAATTGCATACGTTGTTTCCGTCTCCGATCCACGCTAGTTTTAGTCCACTTAGCTTTTCTTTCTTCTCATAGATGGTCATCAGATCAGCAAGCAGCTGACACGGGTGCTCACGACCTGAGAGGGCGTTGATTACGGGGACGGAGGCATATTCGGCCATCTCGATGATACTTGCGTGGTTGATCGAGCGCACGATGATTCCGCTAAGGTACTTCGACAAGACACGCGCGGTATCTGCGATCGTCTCTTCTCTTCCAAGTTGGAGATCATTCCAATTCAAGTAGATAGGATACGCGCCGAGTTCGACGGCTGCAACTTCAAATGCCGTTCGCGTACGAGTCGAAGGTTTTTCGAATATCATCCCCAAGGTTTTATGCTGTAATTTGTCCGAGAATATCCCTTTTAATCGTTCATTCTTGAGGCGTACGGCTAGCTGAATTAGTTCGCAGATCTCCT
>CAZHSW010000033.1:0-3104 GCA_964534635.1 uncultured Methanomicrobia archaeon
CGCCGGGGATTCCGTAGACGTATTTTACGCCCCAGTTCGAGAGCTGGTCAACTATTACCTCTGCAACGAGTTGCTCAGGTTGATGTGACGGCTCTCCATCAACCAAGCGTAAGCCTCCTTTTTTGTTTCTTTGTTTGAATACCGCGGCCCGTTGCCGCTACGGTGAATTCGCTTTTCGCAAACATTCAAGCCGCCTATGCTGAGTAGTCGGCTGTGACTACTTAAAGATTGCACGCAAAAACTCTGTGCGACACCGTAGCGACCTCGCTTTTTTGACGTACTAGAACATTGCAAAAGGAACGAAGAACCGCCTCGATATGCGCATCTTCTTGGCACAAAAAAATGAAACTGCTTTTTTTGCGTGAAAGACAACGCGCCGTTAGGTCAGCGCTGGATAGTGCACACCTGACAACTCGCTCGTTTCGCGTGTAAGAGCAACGAGATCGTGCTTGTCGAGCTTATGCACGTCATTTTTGCCTACAGCGCGCGAAATGTCGGCAAGCTCTTGCGTCGAAACTTGCACAAAATTTGCGAGCCTCTTAGCTCCTCGGTCAACGTTAAATCGCGTAACAAGGTCTGGATCGCTTGTCGTCGTTCCAGTTGGACATTGGTTAGTTTCGCATATGCGGTAGTACTCGCACGACATCGCCCATAACGCGGCCGTCGCGATATAGACGGCGTCTGCCCCCAGCGCTAAACATTTTGCAAAATCGCCTGATGTTCGTAATCCGCCTGCAGCAACGAGCTCAACTTGTGTCCGATATCCTACCTGATCGAGGTATCGGTGTGCCCGAGGGAGAAAGTTAATGATAGGTACACCAAAGTTGTCCCTTATGTGACTAGGCGGAGCCCCGCTGCCTCCTCCGAAGCCATCAACGACGATGTAATCAGGCTCGGCATAAATTATCAAGTCTAGGTCCTTCTCGATGTGTCCGGCAGCAAACTTGATGCCGATGGGTTTGCCTTCCGAAATATCCCGCAACGTCGCAATTTTCTGTTTCAGATCTTCCGCGCTATCCACGTCAGGATGGCGAGCGGGGCTACGCGCCTCAGTGTGAACCACAATACCTCGTGTCTTTGCAATAAGCTCAGTCACTTTGCTCGCTGGCACGAAGCTCCCGGTAGCGGGATAAGCAGATTGGCTTATCCTAAATTCTATCATATCAGCCTGCTTGAGCCGCTCTTCCCAAATCCCAAAATGACCTGTTGAATATTGCAATGTCAGGTATTTCGCGAACTCGCGCTCTTCATCGAGCATGCCGCCCTCTCCGGTATTGGCTGCCGTTCCAGCAAGCGCTGACGCCTTCGCAAGCGCTATTTTGTTCTCGCGGTTCAAGGCACCAAAGCTCATAGCAGAAATTAGAATAGGCGTGTCGAGACCAACCGGCTTACTAGAGCGTTTTCCCAAAATGGTGGCAGTGTTTACCGGTTCTTCAGCGTTTAATGGAAAATTATGCAGCTGAGCCGGAAGAAAGTTAAGCATATCCAAGCTGGCAGGAAACCGCTTCAGCGAGCCCATCCCCTCTCTCGATGACTTTCTGAGAGTTGCAGCTTTCTTTATATCAAGAAGCGCCTTGTACTCTAGCGGACGCTCATAATACGCCATTTCTCGCATCATTACTACCCCCGTAAAACTGCTTATCACAGAAATGACGCTATATTTATCCATTTCGAAACCACATGAGTGAACAGCTCTTCCAATGGAAAAAAAGCGGCCGTCCACGACGAACTAATGAAAAGAACTTAACAACGGGGGTGACTATAGTGCATCTTGCGAGACGTGATCGGCTGGCTGAGAGCAGGCGTCAGCTCACCAAGCTACTTATTATCGCCGCATTAACCGAGAATGGGTTGCAAATCGGCCAAATCGACGTAGGAAAAGTCACCAAAGACGAAATCTTAGAAGCGACTGATATTGCGAGACACGGATCACCGCATGTTCCAAAAATCTTGATAAACGATCAGCAGCTCATCGGCTTTGAACACTATGTCCCGGCATGGTCGCGTTTGTCAATTGAAGCGGGCGTTTTGGAGGTTATTGCCGAGCTCCAAAAGGGGGAGATAGTTGTCGGTCTCCCGTCGGAATTGGAAAAAAGGTGCGTTTTAGTCCACAGCGCTGTGGAAAAGGAATTCAGAGAGCTAAAAAAGCGTGCATCAAGCTAACCAGTATTTGTTGCGACGTCGAGAGCTGGCCAAAAACGATTGTAAATGTTCATTGGCTTTGAGGGAGGAGAATGTCTCTGCAGGCAGACGCTGGACGATCCGTAATAGCCACAGAAAATATTATCTCGACCGCACTCGTCATAACGAGCGTGCAGAAGGCGATCATGCTTTTTCTTTGCGCAGTGTGTTGCAGTTGCCTCGTCTCTGGCTGCGTGACTAATGCGCCTGCCCAGAACAAGTCTACCCAAACGTCAGACGGTCTGCGCGCGACAGAAATCTCACTAAGTTCGGCGTCCGTGACGTTAGGTGCGCCGGTGTCTATCAGAGCCGCATTAAAGGACAGTAGCGGCCAAGCTCTAAATGGGAAAGTCGTTGAGTGGTTTATAGACGGCAGATCGGTCGGCAAGAGCCAGATGAAGAACGATGCGACGACCTTAATGTTAACGGGAGAATACACCAATAACTTGGGAGCTAGCGTGCACGAGATGCAGATCAACTTTTATGGCGACGCAGACTACATGAGCACTACCGCGACCTCTCTTCTGACGATAAGAGGGGTAGAAATGACTTCAGCAGTGGTCGCTACCGAGTCTCCTAGCCGCACACCTCTGCAGAATGGGAATATCACACGCTGAAAAAAATGAATGACGCTCCCTTAAGATAAGATAAGAAACTGACACCACGCACCCCGCAAGCTCTCGCGTCCCGCGGGACTCACGCTTCCGAGCCTTTTGACCTTCAGTCGATCTTCGTCTCGTTTACGTAACGCGAAAAGTTTGGGTTTTTGAGATCAATCAGATCCAAAAAATTCTCAAAATCCTCTTCTTGTTCAAGCCCAAAGAGCTCGGTCTCAAAGGTCGATGCTTGACAATTCATTTTACGTAATAGCACTCCAGATCTTATTTAAACTTTTTCTTTTGCTTAAAAGGTAAAAAAAAGGC